>DKBA01000146.1 GCA_002450985.1 Acidimicrobiia bacterium UBA6912
GCTCCCCCGATGGGGGAGCCATCGGAACGCTCCGCTACTCGGCGGCGGCCAGCTCGATGGCTTCGCGGCCGAGGAGCTGACGGTCGATCTTGCCGCGTGACGTCTTGGGGAGATGCTCCCGGAAGTAGAAGGTCTCCGGGATCATGTACTTCTGGATCAGCTCGGCGCAGTGGTTGATCATCTCGCTGTCGGCGATCTCGGCCTTGACGGCGACGAACGCCTTGATGCGGTTCGACACGAACTCGTCTGGCACGGCGACGACGGCGCACTCCACGACGTCGGGGTGAGCGTTGATCGCCGTCTCGATGTCGCCGAGCTCGATGCGATAGCCGCGGTGCTTGATCTGGTGGTCACGCCTCCCCAGGAAGCGGTAGTTGCCGTCGGGCATCTCCTCGACGAGGTCACCCGTCCGGTAGACGGGGTCCCCGAAGTCGGGATCGCGAGGGTCGGTGACCAGGCGCTGCCGGGTCCGCTCGATGTCGCCCCAGTAGCCACGCATCACGGTCGGGCCCCGCACGAGCAACTCGCCGACGGTGCCGGGGGCGACCACCTCGCCCTCGTCGTCGATGACGAACGTGTCGACGTTGCCGATGGCCTTGCCGATCGAGATCGTGGGACCGTCCTCGGGCGGCGGCTCCGGCACCGTGTAGGCGGTGCACACGTTGGTCTCGGTCGGGCCGTAGAGGTTGGCGAACAGGGCGTGTGGCATCAGCTTCATCAGCCGCGACAGGTACTTCGTCGGGAACACCTCGCCGGCGAAGAGCAGATTGCGGATGCTCGGCAGCGCACCGGGCTGGAGGTTGGCATGCTCGACCATCATCGTGAGGATCGACGGCACCGAGTACCAGACGGTGATCTGGTGGGTGTCGATGAACTTGGCCACCTCGACAGGGAACACCGACAACTTCGGCGGCACCAGCACGAGCGTGGCGCCGGCACGGGCCGCGGCGTAGAGGTCGAACGTGGAGAGATCGAAGTGCAGGGGGGCGTGGCTGGAGACCACGTCGTCGGCGACCACCCCGTACTCCTCGGCCGCCCAGTCGACGAANNCCCGTGAGGATGTGCCGCAGCCCGCAGTTGCCGGCGATGTACCCGATGCGGTGCTCAGGGGCGCTCGGGTCGAGCGGCACGTACGCCGCACCCGCCTTCATCGCGCCGTAGATGCCGACGACGGCCTCGAGTGATTTGCGGAGGTACAGGCCGACCCGATCGCCCTTCTCGACGCCCAGCGAGCGGAGCAGATTGGCGACCTGGTTGGACCGCTCGTCGAGGTCCCGGTAGGTGAGCGAACGCTCGCCGTCGACGACGGCGACCTTGTCGGGAGTGCGGGCGGCCGAATCCTGGACGTAGTGATGGACGAGGTAGCGGTAGCTCATAGCTTCAGCTGGCTTGCGATGACGTTCTTCTGGATGTCGTTGGTGCCCGAGTAGATGCGGCTGGAGAAGGCGTCACGAACGTCCCGCTCCAACTCGGTCTCCACCATGTAGCCGTAGCCACCGTGGACCCACATGGTGTCGATGCTCGACTGCACCCAGGCTTCCGACAGGAACAGCTTGACCATCGAGGCGTCGATGGCCTTGCCCTTGCCCTGGTCCCACATCCAGCCGAGGCGGTACAGCAGCAGCCGCCCCGCCTCGAGGCGCACCTTCATGTCGACGAGCCGGTGGGACACGGCCTGGAACTTGCCGATCGACTGCCCGAACTGCTTGCGCTGCCGGGCGTAGGTGAGCGCCTCTTCGAGCTGGCGCTCCATCGTGCCGATGGTGTGGGCGAGGATCGCCCCCCGCTCGTGCTCGATGGAGTGGTTGAAGATCATCATGCCGGAGCCACGCTTGGCGAGCATGTTCTCCTTCGGCACCCTGCAATCCTCGAAGATGAGCTCGCTCATCGGCGACGTGCGGATGCCCATCTTGTGGAAGTTCTTGCCGACGGTGAGTCCCGGGGTGTCGGCATCGACGATGAAGGCGGTGATGCCGAGCCAGCCCTTGCTGCGGTCGACGGTCGTGAACACGACGAACACATCGGCGACCGGAGCGTTGGTGATGAAGGTCTTCGCACCGTTGAGCACGTAGTGGTCCCCGTCCTCGACGGCGGTCGTGGTGAGGGCGTACGCATCGGAGCCGGTGCCGGGCTCGGTCATGCCCTGCACCGAGATGAGGCGGCCGTCGATGAGCCCGGGGAGGTACTTCCGCTTCTGCTCCTCGGTCCCGAACCGGTAGATGGGCAGCGCCCCGGACCACAGGTGGGCGTTCATCGAGAAGATCAGCCCGTTGTCGCGGCAGCCGTAGCCGAGCGCTTCCATGGCGAGCATCGTGGTGAGGTAGTCGGCGCCTTGGCCGCCGTACTCCTCGGGAAAGGGGAGGCCGATGATGCCGAATTCGGCGGCCTTGTTCCAGGCTTCGCGAGAGAACTCGTACTGAGCATCTCGCTCGACGAGCCGGTCGTTGAGCTCCTTCTCGGCGAACTCGACGACGGCGTGACGGAAGGCGAGTTGCTCTTCGGACCAGGCGAAGTCCATGTATCCCCCCTCGGCTGCGGTGGGTCCCTACGGTGCCGGGAACCTCGCCGACTCTACCAGTGGCCCCCTGGGTAGACCCTGGGCCGCTCGGCCCGTTTGGGCCTCACACGAACGGGTCGATCTCGGTGACGCCGTCTGTCGTGAGCTGCCATGCCTCCGTGCCGTTCTGGACCCGGAGCACCGATCGGGCGTTGAGATTGCGCACTTCGATGTCCTCGGGTTGGAGGCTGCAGTCGACGAACTCCCAGGTCGAGTAGTTGTTGGGGCCTTCCTCGACGACCACGGATGAGAAGTCGCAGTCGACGAAGCGGACGGGGGCGTCCGGGGTCACGGCGTGGCGCCCGAGCACGATGGTCGCTCCGTTCGTGACGACGTGATCCCACTCCTGGCGGTCGGTGCCGCCGTCGCTCGCCGGGCGGCCGACGGCGTTGGCCTGAACAGCGATGTCGCCGCCTTCCCGCAGCCCGTTGTCGAACAGCGTGAGGTCGCGGTACACGTACGAGTTGCTGTAGGCGCCGTGCAGGATGCCGGCCATGCCGTTGTAGTAACCGGTGAAGCGCTCGATGACGTGGGTGGCGGACACGTTCTGCCACACCCTGATGCCGTGGCCGATGTTGTTGTGGGCGGTGTTGCCCTCGAAGGTCCACACCGACTTCTCGGTTCCGGGCCAGTGGTAGCCGGAGAGGCTGTGGCCCCGCCCCACCACGCCGACCGCCACCGAGTCGACAAGGGCGTTGCCCTCACCGTTGGAGAGGGCGAACGCCGATCCGGTGCCCCGCGTCGTCGTCACTGCCGCGGCGACGACGTGCTCGTAGCGGATGTCGTTCGAGGCGTTGCTCGGGCTCTGCCGCGAGGCGGGGTCCCACCAGTAGGCCTCATTGGTCGTGCCGTACGCGATGGTGTCGCGGAAGGTGATGCCGTGTGAGTCGTGGGGCACGAACGCATGGTTGTCGGCGTCACGAATGACGACCCCCTCGACGATCGAGCCGCGGGAGCCGTCACCACACCGGTGAAAATGGAGTCCATAGCGGCCGGTGACGTCTGAGCCGACGTTGCTCTGGTCGCCACCTTCGGCCCGGTTCCCCCGCACCTCCTCACCGAAGGCCGGCCCCACGTAGCGGATCGCAACGTAGCGGATCGTCTGCGGTTGGCTCGAGTGGATGAGCACGTGGGTCTTGCCCTGCGGTGTGCCCTCGATGCGCACGTTGCGGGTCAGGTCGAGCAGCTCGGTCGCAAGGGCCAGCTCGTTCGGCGGCGGCACGTCGTCTGGACCCGCCGCCGTGGTGAACGTCTCGTAGTCCCCTGCCGTGTTCGGCGCCGCCACCACCTCGTCGCCGGCCCACTCGTCGTGCCACTCGTAGTCCCATGCGGTCCGCTCCGTCCCCTCGAGGTCGAGCGTGCCCTCGTCGACGACCCAGAGACCGACGTCGCCGGCGAGGGGCTCCATGCCCCCGCCCTCGAAGGCCTGCTCGTCGACGCCCACGAAGCGGAGCGTGTGCTCGACGGTGCGGTCCGCCGGGCGCATCACCAGCGAACCCCGCACGACGACGTTCCCGCCGGCCTCGACCGTGGTCGTGAACGTGGGGTCGAACGCCCAGACCTCGCCTGCGGGAATCTCGACCCCGTCGGGGAAGCCCACCTCGCCACTCAGGATGCGGTCCACGCCCGGTAGCGACTCGGTCGGCTGCTGCGGCGATGCCGGCGGTGGGCTCGTGCCGGACGATCCGCCATCGGTCGTCGTCGTGGTGGACGAGGCCGGCGCGCCCTGCGTGGTGGATACCTGGTCGCCGGCCGAACCGTCGCAGGCGGCGACGACGAGGGCGAGGGCGAGGAGAGCCCAGGCGATGCGTCGCAGCGTCATGGGGAGAGCCTCGTCGCTCCCCGGAGCTATGAGAACAGTTCGCTGGACCTATCTCTGCCCACCCGGGCCGGGGTTAGTATCGCCGCTGGACAGGCGCTCGCGCGCGACGACGCCGTGGATCAGCTCGGTGGGGGGCCTCAGCAATCGCCACCGGTCCGAGCGAACCGCGGAGCCGCATGTGCGGGGCATGGGGGACACAGATCTGGAGCCAGCCGTGACCAGCAACTCCGAACCGAGCATCGTCGTCGACCACGTCGGCAAGACGTACTACCCATCCCCCAAGTGGATGCGGGCGCTGGTGGCGACGCAGATCCGGGAGCCGGTGATTGCGCTCGACGACATCAACTTGTCGGTGAATCCGGGTGAGATCGTTGCCGTCGTCGGGCCGAACGGCGCCGGCAAGACCACGACGTTCCGCATCCTCGTCGGACTGACGACCCCGACGGAGGGACGAGCGATCGTCATGGGATACGACGCCACGCGGCAGTCGCCGTCGGTGCGCAGCCTCGTCGGCTGGATGCCCGGCGACGATCGCAGCCTCTTGATGCGCCTGAACTGCGCCGAGAACCTCCGATTCCACGGCCGCCTCCAGGGCATGCGACCGAAGGCGATCGAGCGGCAGGTCAAGCACACGCTCGAGCTCGTGGGCCTGGGTCACGCCGCCAACAAGTCGATCTTCGCCCTCTCCGCCGGGATGCGAGCCCGTATGCAGCTCGCCAGAGCCCTCCTCCACGAGCCGCCCGTGCTGATCCTCGACGAGCCCACCGGCGCCGTCGACCCCGTCGCCGCCCATCAGCTCCTGAACCTCATCATCAAGATCGTCGAGGAGCGCAAGATCGCCGCCCTCCTCTCGTCGCACCGCCTCGAGGAGATCGAGGCGCTGCACTCCCGGATGATCCTGCTCGACCGGGGCACGATCCGGTACGACGGCGACCTCCAGACCATGCGCAACCGCCTGGACCGCCCGTGTGTGGAGATCACGTTCGGCACCGACGATGCAGCCCACCGGGCCGCCAAGGTGCTCGACACGGCGAACGCGGGCATCGCCTCCGTGAACGTCGAGGACGAGACGGTGCGGTGCATCCTCGAGCACGGCACCCGGCAGGGCGTCGTGCTCGCCGAGCTCGAGCACATGGTGGCCGACATCGTCACCGTCGACGAGGTGAAACGGCCGCTGCGCGAGCTGCTCGCCGAGATCTACGGGGCCACCACCGTCCGCTCCGAGGAAGACATCCGCAGGGAACGGCGTGAGGAGCGCCGACGCGAGCGCGAGGGCCGCGAGCTCCAGGACTCGGGACGGCCGCGTTCGCGGCGCTGAGGGGGAAGCCATGACCACCACGACCACAGAGATCGTCAGGCCGCACACGGGCAAGGGACCGTCGCGCAAGCGGGCCGGCACCTGGGCCACCCTGAAGGCCTTCGTCCGCATGGAGTTCATCGAGGAGATCAGCTACCCGCTGACCTTCGCCTTCACGCTGCTGCGCAGCATCATGCCGCTGCTGCTGTCTTTCTTCATCGGACAGCTCATCCGCGACGCACGGGTCGGCGGCGACTACCTCACCTATGTCACGATCGGGCTCGGCGTGACGGCGATGCTCCAGGGCGCCCTCGTCGGCTTTGGCGGGATCCTCCAGCAGGCGTTCATGCGGGGCAACCTCGAGACGTACCTCGTCGAGCCCGTGCCGTGGACGGCCCTGCCGGTTGCGATGAACACGTGGGCACTCCTGTTCGGGCTGTTCCAGGGGGCTGCCCTGATGGTCCTCGGCGTCGCCCTCGGCGCCAACATCGACTACGCCAGCATCCTGCCCTTCGTGGCGCTGATCCTGCTCGGACTGATCGCAACGACCGCCATCGGGATCCTGTCGGCGTCGGTGCTGATGCTCACGCTCAAGTCTCAGCCGATCCTCGTCGTGTACGGCCTCGCCGCATCACTACTCGCCGGCTCTGTGTTCAGCGTGTCGCAGCTCCCGATCTGGCTGAGGGTCTTCTCGTTCGTCATCCCGCACACCTACGTCATCAATGGTTCCCGGTCGTTGCTCATGGCCGATCCCGGGTCGTTCGAGATGTCGTTCGGCACCGCGGCGCTGGTGCTCACCATCTTCAGCGTCATCGCCATGCCCATCGGCCTGTGGCTGTTCCGGCGCTCACTCGAGTTTGCCCGCAAGATGGGCATGCTCAGCGGGTATTGAGCCGGCAGGCTCGTGTCGTCGCAGACGCCGCCGCAGCTCCCCACCGTTCTCTTCGTCGCGACCCCGCGGGCGCTCGGCGGCTCGAACCGCAGCCTCATCACGATCCTCGGACGACTGGAAGGCAAGGTTCACCGGGTGCTGGCGGCGCCGGCGGACGGGGCCTTCATCGACCTGGTCGCGGCTGAAGGTCTCGCCGACGAGCGGGTCGAGCTGCCCCGGCGGCCGCAGACCCCGGTCGACCGGCTGCTGCGGGTCTTCGGCGGCCTCAAGCTCGCATGGTGGGCGGTGCGCAACCGGCGACGGCTGACCGCGATCCACGCCAACGCGATCACCGGGCTCAACCTGGCCGCCCCTGCGGCGTTGCTGACCCAGCGCCGCATCGTGGTGTGGGTACACGATCCGGTGGGTTCACGCTGGGGTGCGGTCCTCGGGCCGCTGGTGCGGCGGCTGCTCCCCCACCTGCAGTTCGCCGCAGTGTCCACGACGGCCGAGGCGGTGGCCGTGGAGAATGGGTTGTGCGCCCCGGGCGACGCCGCGATCGTGCCCAACCCGATCGACCCCGCCGAGATCCTCGCCGAGAACCCCCGTTCCGGCGAGGTCCCGTTGCACGTGGGCTTCGTGGGCGGCGCCACCGAGCGCAAGGGCTTCGACCTGCTCCCCGACGTGGTTGCCGCACTTCGCGACGAGCCGATCGTGTGGAAGCTGTATGTGTTCCTCGAGCCGAGCGACGAGAACGCCGCCGTCTGGGATCGGCTGAGTGCCTTCCCGCCGGACCTCGTCGACCCGGTGGGCAAGATCCCCGACGTCCACAAGGTGTACGGCGATCTCGACATCGTGTTCATCCCGTCGCGGGCCGAGTCGTTCTGCCGGGTGGCCGCCGAGGCGATGATGAACGGCATCCCCGTCGTCGGCAGCGACATCCCCCCGCTCCAGACGCTCCTCGGCGACGACGAGGCCGGGCTCATCTTTCCTTCCGAGGACGTCGCGGCGGCCGTGGCCGCCCTGCGCCGGGTCATCGGCGACGCCGAGTTGCGGAGGCGTCTCGGCGAGGCCGGTCGTACCCGCGCCGCCGCCTACGCCCCCGACTCGATCACCGATCAGCTCCTCGCCCTGTACGGCGCCTGACGCGGTCTCGAAGGGAATCGCCGCCGAATCCCCCACCGGGGGCCGGCCCGGCTCGGCTCAGCGGGTGGTTCACGCCATCGCCCCCTCGCATCGCTGACGCTCTGCGATCCCCCCGATGGGGCGGCCATACGAACGGCGCTCCTCTCTGCGATCGAGCGACGGCCCGATCCGCCCGAAGGCGGTGAACGCCTCGTCGAGGAGCTCAGGTCCGAACGGCTCGTAGGAGACCTCGGTGAACGCCAGCGCCGCCGCTGCCTCCGGCCCGGTGTCGCTCTTCAGGAACGCGCGGCCGTCGACGAGCACCTTGCGCGTCGTGATCGCCGTGTTTGCGACCGCCATGCGGATCTCGACTGAGTCTGCGCTGCCCCGCTCACGGTCGACTCTGGCGTCGCCGGTGAGGGTTCCCCCTCTTCGACGAGCTCGGTCTCGATCCTCACCGGCGTCGCAACGAGACCGGCAACAGCGGCCCGCAGCGTCGCCATGGTCTCCGCCTGCGTCACCTCGTCGACGGGGTCGATCTCGACGGGGTCGACGAACACGCTCGTCGTCGTCGCCCGGGTCGTTGGGCCACGGCGTGGGTGCGATCGGCGCTGCCACACGAGGCCGGCACCGCGGCGAGCACGCAGAGCACGCCGATACTCCAACGCTCGATCCGAGGCAGCCTGGCCATCGGGGCGAGCTACCTACCGAGCCGCTTGCGGGCCTTGCGCACCATGGGCTGGAGGCGGGCTGCGAGCCGCTTCGCCTGCCACGCCGCCGCCGCCGTCGTCGCCTTGGCGCGGAGCCTGGCGCCCGCAGCCGTCCCCGTGACGTCGTAGCCGAGGTCGGAGAGCAGATCTCCTGCGATGGCCTCCACCAGCGCAACGTCGTCCGGCGCCATCTGCGTGCGCCAGTCCCGCATGCCCTTCGTGACCGGCTGCGCCAGACCCCGGAACGCATCGGGGTGTGGCGTNNCGCCTCGGGGTCGTCGACCATGTCCTCGTACCTCACCTCGCGGTAGCGGTCCGGGCCGAGACGCCTGCCTGCATCCCGCCCGCGACCAACCCTCGACCTCCAGTAGAGGGCGGCGTCGGCCATCGTGCTGGGCCCCCACTCCTCACGATCGAGGTAGGCCATCGCCACGTCACGGCCGTCGCGGATGATGTGCACGAATCGCGCCTCCGGGAAGAGCTCACCGAGGAGGCCCATGTGCGTCACGTACCCGGGCGTCTTGTCCCCGTAGAGGCGTTTGCCGTGCTGGGCGGCATAGGCGGCGAACACGGTGCGCACCGCGTCGGCGAACGTCGCTGGCGACGCGGCGTCGAGGGCGGCACGCACCGCCGGCTCCTCCAGACCCTGCCGCACGAAATTCGGGTTGGCATAGAGCCGGGCAACGAATCGCTCGATGTCGATACCGGAAGCCGTCTCCAGACGACGCCGCTGCAGCGCCATCGGAAGCACGAAGTGTGCCTCGTGCGTCATGGCGAGGTCGGGATGCGAGTCGAAGATGTTGCGGAACAGGGTCGTTCCGGAACGACCACTCCCCACGAACATTGGGAACACGGGATTCAAGGCCGACGCGGTCCCCTCGGCGCCCACGAAGATCTAGACCGTGCCGAGCGAACGGAGAATGCGATGGAGCTCTGCCCCGATCGGCATCATCCGGTCCACCGGGAAGTGGGCGAAGTCGACCTGCTCCTCGGCGCCGGTGAGCTTGAGGATCCGGTCCACGTCGACGATCGAGAAGCCGAGGTCCTGGGACAGCTCGGCGAGCGCGATCGTGAACTCGCGCCGGCGGACGTTGTGCGCGGCCTTCACGAGCTGATAGTTGTGGGTCGGGTTCGCGGGATCGACCACCATCGTGTTGTAGTACACGATGTGGGCTCCGACCCGCTCTCGCGTCTCGGTGACCAGCCGGGCATTGTTCTTGCGGAAATCGTCGAGCGACATCCGCCCCGCCCGCTTGAACTTCGTGCGGAACCACTCGACGGCGGAGAGGTCGTCGAGCACGTTGTTGAGGTCCTGGTTGAGCCACCACCCGCCCGGGTCGACGACGAAGCCGTGCTCCCGGTGCCGGTAGACCTGCCGCACCTCGTCGGACGCGATGCCGAGGACGATCACGTCCTTCGGGAACTCTCCGGCTTGGGGCAGGTTCGGGATGCGGAACGTGGGGTCGAAGAACGTCGGCGTGAAGTAGTGCGAGTTGAGCTTCAGCTTCTCCTGCGTCTCCCGCACGATCTCGGGATCGAGATCCTCGAGTGTCTGGAGGATCTGATCCGAGCGGTGACCCCCGGTTCCGCCGATCTGACGGAAGATGGCGACGGTGCCCTTGATGTCCTTGGCGATCAGCGGCGCGGCGGTGAACGCAGACGGCATGTCGCACCCGCCGCGCAGCAGGATGCCGCGATGCGGCTCGGGGAAGTCGTCCGACTCACTGACCACGACCGCCCTGTTCGTCGAGTACTGCACCCACCCGGGGCCCGAGTCCTTCTTCACCTCGTTGCGGACGCTGGTGAGGTAACGATCACGCACCCAGCCCTCGAGCTTGGTGCCCTCGCCGAACACGGAGCGCCACGTTTTGAGTGCCAGCACGGCCGGCTTCGGAAGCGGCATCATTCCCCCTCGTCGAAGTCGTCGACGTCTTCGTCGCTCTTCTTGTTGACGACCACTCGCATGGCCGGTGCGTTGCTCCACTCGGCTGCCGAACCAGTCACGTCGCCGTGGTCGGCGCTCGACACGACGGCGAGGAGATCGCCGATCGCGATCCGGTCGCCCTCCCGCGCCAGGATCTTGCGAAGCACACCCTGGTCCGACGAGGTGACCACCACCTCGAAGTACACGCCTTCTCGCTGCTCCAGGTCGTTCCTCAGCTTGCCGCGCCGCCCCCGGGCCAGCAACGTGGCCCGCGCCGTACGGCGGAGAACGGCGAACTCGTCGACGGCGAGCTCGCAGATCTCGTCCCCGAATCCGATGGTGTCACCTTCGTGCTTGTGCCAGCGCAGCACCTTGCCGCCCTGCATGGACGGATCCACGACGGGAACGGCGAGCTTGGTGATCATGCCCCTGCCCCCTTGGCGCCGACCTGGGCGAGCAGCGGTCGATCATCGAAGAANNGCGGTGGCGGCGCCGATCTCTGCGACCAGACGGTCGACGTCGATGATCGAGATCCCTTCGTCATGGGACACACCGACGAGCAGCAGGTCGAGCCGGTGGGCCCGCAGCGACACGGGCTCCTCGGCGAGTCCCTGGTAGTTGAAGGTCTCGTCTGCAGGATCGACGGTCGATGCTCCCGCCACCAGGATGTGCGCACCGAGGCGGCTCTTGATGATCTCGATGACCGCAACGAGGTCGGCCCGGACGGCCTGGACGGCCTCTTCGATGCTCACCGCACGATGAGGGAGCGCAGCCACGTCATCGGCGATGGACAGCACCACGATGTCCGGGCTCGCATCGAGCAGCGACGACGAGCCGTCCTCGAGCTCGGCGCGCAGCGCGGCGAATCCGGTGCTCGGCTCCACGGTCACTCGGATGTCGACGTCCGGAAACGACTCGGCGACGCGCTCACGAAGTCCCCTGTCGAGCTTCGCTCCCCCGTCGCGCCGCGACAGCACCGCGTCGCGCACGTCGGCGCCCGCCTTGACAACAATCTCGAGTGGCCCAGTTTCAGCCATGACAGCCTGCTCCCATGGTGACGGGGTGATTCAGCCGGTGGCTGCGTACGAGCGGCGAAGCTCGTTCCCCCCACAGCGTACGTGCGGCGAGGCTAACACCGTGCGTGCACCGACTTAAGGGGCTGAGCGACCCATTTGCCGGTACCAGGGAACGCGGCCGGATCATCGCGCCACCGACGCCAAGAGCTCGGCGAACCGCTCCGCGGCGGCCTCTGCTTGGAACCTCTCCTCGAACAGACCACGGCTGCGGGCGCCGTACTCGGCTCGCCGCTCGGGGTCGGCGAGCAGGCCGACGATCGCCCGCTCGAGCCCATGGGCGTCGCCCGGAGGGACGAGCACCGCGTTCTCACCGTCGGCGACGACCTCGCGTAGCGCCGGGAGATCGGACGCGACCACGGGTAGCGACAGGGCGAGCGCTTCGATCAGGGCGCCGCCGAGGCCCTCGTAGACCGAGGGAAACACGAAGAGGTCCCCGGCCGACAGCACATCGGGCACATCGGCCCTGTGGCCGAGAAGTCTCACCCTCTCGTTGAGGTCGAGGCCTGCGATCTGTGCCTTGAGGTCGGCCGACGCATGGCCCTCTCTGCCCGCGATCAGCAGGAGAGATCGCGGCCGGGCGGCGGCAACCCCGGCGAAGGCCGCCACGAGATGGGTGTGGCCCTTCTGGTACTCCTGGCGACCGACGGTGACGACCACCTCGGCGTCGGCGTCGATCCCGAGCGCGGCACGCATCGTGGCCCGCCGTTGCGGGCTCGCCTCCCCGAGACGCTCCGCATCCCTCCCCCGATGGACCACGGTGATGCGCTCCGGGTCCACGTGCAGCGTCTCGACGGTCGACTCCTTCACCGCCTGCGACACGGCGTGAAAATGGTCCGTGAGGTGCCGTGCCGTGATGCCGTCGACCTTCTGGGTGAGACAAAGCCGCCACGGGCGAATGTTCGGATCGGCGAGACGCACCGGATCGTAGGCGGTGTTGGCGAGCAGCGACATGACGGGGACGTCTCTGCCGATCGTGGCGATGCGGCCCGTGATGTCCGCATCGAACAGGGACGTGTAGACGAGCGCGGGCTGCACCTCGTCGACGAGGCGACGGAGGGACCGGATCTTGCCGAGCCGACCGGCACCTCCGAGCATCCTGAGGTCGTGGCCGGCCTCGATCACCTCTCGCTCGAAGCCGACATCCTGGGAGTGGAGACAGGCGATGACGGCGCGGATTCCCCTGGTCTCGAGACGGGGAAGCAGCTCGACGAGCGACCGTTCCGCACCACCGGCGCCGAACGAGTTGATGACGAAGAGATAGGTCGGCTGCTCCACCACGCTCACGGCCCCGAGTATCGCACCAGCCTGCGGCGCACGATGTCCTCCAAGCGCATGCCCGTCTTCATCTTTCGGGTGAAGAAGAACACCCCGTCGCTGAGCTGCACCGCGACACGGTTCAGCAGGGCCGGATCGGCGTCGGCCGTGATCGGACCTCCGGTGCCGAGGGTCGCCGTTGCGTACCGATTGCGCACCGCCGCATCGCCGGCCTCCGCCCAGTAGCCCCACGGGTAGGCGAAGTGGCGGGGGTCGATTCCGCTGCGGTCTCGAATGAGCTCGTCGCTGGTCCCCAGCTCGTCCTCGATCTGGGCCGTCGTCGCCGTGCGGAAGTCCAGGTGAGTGTGCGTGTGGGCGCCCAGTGTCATCAGCCCGCTCTCGGCCATCTCGCCCACCTGGTCCCACGTGAGCGGCTCCGCCCCTCCTCCCGGGAACAGCGGCTCCCTGGTCTCGACGGGCCTCGTCGTGAGGTAGAGGACGAACGGCATGTTGCGTTTGACGAGCTCGGGATAGCCGTGGCGGTAGAAATCCTCGTAGCCGTCGTCGAAGGTGAGGACGAAGCGGCGCTCGGGATGGGCCGCGCCTCTGGCGGCCACTGCGCTCTCCAGGTCGACCACGAGGCCGTGCTGGTCCATCCAGTCGAGCTGGGCCACGAACGCATCCTTCGTGACTTCCATCTGACGACCCAGGCCCGCATCGATCTGGTGGTAGATCAAGATGCGGGGTCCGGGGAAGGCGCCGAAGAGCGGATCTGCGGCGGCGAACACGACCTTCGACGCCTTGCGGGCAGCGGTCTTCAGCGTGCCGGCTGCGCGTCCCACCTGAACTCCTCCCCGAGCAGCGCCACGAGCCGCTCGTTCGGCTCCTCGAAGCGCGCCCGGAGGTAGTCCCGCACCGCAGCGGGTGGCTCGGGATAGTCGCCATCGAGGGCGTTCACGTAGCTGTAGTTGCGGAACTCCGGCGGGTGCCAACTCGGCAGGCCGATGAACTCGAGGATCCGATCGAACGTCTCCGCCGGCGTGGAGAACAGATCCGCGCTCGGCACCACGAGCACCTGCTCGGCCGGATAGTGCTCGAGCCAGCGCTCGATCTGCTCGGCGTACCGGCCGCGCGCCATGTAGGAGTAGCGCCGGAGCGGATATGCGGGATACGAAGGGTCTGCGAGGCAGCGCTCGATCTCGCCCTCCAACCGCTCGTCCTCGGTCCGGAGCGCTGTCTCGAGATCGAGATCCTCGAGGCCGTTGCGGACGCTGTGGTGATAGTGCGACACCGCCCGCTCCACCGGCTCTCGCAGCATGGCGATGAGCTTGGCTCCCGGCACCAGTGCCTGTGCCCGCGCCGGTGCACGGGGGTCGAACAGGTAGTCGGGGGTCGCCTCGAACGTCACGAACGGCCGCCCCAGGGCAGAGGCGCCCTGACGACGCACCGAGAGCGGGAAGTGCGCCCGGTACCACTCCTCGCCCTTCGGGTAGTCGACCGAGAAGTACTCGATCTCTTTGCGCAGCGAAGGGGCGACGTTGGGGTGCCGGCCGAGGTACTTGTACAGGGAGCTGGTCCCGGAGCGCTGCGCCCCGATGATGAGAACGTCCGGCAACGTGCGCAGCCCGGCCGTCCGCTCACGGGTACCGAGGCGAACCTTCACGAGCCGCCTCCGCAACGGGAGCGGCGTGATCGCCTTCAGTCGGTCGGCTGCGTCCTGGCGCAACCGGTCGGTCATTCGAGCCATGGCGTCTCCCTCACCGGCGCAGCGACGGCGCTACTGATCGGTCTTGTCGCCGGCGAGCGACGCCAGCGACTGGCCCAACCGATCGAGCAGACCGTGCTCGGCGTCCTCGTCCTCCACCCCGGCGGCGACACCTGCCGGCACCGCTGCCGCAGCGGCCGCCTGCTCCGCCGCCGCCCGGCTGAGATCGCTCGCCGGCACCCAGCCCCGGCGCGGCTTGATGCCGAGCAGCACGGCCCCGATGAGACGGCTGCGGCTTCCGGCGAACTGCTTGGCGAGCTGGGCGATGTGCTGCTGGCGAGTCTTGCCGACGGTCGCCACCACCACGTACGACGAGACGAGGCCCGCCATGACGTAGGCGAAGGGCGACAGCGCAGACGGACCGACCACCATGACCACGTCGTAGCGCCGGAGCGCCTCCTCGGTGAGCATGCGGAACGACTTGCTGGCGAGCACGTCGACGGCGTCGACCGTGCGCGGGTCGCCCGGGAGCACGCTCAGGTTGGGCGCCAGCTCGACACACGCGTCGAGCACGGCGCCGATCTGGCCCGACATCGATGCGACATCGGCGTCGTGGGCGACGAGGTCGGCCAGGGTGGCACCGCCTGCGACCTTGGTGCGGAAGCTGGAGATGGCGAGCAGCTGGCCGTCGACGACGAGCACCGAGCGGCCCACCCCGGCGAGGCTGGTCGCCACGTCGAGCACGAGCTCGCTCACACCCTCCTCCGAGGTCCCGAGCCCGGTGAACCCGATGGAAGCCGGACCGGCGGCGTGGTAGAGGCCGAGCACGGCGGAGCGCACCGACTGCACGGACTTCTGCCGCACCGCCTGGTAGCGGCGCGGGCGCAGCTCGACACGCGAGCCGTGCTGGGGCACCTCGGCGAGGATCGGCACCTGCGCCATGTCACGCGGCGTCCAGACCGTGCCCTGGACCCGATCGAGGAAGATCAACAGCACGAGTCCGGCGAGGGCGCCGCCGAGTATCCCGATGAGGGCGGCGATGAGCGGGCTCGTCTCGGACGGGGTCTCGTCGGACGTCACGATGTCCTGGACGTTGATCTGGTCTCCCGAGCCTTGGTTGTCGAGGAGCTCCTGGTACTCCGTGCCGATCGCGTTCAGCCGGTTCTCGAGCGCAGTCTGCTCGAGCTCCTCGGCTGCCGACAGCTCGAAGACGACCGGATCCGGCTCCGGCGGGGTGAGATCGGCGATCTGCTGCTTCAGATCGGCGACCCTGGCGACGATCGTGTCGAGCTTCGCCTGGATCTCCGCCTTGGCGGCCTCGTCCTCCTCGGCCTCGAGATCCTCCTCGAGCGTGCCGACGTCGGCGGTAGCGGCACCGAGCTGACCGTTGAGGACGTCGATCCTCGCCTGGTCCTCGATCGGTATCTCGGGCGTCACCGGATCGGGCGGCGGTGCGAGCTCGTCGAGCCGGTCCTGGATCGTGGCGGCCTCGTCCACCAGGGCGGCGATCTCAGCATCGAAGTCCACCGCCGTCGGGTCGACCGCGAGATAGTTGGCCTGCATCTCGGTGACGATCTCGGTGGCGAGCTCCGGCGACGGCGCCGTCGCGGTGAAGGTGAGGGTGCCGAGCTGCGTGTCGGCCTTGATGCCGCTGCTGGTCTGTTCGAGCAGCGTCGCGTTGACCTCGTTCGCCGCCTCCTCCGCCTGGGTGACGAGATCGGCTGCGGGGCTCGTTTGGCTCGACGAGCCGCCGCGGCTCGGGGTCGGCGTCGTCGTCGTCTCCTCCTCGGCCACGATGAACTCGATCGTGGCGACGGCGCGATGCTTCGGCTCGATGTTGCTGTTCTGGTAGTTGGTCACCGCATAGGCAGCACCGAGCCCGATGACGGCCATCACGACGATGAGCCACCACCGGGCCCGCACCATACGGCGCAGCCGGCTCAGATCCATGATGTCAGTTCCATGTGACGGCGTCCCTCAGGCTTCCTGTCGATTCGACAACTCGCGCATTGCCGTTGCGGGCGAGGTCGTGGACGGCGGCCGCCACTTCCTCGCGGTGCCCTGAGTCTGCCAGATCTCGGAGCCGATCCAACTCGTCGAGCAGCTTCGCCTCGTCCGGATAGCCGATGGACGCCTTGTTGATCTTGGGATGGCTGCTCGGGGCGAGCGGGCCGTCCGACAGCACCTCTTCGAGCTTCTCGCCGGGCCGCATGCCCGTGATGTCGATCTGGATGTCGCGGCCCGGCACGAGTCCCGACAGGCGGATGAGGCGCGACGCCAGATCCATGATCCGCACCGGCTCACCCATGTCGAGCACGAAGACCTCGCCTCCCGAGGCCAGGGCGCCCGACTGGAGCACGAGCTGGACGGCCTCGGGCACGGTCATGAAGTAGCGGGTCATGCGGGGATCCGTCACAGTGACCGGTCCGCCGGCCTGGATCTGCGCCATGAAGGTGGGCACGACCGAGCCGCGGCTGCCGAGCACGTTGCCGAACCGCACGGCGGTGAAGATGGTCCCGTTGGCCCGCGCCGCCGCCGACTGGGTGAGCATCTCGGCGACTCGCTTGCTCGCCCCCATCACGCTCGACGGATCGACCGCCTTGTCCGTGGAGATGAGGACGAACCGCTCGACCCCGAACTTCTCGACCGCCCGCAGCACTTTCGCCGTGCCGAGCACGTTCGTCTTGACGGCCTCGGCCGGCCACTGCTCGAGGATCGGGACGTGCTTGTGGGCGGCGGCGTGGAACACCACCTCGGGCCGCACCTGCTCGAACACCTGCTCGAGACGCAGCTGATCGCGGACGTCGCAGAGCACGCTCGACGGCTCGAATCCGGTCGCCCGCCACATGGCGAGCCCGTCGTGGAGGTGGGTCTCGTCGTTGTCGAGGGCGGTCACCTCGACGTCGTCGAACTCGAGGCACTGGCGGACGATCTCCGAGCCGATCGAGCCGCCGGCACCGGTGACGAGGATCCGGCGGCCGCTCAGCATCGCGGCCACGGGCGAGAGGTCGGTCTGGACCGTGGCCCGCGGCAGGAGGTCGGACAGCTCGATGTTGCGGATACTGTCGGCGGCGTTGCCCTTGAGAAGGGCGTTGAGGTTGGGGACGATGCGCAGCGCAACGTCGACGCGCAGGCAGGCATCGACCAGATCGCGCAGGGTCGACTCGCCTGTCGTTGCGGCGACGATGACCTGATCGGCCCGGTAGGTCTGGACGAGATCGGGGACACGGTCAACGCCGTCCCACACGGGTCGCCCGACGAGACGGCGGGGATGCGGGCCTCCGGCATCGATATCGACGAAGCCGATCACGTCGACGGCGGGGTCGAGGTTCGGTGCCTGACGGGCGAGCACCGCGGCGGGTCGGCCCGTGCCGACGATGAGGGCACGCACGGGCGCCCCATATTGCGTCATACGCTGGAACGAGAACACGCGCGTGCGGAACCGGATGGCACCCATGCCGATCAGCGTGAACATCGCCCCGAGGATGACGACGGAGATCGGGATCGGCTGGGCGGCCTGGAACGCATCGCGGGAGATGACGAGGGAGACGACGATCACGATGCCGGCGGCCGCCGACGCCATCGCGACCCGCAGCGCCTCGGCGACCGATGCGTACTCCCAGACGTGGCCGTAGGTGCCGAACGTGACGTTGGCGATGAGGTGGACGAGGACGATCACCGGCAGGATGCGCCAGAACGAGGGCCACCAATCGGCGGACATCCCGAGGCCGTCCATGAACCGGGCGACGAGCCCGGCGACGTACGCCATCGAGATGATGAACGCGTCGACGAGAGCGAACGACACATCGGCTCGTACCCGTGCAGCGTTCTGCGCCAATGCGGTGCGCCAGGACGCCTGGTGGCGTTCCCCTCGTGGTCCCTGCCGTTGCATCGTATCCCCCAAACGGTGCCGAACGCCTGCCCAATCCCTGGCCCGGAGATTGGTCGGGCATTCCCCCCTTATCGTCTTCGTGTCCCCTTGATCGGCCCCGAGATGCGCGGGGGTCCGACCCGTCCGACTGTAGTTGCAACCCCGTCCCCCGAATACCCCATTTCGCCCCGCTGGAGGCGATTTGAGTCGGCCGCCCTACGTCCCACCCGACCCGTCGGTCGCGATGCGTGGTACCTTCGCCTCGCGAGCGCTTTCGGGCCCACTCTCAGGGGGGAGCAGCGTTGAACGGGCCGCATCTCTTCAGACCACGCACCATGGGTGTCGCGACGTGAGCCGGACGCGCCCGGTCGTGCTCGTCACCGTGAAGGGGCTCGGCATCGGCGGAGCCGAGAAGCTCATTGCCGAGAGCGCCCGGCTGTGGGACCGCGACGCCTTCGACTACCACGTCGCCTATGCGCTGCCATGGAAGGACCAGCTCGTCGCACCGATCCGTGAGCTGGGCTTCCCCGTGACGTGCATCGGGACCGAGCGCGGGATGACCCCGCCATCGTGGCTGCGGCTGCGCCGCCACGCTCAGGAGGTCGGAGCATCGCTCGTCCACGCCCACCTCCCCGCCATGGGAGCCGTCGCCAGGGCCGTGTCACCGGTGCCGGTGGTCTACACCGAGCACAACGTCGCCGGCTCGTACCGGCCGCCGGTGCGCCTGGTCAATCGCCTGACCTACCGCCGCAACGCGGCCGTCACGGCGGTCTCGGACGCCGTCGCCACGTCCATCGCCGCTTACCCCGGGCCACCGACCCGCGTGGTGTCCAACGGAGTGTCGTGCGAGGTCGCTGCCGGAGCGGCAGAAGCGGTGCGACGCGAGCTCGGGATCGGCGACGGGACGCCGCTCGTCGTGCACGTCGGCAACATCCGGCCCCACAAGGGCCACGCCAACCTGGTCGCCGCCACCGAGCTGCTGGTGCGGCGGGTGCCGGACGTCCAGGTGGTCTCGATCGGCGGCGAGAAGAACGACGGCGACCTCGCCAGGGTGCGGGCGCTGGCCACGGACGCCGGCGTCGCCGACCACCTGCACTTCCTCGGGAGGCGCGAGGACGCCCTCGCATTCGTCGCCGCCTGCGACGTCTTCGCCAACCCGTCGGACTTCGAGGGCCTGCCGGTCGCCGTGCTCGAGGCGATGGCGCTGGAGCGCCCCGTCGTCGCCACCGCCGTGGGCGGCGTGCCCGCCATCGTCCAGGACGACGTGACTGGCGTGCTGGTGCAACCGAAGGACCCTGGCGCTCTGGCTGCAGGCATCGCAGACCTCCTCGCCGACCGGGACCGTGCTGCCGCGCTCGCCGCGGCAGGGCGCAAGGTGGTGGAACGCGACTACAGCTTGGAAGCGATGGTGCGTACGATCGAGGGCATCTATCGGGAGGTGCTGGGTGGCTGACCGCACGATCACGGTCAGACCCTTCGTCGAGGACGACCTCGACGGCGTGCTCGACTTGCTGCGCGCCGCCCTCGGCGAGACGCCACTCCTCCGGCGCACCCCCGAGCTCTTCGCCTGGAAGCACTTCGAGAACCCGTTCGGGAGATCACTCCTCCTCGTCGCCGAGGGCGAGGGTCGGATCGCCGGTCTGCGGGCCTTCATGCGGTGGGATCTGGTGACCCCCGGAGGTGACGTGCTGCGGTGTGTCCGCGCCGTCGACACCGCAACCCATCCCGATTTTCAACGACTCGGGATCTTCCGTCGCTTGACCGTCGCCGCACTCGAGGAGGCGACGGCCGCCGGTATCGACATGGTTTTCAACACACCCAATCCGAAATCCGGTGCGGGCTATCTCTCGATGGGCTGGGTGGAGGTGGGCGACCTCGGGGTGATGGCGGCACCGGGCCGCGGCCTGGTGTCGGGGAAGGCAACCCCAGACGTCCTCCCCGAGGCGAGCGAGTTCCTGACGGATCCCACGCCGGCCACCGGCCTCTCGGTGTCCGACCGTCCGGCGCGCGGCTTGCGGACGCCGCGCAGCCCGGAGTACCTCGCCTGGCGGTTCGGCGCCCACCCGACGGCGCGCTACTACCGGGTGGATGCGCGCTCCTCGACCGCGGTCGTGCGACCCAATGTGCGCAGCGGGCGCCGCGAGCTGGTCCTGTCGGATGTCTTCGGACCGGAGCCGGCGCAGGCCGTCGGCGCCGTCCATCGCCGCAACCGCGCCGCCTACGTCGCAGGCTGGTTCAACACGAGGTCGCCGGAGCGGAGCGCGGCGCTGCGCCGGGGCATGGTTCCCATCCCGGGCGTGAAGACGCTCACGCTCGTCGCCAAGCCGCTCCGACCGCTCCCGATGGACGTGGCGTCACTCGCCACGTGGGACTTCGCCTCGAGTGATCTGGAGCTGCTCTGATGCTCGCCATGGTGCCGGCGTTCGGCTGGGTGGCGCTGTTCGGCGCCCTCCTCTTCACCGTGTTCACCGGCTCCGAGCACGTGCCGGCGGTGCTCATCGCGATGCTCGCCGCCCTCGCCATCGGTGCGCTCGCCAAGCGGGTCGCCAACGACGAGGACCGCGAGTGGTTGCCGACACTGATCATGGCCGGCTTCTTCGCCAAGCTGGCCGCGTCGTGGCTGCGGTGGTGGGTGCTCGTCGACTTCTACAACGGGTCGGGCGACGCCCTCGGCTACCACAACCGTGCCCAGTTCGACCTCGTCCACGTGTGGCGCTCCTTCCAGATCCCGGACATGAAGATCGGCACCACGGCGATGGAGGGCGTCACCGGCTTCGTCTACGTGCCGTACGTGCCGAACCTGCTGGGTGGGTTCTTCGAGTTCGCCACCATCGCATTCGTGGGCCAGATCTTCATGTACATGGCTTTCCGCAACTCGGTGGTGCCGCGCCGCCTCAAGCTCTACGCCCTGGCCGTGTTCTTCACGCCGAACATCGTGTACTGGCCGTCGAGCATCGGGAAGGAAGCCGTCATGTTCCTCGGCATCGGGATCGCCGCGTACGGCATCTCCCGGCTGCTCTTGGAAGGTTCGGCGAAGTCGCTGATGATCATCGGCGTCGGCATGTTCATCTCCGGGCTCATTCGTCCCCATGTGACGGCGATGCAAGCGGCCGCGGCAGTTGGGGCATTGCTGTTCGCCAAGAAGGGCGTCGGCGTTGCGCAGATGCCGGGGCGGCGGCTCGCTCTGCTGGTCGTCGCCGGGATCGGGCTGGCCGGGGTGCTGCTCACCGCAGCATCGAGCTTCGGCATCAGCGTCGCCGACGGCGGGGACTTCGAGGGGCAAGTGGATCAGCTCGTCTCCAACGTCGAGCAGCAAACCGACAAGGGAGGGTCGTCGGTCGAGGGCGGATTCATCACGAGCCCCGCGCAGTTCCCCGAGGCGGCGACCCGCGTGCTGTTCCGCCCGCTACCCAACGAGGCGCACAACCCGCCGGCGCTCGCCGCCAGCCTGGAGGGTGCGCTCTTCCTCGCCATCGTGCTGTGGAAGCTGCCCGCGATGCTGCGTCGCGGGTTGCGGATCCGGCGCGACCCCTACACATTGCACGCCCTGTTCTTCACCATCGGCTTCATCATCGCCTTCTCCTCTTTCCTCAACCTGGGTCTCATGGCGCGAGAGCGCTCCCAGGTGATGCCGTTCCTCATGGTGATGCTCGTTGCGCTCGGCTTCGGACCACCGGACGTCGAGGAGGAGGAACGTCAGCTCGAGGAGGAACGCCGCATCGAGGGTCTCGACGAGCTGCTGGTGGGCGCTCCCATCGCTGAGTGATCGCGGCTGCCCGCCGGCAGCGTCTCACGCAGAGCCGAAGGCGACGTGCCTGCGCTGGGGAGTCGGCGAGATACCGATGCCGGACAGATAGCGGCGGCGGGAATCCTCGAGTCGCTCCCAGGCTGCGGCATCGGCGTCGGTGATGATGGCGTGCGGGCCGCTGCGCAGCTCGTCTGGCACGTCAGGCTCGAACCGCCACCACGCCTCCGGCATTCCCCACAGATCCCATCGTTCGAGGAACTCGTCCTTCACGGCCGCCCACACCCGCTCGGCACGGGCCAGCGAGCCGAACATGGCGACCAGCTCCACGTCGCTGCCGAAGGTGAACACCCTGAAGTACTCGAACGGGATCTCCGCCTGCCGAGTGCGCCGCCACATGACCCCAGTATCGCCGCCCGGCGGAGTTGGGGAGGGCGAATCTCGGGTGGGCCGAGGTCAGGCTCGCGACAGGAACCCGGCGCGGCCGAGGGCGAAGACGACGCCGGCGAAGGCGACGGCCAGCAGCGCCAGCGCCAGCAGCGGCGGGGCGAGCACATCGACGATGACGACGAGACCTGCGATGACCGCCTCGCCGCCTGCGAATGTCAGCGCCACTTGAGCGACGGGCATCCCCCGGTCGCGCAACTGGTCGTAGACGTGACTGCGATCGCCTTCGAAGAGCGGCCGTCCCGAGAGCCGCCGCCTGATGAGGGTGACGGCGAGATCGACGGCGAACACGCCGAGAAGGCCACTGGCGACGAGCACGGGCAGCTCTGACGCGGGCGGCGAGGCGATGAAGAAGCCGTACACCAGGAAGATGGCGACCGAGTAGGCCCCATTGTCGCCCAGGAACATGCGGGCGCGGGGCCAGTTCCACACCAGGAACCCGGCGAGGCCGGCAGCGAGGACGAGGCCGTAGACGATGCCGAGGTCGCGGGATGCTGCGAGCAGCGAGAGCCCGAGGGCGGCGACCATCGCCGAGGAGCCGGCGAGAGCGTCGAGCCCGTCGAGCAGGTTCACGGCGTTGACGGCGACGACGACGAGCAGCACCACGAGCCCGACCCCGACGACGCCGCCGGATTCCGACGGCAAGTCGGCACCGAGGGCGAGGACGACGCCGGCCCCGGCCTCGATCACGAGCCGGAGCACGCTGCTCAGCGGGTACCGGTCGTCCACGAGCCCGAGGATGAGCAGGATGCCCGAGGCGATGAGCAGGCCGGGATCGAACTCACCCTCGAGCGCCATTCCGGCATGCACGGCGATGAAGATGCCGATGCCGCCGAGGGGCACCGCGGGCTGGTCATGAGACTTGAGATGACCGTCGGGCCGGTCGACGAACCCGAGGACGGGTCCGAGACGGATCATGGCCGCCCCGATGAACGCCGACAGCAGCAGGGCGAGCGCTACGCCTCCCACGTCAACACCTCCGAGTGCTCTCCTGCGTGGACCTCGACGCTGCCCGTTCGAACGAATCCCATCTTCTCATACGCGGCGATCGCGGCGGTGTTGTCGGCGCCGACCACCACCTTCACGCGCGGCTCGCCCCGTACGGCGAGCGCGCGGAGCATCGTGTCGCCGAGGCGGGTGGCCAGCCCGCGGCGGCGCGCCTCGGGGCTCACCGCCATCGCCAGCAGCTCGGCGCGTACGCCTCCGTGGTCGCCGGGATACGACAGGGTCTCCCAGGCGCGGCGCACGATCGACGGGCGCATCAGGCGCGGGGCGGCGCTGAGCCCGGCACCGAAGGCGTGATGGCGGATGAAGTGCTTGTAGAACGCACCGACGTCGGTGACACCCGCCACGAAACCCACCGGACGCCAGCCGCCGTCGGCCACGTAGATCTCACTCCCCTCCCACCCGAGCATCGCGGCGTAGAGGCGCTCCATGAAGCCGGTACCCAGCCGGGGAAGGAACCCGGTCGAGATCGCCTCCATGTGGAGGCGGGCGAGATAAGGGATGTCCCGGTCCTCGGCAGGGCGCACGAATGGCTCGAGCATCCCTGGAGCGGCGCCGATCACCGGGGCGACGCCCTTGCGCACGGCGACGCCGTGGTAGGTGGCGAACACGGTGTGGACGACCCGGCGCTCGTCGAACAGACGGAGCGCCCGTTCCCGGCTCGCCGCCCCCATCTGCGCCCGAAGCGCCTCGTCGCCGCCGACCTCGGTGATCGCCTTCGCCAGCGAGGCGGGATCGGCGACGGGGATCAGCCGGCCGTTGACCCCCGGAGCGACCACCTCGCGGCATCCGCGAATGTCGGTGGCGATGACGGGCAGCCCCATCGCCGCCGCCTCCATCGCGGCGCGGGGAAATCCCTCACGGTGCGAGGGGAGCACGAAAACGTCCATGGCCGAGTAGAGCTCGTCGACATCGGTGCGCATGCCGAGCGTCTGGACGCCGGCGGCGGCGGCACGCTCGTGGAAGTCGGCGCCCAGCGCATCCGCTTTCTCCGGGTCGTCGGGGCCGACCGCGATGAAGGCGAACCGGTCGTCGAGCCCGGCGGCGGCGNNCAGGTCGATGCCGTTCCCCAGCAGGTAGGTGCGATGCGCCGGCGAGACGTGGAGGCGGACCATCAACCGGAGGTCTTCCTCGCTCTGCGCGAGCTCGGCGTCCGAGAACCTGGCGGCGAGTGCCTCGAGGACGTAGACGACGAGCCGTTTGGGCAGGGCGTCGTCCTCGGTCGCATACAGGCCGTGCACCGTGTTGACCACGATCGGCACGCCGGCGAGCCGGCCCAGGATGCGCCCGTAGAGACCCGGCTTCGGGTTGTGCGTGTGGAGGATGTCGATCTTCTCGCGCCGCAGCACGCGCCACAGGTCGACGGCAGCCTCGAGGTCGGCTCGGAGGCTCCACCCCCGCGACGACGTCGGGAGCGGCACGTGACGGACGCCCACCGCCTCGATCTCGGGCACGAACGGTCCCGGCGAGCTGATCCCGAGTGTCTCCCAGCCGGCGGCGACCCCGGCCTCGAGCTGCGGCAACACCAGATACCGGAGACTGAGGTCGACCGTCGTGAGATGAGCGAGCTTCACGGTCACGATGGCCTGCTCCCGCCGGCGATGCCCGACGAACCGGCCAGCTCGTCGGAGAGGAGGTCGACGTAGCGCTCGACCGCAGCGTCCAAGGTGAAGCGCTCCGCGACCATACGCCGCGCCGCCTCTCCCCACGCCCGCCTGCGGTCGGGGTCCCCGGCGAGCTCGACGAGGGCCGCAGCTGCGCCGGCGGCATCCCCCGGCGGCAGGACGCGGCCGGTGACCCCGTCAACCACGGTCTCCGCCGATCCGCCCGCCGCATAGACGACGCTGGGGACCCCGGCTGCCCCGGCCTCGAGCGGCACCCCGGGCAGTCCCTCGGTGCGCGACGTCAGCAGGAGAACGTCGGCCCACGCGAGGTGCGGCAGCACGTCGGGCACCGAGCCGAGCACTTCGACGACATCGCTCAGCCCTCGCGTCGCGACCTCCTGCTCGAGTTGCTCGCGCAGTGGCCCGTCGCCGAGATAGCGCATCGCCACCGGAGCCGACGCGGCGACACGCTCGATGACATCGAGCCCCGCGATCGGGTCCTTCTCGACGGAGAGGTTGCCGATGAACACGACCCGCAGCTCTGGCGCCGGCGGATCGCCGACGACGGAGAAGAATCTGTCCGGAACGCCGGTGGGGGCGATGCGCACCTTGGTCGCCGGCACTCCGAGGTGCTCGACGAGCTGGCGGGCGGTGGTCGCCGACACCGAGAAGACCCGGTCGACGCCCTTCAGGATGAGGGTGCGGAGCATGCGGTGGCGGGCCGAGCGGATCCAGAACATGGGCTCGCCGATGCTGCTGTAGACCAGCCGGGGCCGTTGCCGCATGACCCGAAGCGCCGCGATGGCGTACTGCATCGTCGCCGCCCCGTTGGCGAGCACGATGTCGTCGCTGCGACGCTTCACCTGCTCCCGTAGGGCGGCGACCACGCCGCGGTCGAGCTTGCCGAGCGCATCGGGGGCGATGGGAGACAGCGCGGTCGCGGCGACGCGCGGCCCGGCGGGGCTGCTCGTCAGCGAGACGAGCTCGACGTCCCACCCCTTGGTCCGGAGGCCTTCCCCGAGCGCCTCGCCGAACACCTCGGCGCCACGGCGCCGGTCGCTCGACACGACGATGGCGAGCCGCGGCGGACGGGCGGTGCGTTGATCGGCCATGAACCCCTCGGCGGCCTCTCGCTCCCTCAACACTGCCGGCCGCGGGCAGAGGCTAGTGCCTCCACTCCCCGCGTTCGCGGGATGGGAAGATCGGCGACCCCGGTATCGTTCGGGAGAACGTCGAACCGGGACATTCATGGCGATAGACGAGCTGTACAGAGAGGTCATCCTCGACCACTACCGCAATCCCCGGCGTCGCGGCACCCTCGAGGGCAGCCACGTGCACGCCGAGGGCGAGAATCCGTCATGCGGCGACGAGTTCTCGCTCGACCTCGCCGTCGACGACGACACCGTCACCGACATCGCCATCCAGGGCCAGGGTTGCTCGATCTCGCAGGCGTCCGGCTCGATGATGGCCGAGGCCGTGGTCGGAAAGCACGTCTCCGATGTGCGGGAACTCGCCCATCGATTCAAGCGGATGATGTCGATCGAAGAGGGGGAGAATCCCGTGGACCCGAGCCGGCCCGGCGCCGTGTTGGGTGACCTCGAGGCGCTCCAGGGTGTGCGTCGATTCCCGGTGCGGATCAAGTGCGCCGATCTCCCGTGGGCCACGCTGGAGAACGCCCTCGGGCAGATCGACGCCGCCTCGGAGGCCTCGTGACCGTCTACCGTCCCGAGATGGCGCTCATCGTCGTCGACGTGCAGAACGACTTCGCCGATCCGGGAGGATCGCTCTACGTCGCCGGAGGCGACCACGCCGTCGGGTTCATCAACGACGAGATCCGCGCCGCCACGGACGCCGGGGCATTCGTCGTCTACACCCAGGATTGGCATCCCGAGTCGACACCCCACTTCGCAAAGGATGGCGGCATCTGGCCGGTGCACTGCGTCGCCGGCACGTGGGGCGCCGAGTTCCATCCCGATCTCACGGTCGCCGGTCCCGCCGTGAAGAAGGGGTCGAACGGGGAGGACGGCTACTCGGGCTTCACGATGCGCAACCCGGTGTCCGGCGAGGAGACCCCGACCGAGCTCGAGAGCCTGCTGCGTGACCGCGGTGTGGACGGTGTGGTCGTGGTCGGTCTCGCCACCGACTACTGCGTCAAGGCCACCGCGCTCGACGCGGTGGCGAACGGCCATCCCACCGTGGTGCTCGCCGACGGCATTCGCGCCGTCGACCTGTCGGCGGGCGACGGCGCCCGCGCGGTCGCGGAGATGGCGCTGGCCGGAGTCAGCGTCGAGTAGTGGTCCGGGTCTCCCCGATCCTCAGGTGGCACTGCGAAGCGCAGCCTCCACAAGCTCGTCCTGGAGCAGCTTGACCTCGTCCGTCAGCGACACGTGGTACGTGTGGGGGTTCACCAGCCGGCGCACGCCGGGATCCAGGCGCTCGAGATCGAGGTTCCGCCACGCTCTCGCCGCCTCCAGCGAGCGATCCGCCAGCACCTCGCCGGCCGTGAGCGCGGGAACGACCAGCTCTTCGACGTCGGCTACGTCCTCCGCGGCCAGCACTCGCGAGACGCTCTCCCGATAGGGGTGGTGGAGCCGGAGCGCCGTACCGGGGGCGATGGCCTGGTCACCGCTGCCCACCACGTCGGCGGTGGCAGAACCGCGATGATCGGCAACCCGCCACACCCGCTTGTCACCGGGGATGGGAACCTTCTCCCGGCTCTCCGACACCTTGATCGCCGGCACCCAGCCGCCGTCGGCCCCCACCGCCACCAGCTTGTAGACGCCGTCGAGGAAGGAGTGCCCCTGCGAGGTGATGAGGCGAGTACCCACCCCGTAGGTGAGCCGGCGGGTGAGCACGTCGGGGTCCACGCCGTACCGGGGCGCCTCGTCCTCGATCTGGGAGAGGATCTGCCAGATGGCGAGCTCGTCGAGGCTCGACGACACGACGATGGTGGTCTCGGTGAAGCCGGCGTCGTCGAGCATCCTCGCCGCCCGCACCGCGAGGTGGGCGAGATCGCCGGAATCGAGGCGGATCCCCCTGGGCTGGTGGCCGGCGGCGGCGAGCTCCCGGAACACCGTGATGGCGTTGGGAATGCCGCTGTCCAGCGTGTCGATCGTGTCGACGAGCAGGATGCAGTCGTCCGGATAGGTGCGGGCATAGGCGCGAAACGCCTCGAGCTCCCCGCCGCCGATCGCCATGAAGAGCTGCACCATGGAGTGGGCGTGGGTGCCCTTCGGTGGCACACCGACGACGTGCGACGTTCCTACGTTCGAGGTGAAGCGTGCGCCTCCGACGAGCGCGGCGCGGGCCCCGGCGTTGGCCCCCGTGCCCGGACCGCGCCGCATGCCGAACTCGAGCACCGCCCCCCCGCGCGCCGCCTCGGCCACGCGGGACGCCTTGGTGGCGACCAGCGTCGGGTAGTTGAGATGATTGAGCAGGGACGTCTCGAGGATCTGGGCGATCGCCAGGGGACCTTCCGCCGTGGCGATCGGAGCGTAGGGATGGACGACGCGTCCCTCGGGCACGGCAGCCAGGTCGACGGTGTCGAAGCGGCCGTGCGCCTCCAACCAGCCCAAGAAGTCGTCACCGAAGACCGGACGGTCGACGGAGTTGCGCTGGCTGCGCAGCCGGTCGAGGTCGGTGGCCGTGAAGCGGGTCGTCGTCATCCAGTCGAGCAGGTCGGCCAGGCCGGCGAACACGCAGTACCCGGCCTGGTGGCGCCCGTAGTCCGGGTAGCTGCGGAACGTGTAGTCGAATTTGGCGCGCCGTTCGTGGAGGCCTTCGCGGAAGTAGAGCTGGGCCATCGACAGCTGGTACTGGTCAGTGAACAGGGCACCCTCGGCGAGCTCTCGCTCGGCTCGTGTCATGGGCTTCGTGCTCCTCGCCTCGTCGACGCCACCTCATGGTCGCGCAACGTCCCGAGGATCACGAGCCCGGCGACGATGGCGACCGCGGCGGCCAGCGTGGCCACGGCGCCGATACCGAAAGCGGCGAAGACGGCGAGACCGGCGAGGGCGGCGATGGCCCGCCCCGCCGCCTGGGCGACGACGAACCGAGACAGATACTGGATGCGCGCCGCAGGCTGGAGCTCGGTGCCGAGCGGTATGGAGGACACGAAGGCGAACTCGAATCCACCGATGCCGACGACGAGCCCGGCGACGGCCGGCGCCACCTCCGTCCGGAGGAGCGCAACGGTGAGAAAGCCCGCAGCACTCACCGCGAGGCCGGCGGCGACTGCACGCGGCTTGCCGAGACGGTCGGTGAAGGCAACGGTTGCCCCCTCGGCCGCCAGCTCGGCCACACCGATGAGCGTGGCGACTGCGGCGAGGCCGGCGACCGTGAATCCGTGGACATCCTCGAGCCAGGTGGCGTACGTGATGAACATCATCTCGACGCTGCCCACGATCAGGACGGCGCCGGCGAGGAAGCCGGCGGAGGCGCGATCCCACGCGATGGGCCGCCGTCCGCCGGTCCCTGCGGAGTGCTCCGTCTCGCGGATGACGGCGGCGAGCCCGGCGAAGACCGCCATCCCTGCGACGGCCGTTGCCCAGAACGGGGCCGTCCACCCGCTCCGGTCGATGAGCCATCCGGCGGCAGGTGCCCCGACGAGGAAAGATGCGGCCCATGTCGTCTCCAGGATGCCGAGGACCCTTCCCCGCCGCTCATACGGCACCCGGTCGGCCACCCACGCCTGAGTTCCACTGTCGAAGACCGGCTTGGCGATGCCCATGAGCACGAAGCCGACCACCGCTCCCGCATAGAAGCCGAAGGCGGCCGTCACCGCTGCACCCAGGATGAAGAGGCCGAGACCCGCGAGCACGATGCGCCGCCGGTGCTCCCGACCGGCGAGGCGCACGGTGATCGGGGTGAGGGCGCCGGAGGCCCACCGCACCGAGGCGAGTGTCCCGGCCGCCCCGACCGACACACCGAGCCCGCGAGCGATGGCGGGCAGGAAGGCGTAGACGAAACGCGTTGCGGTGTTGACGACGAGCTTGGCCGCCAGGAACAGCGACAGCCGGAAGATCAGGGGGCGGTCGTCGCGGTTGGGCACGACCACGAGGCTAGGGCTGCGGCGCCGGGCCTCCGGTTGACGTCGTGTACGGTCAGGACATGGAATTCCAGGTCTTGGGCCGAGTCACTGCCCGCGAAGGCCAGGTGGTGAAGAAGCTAGGAGGGGTCAAGCAGCGGACGCTGCTCGCCGTGCTCCTCATGAACGCCGGTCGGCCCGTCTCGACCGACACGCTCATCGATGCGCTGTACGACGATCCCCCGCCGCACGGCGCACGACGCTCGGTGCAGACGTTCGTGTCCAACCTGCGGCGCGTCCTCGGCGACGTGATCGTGCGCGACGGCGACGGCTACCGCATCGACCCGGCGGAGGCACAGATCGATTCGGTGGCCTTCGACGAGCTCGTCGGCCGCGCCAGGAGCACACTCGACACAGACCCGGCAAGCACCGGGACGACGCTGCGCCAGGCGCTCGCCTTGTGGCGCGGGCGACCGTTCGAAGACGCCGAAGCACGCGGTCACCTGGAGGCGGAGACCGCACGGCTCGAAGAGCTGCGGCTGGTCGCCCTCGAGACGAGGATCGAGACCGACCTCACCCTCGGCGCCCATCAAGACGTGATCGCAGAGCTCGAAGCGCTGGTGGCGGCGCACCCCTTTCGGGAGCGGTTCACCTGCCAGCTCATGATTGCGCTCTATCGGTCCGGGCGTCAGGCGGAAGCGTTGCGCACGTGCAGTCGGCTGCGTGCCCGCCTCGTGGAGGAGCTCGGCATCGAACCCACTGCCACGACTCGGGAGCTCGAGCAGCGCATCCTCGAACAGGACGCCGATCTGTCGGTTCCCTCCCATCGCGCCGCCGGCGGCCTCCGCCTGTCGCCCGGAGAGTTCGAGATGCTGGAGCGCATCGGCGCGGGTCGTTTCAGTGTCGTGTATCGGGCCCGCCAGCCCGCCGTGGGCCGCGACGTTGCAGTCAAGGTCATCCGCTCCGAGTACGCCCATGACCCGGAGTTCATGCGCAGGTTCGAGCGTGAGGCACGGGTGGTCGCCTCGCTCGAGCATCCGCATGTCGTGCCGATCGTCGACTACTGGCGTGACCCCGACGGTGCCTACCTGGCCATGCGCCTGTATCGCGGGGGGACGCTGACCGAGGCGCTGGAACTGGGGCCCTTGGCACTCGATCGGGCGATCGGCCTCATCGACCAGATCGCCTCGGCGCTCTCGGCGGCGCACCGGGCCGGCATCCTGCATCGAGACGTCAAACCGGGAAACATCCTGCTCGACGAGAGCGGCAACGGCGCGCTCGGCGACTTCGGGATCGCCGCCATCGTTGGCCGTACGACCACGTTCACCGACGAGGGACGAACCCCCACCACCCCAGCGTACGCAGCACCCGAGGTCCTCGCCGGCGCCGCCGCCGACCGGCAGAGCGACGTGTACTCACTCGCCATCGTGGCCTTCGAGGCGCTCACGGGCATCCACCCGTTCGCAGCGGACTCGGTGGAGGCGGTCGTCGCCCGGCAGCTCAGCGATCCTCTGCCTCCCCTCGCGCAGCTGCGCCCGGATCTCCCGCCGGCCCTCGACGCCGTCCTGCAGGCTGCGACGGCCAAGGATCCGACCGTGCGCACCGGCGATGCGGCGCAGTTCTCCCTCGACCTTCGCGCGGCGGCCGGCCTCGGCGACGCCGCTGGTACCGAACGAGCGCCGGCGGCGGAGACAGCCGTGCGGGCGCCGAGCCTCACCGACTTCATCACGGAAGAGATGCCGTTCGGCCCGATCGCAATGGATGAGATATCGACGCCGGAGGTGTACGAAGCGCTCTACGACGCCGACAACCGAATCCATCGAGAGATCCTGCGCCGGCGGCCCTCCTTCATCGTCGGCAGGAGGGGCGCAGGCAAGACCGCTCTCATGCGCGTCCCGATGCTGGATCCGCACAATCTCCTGATCGAGTTCACATCGGCCGACCTCTTCGCCCAGGTCCTCTCGTGCATCACTTCGCTGGAGGCGAGGGGAGCATCCGTGTTCGTGAAACACGTCTCCGATCTGTGGGACGGTGTCGTCTGGAGCGGGCTCTGCCTGGCAGCGCTTCGGCAGGTCGACGCCCATTCCGGGGCCCGCGCCGACACGTTCACCGTCCAGCGCTACGTTGCGGGCCTGGGCGGGCCCGACCTGGCGTCCTACGATGCCGCCGGGGCCGCTTTCTGCCAGGCCGTCGCTGCAGCCGCCGGTGGCGCACCGCCGTCACTCGAGTCGACCATGATCGGCGGGGTCTCGCCCGCCGAGGCGAAGGCCGCATGCCGGCGGATCCTGGAGGCGGCCGCCCTGAAGCCCGTCGTGCTGATCGACTCGATGGAGGATCTGCACACCGAGCTGACGACGCTGTCCCGCGTGCTGGCCGGTCTGTTCGGACTCGTCGGCCATGCCGACCGGTCGGCGAGACCCGAGTGCGACTTCCGCTTGTGCTACCCGTCCGAGCTGTGGGTGAAGCTGGCCGACTTCGCCGCAAACCCGCTGAAAGACGCCGAGAACCACATCACCCTGCACTGGCACGCCAAAGAGCTCGTGAAGATGGCCGGCAACCGGCTCGCCCTCTACCTGCGACTTCACCATCCCCAGGTGCTGGTGAGGCTGTTCGAGCGCCGAACCTACAACCCCGCCTCGTACGACGACGCCAAGCGAGTGCTGGCCGGCGTTCTCCCCCCGAAGGTGCGAAACGCCCTCGGTGGCAGCGAAGCGACGATGGCATACGTGATGCGTCACACGCAGCTGCTCCCTCGCCATCTGCTGTGGATCCTCAATGGCATCATGCGGCGCAATCGCGAGTTGGGCGGCGAGCCGACGGTGGTCTCACCCGAAGCGGTCGTCGACGGTGTGCGTCGCGTCGAGGAGCTGTTGGTGGCCGAGGTGTTCAGTGCGTACTCGGCGGTGCATCCGATGGCCCGGGAGGTGTGCAGGCGGGCGCTGCCGGAGTTGCCGTTCAGCTTCACGGACGGCGACCTGCACCGCACCTACAACCGGACCGGCATCGCCAAGAAGACCGGTCTCGGCTACTTCGACTTCAAGGAGCTGCTCGTCGAGATCGGCGCTGTGGGACGCGTGCTCGCCCGAACCGAGCGCTACGTGGAGGGCGAGTTCGACTACACCATGCCGACCCCGCTCTACCCGGCGCATGAAGATGCGCTGTGCCTCCACCCTGTGTTCGCCCGGGTCTTCCAGGTCCGCCCCGGACGCGGGCCCGACGGCGACGAGCCCCTCCCGGTGTATCCATTCGGGTCGGATCCGGATCAGATGGACGGCGTCTGATCTGTCGTAGAGTCGGCGCATGACCG
>DKBA01000122.1 GCA_002450985.1 Acidimicrobiia bacterium UBA6912
GATGACCGGCCGCTCATCTACTACACCATGAACGGCGAGCTCCTGGAGAACCGGTCGTACACGAAGACGACCGGCGACGCCATCGTGCAGGGTGACCTCATCTTCCGGGAGCTCGAGCGCATCACTTCCCCGTTCACCGATGTCGGCATGCTCGGGATCAACGCCCATACGGTATACCAGCGGGTCTCGGTGGGCGCCTCCGTCTTCACCGAAGGCGAGTGGCGACTGGCGATCGTGATCTACTACGACAGCCTTTCGCCGTCGGTGCCGATCGCGGCGAGCGTGCCTGCGGGGGCGTCGTCCCCGGCGGCTCCGACCGCAGCGGACACTGCCGCAACGGACGGAGTGGTGTCCGCGGTCGACCCGCGGGAATGCGGCACGATCTCGGCCGTGGCGGGTACCGCCGCCGCGTGCCGCCGCGGGCACCGGTCGCTGAAGGTCGGGTCGCCGGGCCGCGTGCGATCGTCGCGCTCAGCCCGGCGACGATGACGGCGGGTCGGTCACGGCCCGGTCGGGCGTCATCACGGCGAGGCCGGCCTCGGTCGCCCGCACCGTGATGATGCGCCGGCCGGGCTGGATGGCCGGCCGCGGGTCGGTGACCTCGCGCCCCAGCGCCCGCCAGCGCAGCGCGACCACCTCGAGCGGCTCCTCGGTGACGAGGGCCACCCCGTACAGCGAGGGGGCGCGGACGGGGGATTCGATGACCTCGAGCAGCGGTCCCACCCGAAAGAACGCCGTCGGCCGGCCCCGGACCTCCATCCGCAGCCTCGGCCCCGAACCGATGGCGGCGAGGCGCTCCACGGCCTCCTCGAGGGCCGGGACGAGCAGCACGACATGGTCGAGGTCCCACCCGAGCGCCGGGGCACCCGGTGGCACCGGGCAGACCCCGACCCCCAGTTCAGGGGCATCGGCGTTCCACGCCCACGCCGGGTCTCCGGTCGTGAGCACCGTCGAACGCGTCATGAGCGGGTTGGGGAGGTCGAACTCGTCCCAGGGCAGGGGGAGGCGCACGGCGGCGAGGACGGGACCGGTCACGACCGGAGCGTAGGCCGTGACTGCCGCGTGCGGGACGACGGGGCCGGCTGGTGCGCCGGTCCGGTCACCAGCTGCCCGCTGTGGCGCTGCTCAGAAGCTCCGGCGATACCCCATCATCTCGACGACACGCTGCCTGGCGAGCGTGAAGGCCGCTGCGCTCGGCATGACGTGGTCGCGGCGTGCCATCTCGAGCACCTCGCGGGTATTGGCGCGGATCTTCTCCTCGATCACCTGGAACGCCTGGGTTGCCGTTCCGCCTGCGTATTCGACCGCTCCGCAGATCACGCCGCCGGCGTTGGCGATGAAGTCGGGAATCGAGAGGATTCCTCGTTCGAAGAAGATCTCGTCGGCGGCAGGGGTCACGGCGATGTTGGCGCCCGGGAGCACCACCTTGGTCCGCACGGTCGCGGCGTTGGCCGACGTGAAGACGTCCGGCCGGGCCGCGGGGACCCAGATGTCGCACTCGAGATCGATCAGCTCGTCGTGGAACACGGAGGTGCCGCCGGCGAACTCGCGGACCGGATGACCGTCCGCCTTCCACAGCAGCAGCTTGTCGAGATCGAGCCCGTCGGGCGCCACGATGCCGCCCCGGCTGTCCGACACGGCTACGACGACGGCTCCCCGCTCGGCGAGAAAGCGGGCACCGTGGGTGCCGACGGCGCCAAAGCCCTGGATGACCACTCGTGCGCCGTCCAGCGCAACGTAGCCGAGCTCCTCCGCCACTTCGGCGGCGATGGCGAGGCCGAAGCCCGTGGCACCGAGGGTGTCGAGCGGTATCCCACCCATCACCTTGGGCAGCCCGACCACACGCCCGATCTCGTCGTACAGGTAGGCCATGCACGCCTCGTCGATGCCCATGTCGGGACCGGGGATGTAGTCGACGATGTCGCGGATGGCGACGCCGAAGGCCCGGACCAGTCGCTCCTTCTCGTGGATCGGCATGTCGGGGTCGCCGATGATCCCCGCCTTCCCCCCACCATGGCGGAGACCGGCGGCGGAGTTCTTGAACGTCATGGCTCGCGCCAGGCGGAACACCTCGTCGACGGTCACGTCGGGCGCCATGCGGATGCCGCCTATGGCGGGGCCTGCGGCCGTGTTGTCGACGACGAGGATGGCGCGGAGCCCGATCTCGGGTTCGGTGATGAGGATGACCTTCTCCGGCCCGAGCTCGTCGCTCAGCTGATGCCACTGTGCTTCCATGCCGCTCCTTCCAGGAATACGATTACCCCAGGCCATGACACCGGCAGGCAGACCGGGTGCCTAGTTGCGTTGGTCACGTCGCGGCGGGACCGTTGCGCTGGGCGGGTGTGCGGATGGAGTACGACGCCTGGGCTGCTCTGGGCGACACGGGATGCTGACGCCTCCGCGGAGGGAGATCACACGCCCCGCACTGCGTCGAGCCGTCCCGACTCGACGGCATCGGCGAAGGCCTGGTAGTCGGCTTCGTTGAGGTCGGCGTAGGTCGTGGCGAAGTCAGCGATGGCTTCGTCGAAGCGGTCGCTCGAGCCGAGGTAGCCGGCGATCGCAACGCGGTCGCCGGACCGGGCGTGCGCTCGGGCCAGCGTCCATCCGCACAGCTCGGCGTAGGCGGAGAGGCCGCGACCCGACAAGCCCGCGAGGTCGATGGAGGCCTTCCCGTCCCAGAGCTGTCGAACGTAGAACTCGTGCACACGGCCGTCGAACGCAAGGAGCCGATACCAGCCGAGCAAGGGGTCCCCTGCGGCCTGCATCAGCCGCTGCCCGCGCACGACTCGCTCCCCGTTGGAGGGCCACCGCGTGTGGGGGAGGTAGGACTCGAGCACCGACTGCTGCGCCTCCTTGAGTTGGAGCACCAGAGGGTCGTCTGCGTCGCGTCCCATCATGAGCACCACCCATGCCCGCGTTCCCACGCTGCCGACCCCAACGATCTTTCTCGCGATGTGGACGAACCGGTACGACTCGAGGAGGAGGCGGCGGTCGGGGCGCAGGCTCTCGCGGTACTGGCGAAGGAACTCGCCGATCACCTCTTGGTACCGGTCGCGTGCCTCCTCGTCGAGCAGATACTCGACCGGGACCAGCTGCGGGGGACGGTGCACGAAACGCAGCTCGCCGTCATCGACCTCGACATGCTTCTCGAATGCGGTGAGGTGGTCGTGGGTCATCGCTCGTCGAGCGCTCGTCTCGATGCGGGTCAGCCGGTCCCTGTCCGTCCGTTCCTTCCGAAGCCGGGTGCGGAGCCGATCGATGTCGATGTGGGCGTACCACACGTCGAGGTTGCCCATGGTGGCGAAGCTCGCCATCGAGGTCCGGTACGAGGCCACCAGCGTCGCGACTGCACGCCGCCGGCTGCTTGCTCCGAGCTGGAGGTCCCGTCCTGCGATCTCGAAGCTCGCCGCGAGCCGCTTGACGTCCCACTCCCAGGGTCCCCAGTGGGTCTCGTCGAAGTCGTTGATGTCGAAGGCGAGCATCCGCTCGGCCGTGCGGAAGATCCCGAAGTTCAGCAGATGGGCATCACCGCAGAGTTGCACCTCGATTCCCGAGGTCGGCGTCGTCGCCAGGTCGGCGGCCATGATGGCGGCGCCGCCGCGGTAGAACGCAAACGGCGATTCGAGCATACGCCCGTGCCGGATGGGCACCAGATCCGGGTCGCGCCACGCCGCCTGGCTTTCGAGAATCGCAACGGGGTCGCTTCGGTCGGGGGACGGAATCCAGGCGCCGTGGTCGGCGCGTGGCGCACGTCGCCGAGCTGCACGTCCCCGGCGGCGGCGCTCATCGGACGTCGGGTGTTCGATCGTATCGACGAACGTGAGTCGTTCATCGGCGCTGGGAGGTGATGTGAACATGGCGGATTGTAACTCGGGGCGGTGCGCCCACAGCTATCTGGTTGCGGCGCAGAGCAGCCGATCGTGTGGCGGGAGCGGCGCACCGATCCACTCGATAGACGGCCTGGGTCCCTACCATCACGCTGGCCCGGTTCGAGATCCGCAGGGTCGAGAGATGCTCTTCCCCACAGTCCAGTTCGCTATCTTCTTCACGGTCGTCTTCCTCGGCAACTGGCTGCTGATGCAGCACCCGATCCGGTGGCGATGGTTCATGCTCGCGGCGAGCTACTTCTTCTACGGGTACTGGGACTACCGGTTCATCGCCCTCCTGGCCGGCTCGACGCTCTTCAACCAAGCCGTCGCTGTGGCCATCACGCGTCGCCGGTTCGACGCCCGGGTGCTCGTAGCGATCGGTGTCGCCGGCAACCTCATGGTGCTGGCCTTCTTCAAGTACTACGGGTTCTTCGTGACGTCGGTGGCAGCCGGGACGGAGCGTCTCGGGTTCTCCGTCGCCCCTCCGCTTCTCGACATCATCTTGCCGGTGGGCATCTCGTTCTTCACCTTCCAGGCACTCAGCTACGTCATCGACGTCTTCCGCGGGCGCCTCGAGGCGGCATCGACGCTCGACTTCGCCGTCTACCTGGCGTTCTTCCCGCAGCTCGTCGCCGGACCCATCGTGCGGGGCTCGGAGTTCCTCCCGCAGATGGCGCGGCCACGCGATCCGCGCCGCCTCGATGCGACCCGCGCCTTCTACCTCATCCTCATCGGCCTCGCCAAGAAGATCGTGATCGCCGACTTCCTCGCGAGCAACATCGTCGATGCCGCGTTCGCCACCCCCGGGCAGTTCTCGAGCCTCGAGCTCCTCATCGCTCTCTACGCATACTCGGTGCAGATCTACGCCGACTTCAGCGCCTACTCAGACATCGCGATCGGCGTCGCCCAGCTGCTCGGATTCCAGTTCCCCGACAACTTCAACAGTCCGTACGCGGCCGTGTCCATCCAGGACTTCTGGCGTCGCTGGCACATGACGTTGTCGCGATGGCTGCGCGACTACCTCTACATCCCGCTCGGCGGCAACCGGGGATCGTCGCTCGTCACCTACCGCAACCTGATGCTCACGATGCTGCTGGGCGGCCTGTGGCACGGGGCATCATGGACCTTCGTCTTCTGGGGTGGCCTCCACGGCGTCTGGCTGGTGTGGGAGCACCGGCGCCAGGAGCTCCGGGTACGCCGCGACCTGCCGGCTCCGGCGGACACGCCCGGCCGAAGGGTGGTGCGACGGGTGATCACCTTCCACCTCGTGGCCTTCGCCTGGGTCTTCTTCCGCTCGCCGTCGTTCTCGCAGGCGTGGGAGTTCATCTCCCGCCTGGTGACCGGGGGACCGGGCACGGGTGCCATCTCTCTCGGCATCCTGCTCGCGATCGCGGTGGGCATCGGCGCACAGTACGTGCCGAAGGGCGCGGTGAGCTCGGCTCTCGACCGGCTCTCGCGGCTGCGCCCCAGCGCTCAGGGCGCGCTCCTCGGCATCGCGCTGGTCGCGATCGATGCGCTGGGACCCCAAGGTGTCGCGTCGTTCATCTACTTCCAGTTCTGAGCCATGGACGCCAACGACTTCGACTACTCGGAAACCGAGATCGCCCAGCCGCAGGACTCAACCCGCGCGACCCGTCGGCTGATTCCGGCAGGCAAGGCGTTCGTGATCGGGATCGTGGCCCTCTTGGTCGCAACGCTGCTCAACGCGGCGGCGCTGCTCGAGGCGGCCGAGGCTCAGAGGGTCGGGTCGCCGCTGCGTGCGCTCACCGTCTCGATGATCCGTCCCGTTGCGAGCTTCTCGGCTGCGGTCGGGCTCGACGTGCCGCGCCGCACCATCGATCAGGCGCTGGGTCGGGCCGAAGTCGACTCCGATGCGGTGGCGATCGTCGCCTCTCCGGCGACTCCGCCCATCACGCCCATACCGACCTCGACGACCGTCGCCACACCGCCCGCTCATCGACCCGTGTCGCCGGAGGATCCGCTCCGCGTGTACCTCGCTGCCGACTCGTTCGGGCAGACGCTCGGGCCCTCATTGGTGAACGTCTCTGCGGACGGTGGCCTCGTCGACGTCGAGTTCGACTTCAAGATCTCGTCCGGCCTCATGCGCCCCGACTTCTACGACTGGCCGGCGCATGTCAGGGAGCGCCTGCCGGAGGTCGATGCGGAGGTCGCGATCGCGATGTTCGGAGGCAACGACGGGCAGGAGACGTTCGCCGAGGGTGAGCTCCAGGACATCGGATCGCCAGTGTGGATCGAGGTCTACTCGGGACGTGTGGCCGAGATGATGGACATCCTCTCCGCCGCGGCGCTCGAGGTCTACTGGATCGGACTACCGATCACGGGCTCTGCCGAGCACGTAGACAAATTCCAGATGATGAACGAGATCTACCGCACCGAGGCCGAGAAGCGGCCCAACGTCACATTCCTCGACATCTGGTCGCTCTTCGAGGACGAGTCCGGGGCATACGCGAGGTACCTTCGCAACGACGCAGGCGATCTGGTGATGATGCGGGCCGCCGACCACATCCACTTCGACTGGGCGGGCGCCGAGCGTCTGGCAGGGGTAGTGCTGGAACGACTGACCGCCGATGGCTTGCTCACCACTGTGGCGAGCTGAGGGCCATGGTTCGCAGATCGCCCCGATGGGGTCGGTCGAGTGGTGTCCCCCCCACCGCAGGCGTGGATCGGTGCTCGAGCCATGGTGCTCGTGCGACGCGGCAAAGCCCAAGAAACCCTGACATCCCTTCCCCGCACTTCCCCGAACGAGGTCCTGATGCTCGAGCCCCTTGGGCTTCGCTGTTGCGCTCAACCTACGTATCGCGGCGGGGTCTTTCAACCCCGCCGTTTCGCCCTCTCGGAGCTCGCAACCCCCCGAATCTCGTCGCGACATTGGTGCCACTTCGTGCTCACTCACCATTGTTGGCATTGGTGGGCACGGCTATCCCCGGCCTTGTCCACATATCCACCGCAATCCACAGAGGGTTGTGCACAACCCGTGTCGACAACTTTCTCAGCGGGATTTTTCGCGTGCGGCGAAGCCGATCGCGAGCAGGGGGCGGAACGTGAGCTCGATGATCTCGTACACCGAACCCACCGCTTGATCGAGGGCCGCCGGCGTCAACGCATCGAGCGGGATCCGGCCCGACACGGAGAGGTCTCCCTGCCGATCGAGGGCGATCGCAGCGGGCCACGAGGTCTGGTTGCGGGCGAGACACAACCGGTAGGCGTCCGCCCGGTTGTGGGGCGGGTCGGGGAGCAGGAACGCCTCGTACCCCACGGTGCGCTGGCCGACGGTGAACCAGATGGTGGTGAAGTCACGGCACTGCTGGGCCATACGGATGCCCCACCGGCCCTCGTGGTCGCCGGCCCACACCACATCGGACTCCTCGTCTCGGACCCACGCTTCGGTGGTCGCAACCACCAGCCGGCGCGCGTCATCGAGAGTCACTGCGGCTGGATCCCCGCATACAGCTCGAGGAGCCGGTCGGCCGTCGCCGGCCACGAGAAACGCTCGGAGAAGGCGACCGCCTCGGCGCTCATCCTCGCGGCGAGGGCGGGGTCGGCGAGGATCTTGCCGATCGCCACCGCAAATCCGTCGGGATCGTGGCCGTCGACCAGGAGACCGCTGCGGCCGTCGGCGACGGCGTAAGCGAGCCCACCCACCGCAGCCGCCACCACGGGCAGACCGCACGCCTGGGCCTCTGCGGCCACGAGCCCGAACGTCTCACTGCGCGACGGCACGATGAGCACGTTCGCCGCCTGGTAGAACCGGGCGAGGGCTGCGTGAGCCTGCGCCGGCACGAAGTGCACACGCTCGGACAGACCACCTCGAGCCACGCGCGTGCGGAGCTCGTCGAGCTCGCGCTCGCCCTGGGGACCGCTCGGCCCGCCCACCAGCAGCAGCTGCGGTGGCAGATCCGGCGATTCGATGAGCGGCAGGGCGGCGACGGCAAGGTCGGGGGCCTTCAGCGGCTGGATGCGGCCGACGAACAGCACGAGCGGCACCCGAAGTGGCAGGCCCAGCCAGCGGCGGGCCTCCGTGCGATCGCCCGGGCGGAACACGCCGTGGTCGATTCCCGGCGGCGAGGTGCAGAGCCGCTCCGGGCTGGCGCCGTAGTGCTCGAGGAGGTCCTCGAACTCGTGAGGGGTGGAGGCGATCACACAATCCGAGCGGGCGATGACCTCTTCCTCCGTCATCGTGCGCACCGGGCTCGATGCGGGCTCGTCGGCGCGACGGCGGAGATCCTTCACACGACCCAGCGTGTGGAAGGAGTTGGCGAGCGGCACCCCAAGCGCCTCCTTCAGCACGACGCCAGACCAGCCCGACAACCAGTAGTGACTGTGCAGCACGTCGGGACGCAGGCCGGCGTCGTCGATCCAGTTCAGCGTGCCCTCGGTGAACGTCCCCACGTGGCGGGTCATCTCCGCAACGGGAATGGGCTCGGCAGGGCCTGCGGTGATGTGCACGACCCGGTAGCGATCGGTCACGTCGGTCACGTCGGGCGTCACCTCGTCGGCACGCCGGGTGAACACCGTGACGTCGACGCCGCGGCCCGCCATCGTCGTCGCCAGCTCGTTGATGTAGACGTTCATCCCGCCTGCGTCGCCCCGGCCCGGTGCGCTCAGCGGGCACGTGTGCATCGAGAGGTAGACGACCCGGCGGATCATGGCGCCCCGCCGAACACTCCGGAGACGACGTAGAGGGGTCGGGGTTCGGCGCCGAGGCGGAACTTGTAGGCCTCGTCTCCCTTGAGGAAGTCGAAGCGGGTGTGACCTGCGGTGATGGCGCTCTCGATCAGCATGGCGATGAGGACGACCCCTGGGGAGGCGTGGCCGGCTTCCGGATCATATGCCGAGTTGTAGAGGTAGTAGGCGGCGTCGTCCTCGAAGCCGAACGCCGCGGCGACGGGGACGCCGTCGGCGCCGGAGAGCACGTCGATCACCGCCCCGGCCCGCTCGTGGAGGGCGGCGAAGAAGCGCTCCATCGGCGGCGTCATGAAGTGCCCCTTGTCGCCGCTCGCCTTGCGGTGCATGTCGGCGAAGAGGCGCACCGCCTCGGCGCCCATGCGGCGCTCCAGGCGGGGCTCGCCGATCTCGGCCTCGAAGCGGCGTCGCTTCCGGCGGGTCTCGTGCCGCTCCTTCTTGCCGATCATCGCCAGGTANNAGCGGGACGCTGTCGAAGCGGAACGGCGTGCCGGGCGACACCTCGGCGGCGATCAGCTCGACGGCGCCGGCGAGCTCGGCGCCGCGCGGTGAGTGGTAGTCGGTGACATCCGCGTCGCCGACGAGCACGACCACGCCGTCGCGCATCATCGCCGGGATGAGACCGTTCCCGTCGTCGGCGAGGAGGAGGCGATCTCCCGTGGTCGCCTCGAGGTCCCACCATGTCTCGAGGAACACCCGACCCGGGAACGGGCCGGTGGCGGGCGCCGTGGGGGCAAGGGTGAACCCCGCTGTGTCCCAGTCGGTCAGCATCACGGCTGCGCCTCGTCGTCGTGGGCGACGATCGCACCGACGACGTTCCCCCCGCCGAACACCGGCCGCTCGTGAAGCGATGCCAGGGCATCGCGCGCGGGTGGGGAGAGGAGGTCGAGGCGGAGGGCGATCTCGATCGCGCCCTGCACCGCCACATCGATCGAGCCTTCGTGGCTCTTGACGGCGATGCCGACACCGTGGCGAGCGAGCGCGATGAGGCCCTCGGCGCCGCCCTTCACCGGGCCGTCCCACCACATGGCGAGCCGCCCGTCGGGGCGTTCGTTGCCGGAGGTGAGCGCGGGGTAGCGGGTCATGGCGGTGCGGGCCTCGGTGAAGCGGTCATCGACGGAGAGCCGGGCAAAGGCCCTGGCGAGGCCGCGGATGCTGCCGTGGAGGGTGGGGGCGCCGCACCCGTCGATGCCAGGGGGGCGCCCGTCGATGCCGGTCACGTCGCACAGCAGGTCGATCACCCGTCGTTGCAGCGGATGATCGGGTGAGGTGTAGGTGGCGATCGGCCACCCTCTGGCGACGCACGCCCTCAGGAACCCGGTGTGCTTCCCGGAGCAGTTGTGGTACACCCTCCGCTTCGGTCGGCCGGCGGCAATGGCTCGGACCCGTGCGCCCTGGCCGAGTGGCAGGTCGGGCGGGCAGAGCAAGGCCGACTCGTCGAGGCTGCCCGCGGCGAGGGCGGCTCGCACGATGGCGACGTGGGCCGCGGTCCCGCTGTGGCTGGCACAGGCGAGGGCGAGGTGCTCGGGAGGGAGATCGGCCCCGCACTCCTGGCTGATGGTGGCCTGGAACGCCTTGATCGCCGAGCGGTAGTAGAGGGGACGGTCTGGGTCGCCCCATGCGTGACTGGTGGTCCCGTCGGCGTCGACGACGACGCCGCTCCACGGATGCGTCGACTCGATGAGCCCGGAGCGGAAGGTGGCGGCGAGCACGTCAGCCGTGGAGCAGCTCGTCGACGGAGGCGAGACCCATCCGGTAGCGACGCGTGAGCTCGTCTCCCAGCGCGTCCATCGCCGCATGGACCACCTTGCGCTGTCGGGACACCTCCTGCTCCTCGCTGCGCAGAGCCGTGTCGAAACGCTCCAGCTCGGCATCGTCGATCGTGTCGAGCCGGGTGAGGAGGTCGTCGCCGAGCAAGTAGTCGATGCGGCGTCGGCCCGGCTGGGGAACGTCGGGCGGCAGGACGTCGAGGGACGTCACCGCATCGTGCCCGGTGCCGGGGCCCGGCGCATCACCGAGGATGTCCGGAAGGGCCTCCATCAGTGTCCTGTCCTCGTCGCCCACACGGCGCCGTCGCTCGAAGGCGACGACGTCGATGCGGCCGTGGAGGAGCCGCCGGTAGAACGACAGCTCCCGGTCGAGGCCGGCGCACATGGTGCGGCGGGCGCGCAGCTCGGCGGTGTCGAGGCCGTCGACGCCATCGAGGAACGATGCGTCGGAGATGATGTCGATGCGGCGCCGTGGTCGCTCCACGTCACAGCCTCTCTCGCATGCGGGACCGCCTCGTCGGGAGCGTAGCGATCGGTGCGCACACGTCGAACGTGTGCGGGTCGGCCCTGGGCGGGCTCAGCAGCTCGCCCGCAGCGTCGGGAAGGGGTTCACCGGCGAGCCGCCGCCAGGATGGATCTGGAAGTGCAAGTGTGGCGAGGCGCCGATGGCGTTCCCGGTGTTGCCGACGTAGCCGATGACAGCGCCGGTGCCGACCTGGATCCCACTCGATATGCCCGAGGCGTACCCGTCGAGGTGGGCGTAGTAGTACATCGCCGAGCCGGTGCGCAGGTAGGCGACGATGCCGCCGAGGCTGTTGGTCTTGAGGCTGAGCGTGCCGCTGCCGACGGCGAGGACGGGGGTCCCGCGCGGGGCGAACATGTCCGTGCCCTTGTGGCTACGCCCACCGGAGCGGGGAAAGCCCCAGTCGTTGATGAAGCGGGCTCCCGGCACCGGGCACTGGAAACCGGCGATGACGCCGACGCCTCCTGCGGCGCCTGCCTTCTTCTTGGCCTCCTCGAGCGCGATCCGCTTCTGCTCCTCCTCGAACTTCACGCGCGCCTCGCGGGCGGCGGCGTCGGTGCGGTTGTACTCGTCGGCGGCGGCCTGCTGGAGCTCGTCGACCTCGGCGACGTTCTCGGCTGCGGCGGCGCTCAACTCCTCGATGCGCGCCTGGTCCACCTTCAGCTCCTCACGGAGGCGGTCCATCTCGCGACGCACCGCATCGAGCCGGTCGAGCTCGACGAGGTCGGCGTCGGTGGCACGGTCGATGAGCACCTGGCTGGTCAGCAGATCCTGGATGTTGTCGGCCTCGAACGCCACCTGGAACACGCCGGTGCCGGCGTTCATGTAGGCCTCGGTGACCAGCTCCCGAGCTCGTGCGGTGAGCTTCTGCACCTGCGTCTCATGGTCGCCGATACGCTCGACGATCACGTCGATGCGGTGGTTCAGCTCTTCGAGCTCGCCGTTGATGGTGTGGTACTCGAGGAGCGCAGCGTCGAGTTGCGCGTTGATCTCGACGAGACGGTCGTACGCCTCCTGGCGCGCCGCCTCGGCTCGTTCCACATCGGCTTCGCTGGTGGCGCTCGCTGTCACCGGCGTCAATCCCAGGAAGGCGGAGACGAGGAGAAGAGCGAGCATACGCTGGCCCGGCTTTCGCATGGGTCTCCAGGATACCAACTGGGCCCGAGAAGCCAAGATCAGTCCGACCGTCCCCTCGGCGGGATGGTCAGCCGAACAGCAAGAGGCCGGCCCAGAAGCCCGCGGCGGCGAGCACGATGCCGTCGATCGCCGTGAGGAGCCCGGGCTCGCGTGTCGTGTGGGCCACGTCCCCGCTGCGGATCATCGACCCGATCACCTTCCCGGCGAACCACCCGGCTACGGCGACCGCCCCTGCCACGATGGTGACGGCGGGCGTCAGCGTCTCGGCCGTCGCGCTGACGACGACCGCTCCGATGACGACACCGATCGTCGCCGCGAGGTTCGGATCGAGGCCGGCGAGATCGGGGAGGAACCGGCGCACCACCCATGCGGCGAGCGCCCCAAACAGCATGATGACGAGGAACGCCGTGACCGTCGCGGCCGACTCGACCCGGATGAGCACGAGCGCTCCCGCCCCCACCGATGCGGTGAGCGCCATCAGGCCGGCGGCGCCGATCGCCTCCAGGTTGCGGTAGCGGGCATCGAACAGGGGCCAGGCGAGGACCAGGATCAGACCGAGACCGAGCGCGCCCGCCAGGCCGGCTGCGCCCCACCGGTAGGTCGCGTTCCCCGCGGCCGCGGCGGCGATGAGCGTCGGGATGACCGGGACGGCGAGCGAACGCTCTCCCATCGTGTCGCCGAGGTCCCACAACCACGCCAGAGCACCGCCCACCGCGGCAAACGCAAGGGCCTGGAGGTTGATGATGTTGGCGATGAGGAACGTCGCAAGCAGGATCATGCCGAGCAGGGCGGGCGTGGCGTCATGGGGGACGCTGGAGGCGCCGGCACCGCCGGAGACGGGAGGGATGAGGGCGATCTCGTCGCTGGAGCCCACCGCAGTCGCCCGATCGGCCGCGTCGCCGTTCACCCACACGTTGGCGACGCCGAGCCCTGCGGCGAAGTCGTCGCCGAAGCGGGCGACGGCGGCTTCGAGCACGTCGCCGACGGTATCGCCGGGGAGATCGACGCGCCCGGTGCCGGCTGCCTCCCTGAGGTTTGCGAACAAGCGGACCGTGGCCATCGGCCGCAGCGTAGCGCCGGTAGCCTTCGCCCCCGCAGCGCAGCACCGTCGTGGAATACTCGACGTATGAACATCACCGCGTTCGTCTTCGACGGCGTGACGTCGAGCGAGGTGCTCGCGCCGGTTGCGGCGGCGGGCGAGGCCGGCCCCGTGGCCGTGCGCATCGTGGGCGTCGAGCGTGGGCCGTTCCACGGATTCGAGCCGCTCCGGGTGTTTGCCGCCGACTCGACCACAGACGATGCGGAGGCCACCGACTTGCTGCTCGTGCCCGGGGGTCTTGGCTCCATCCGGATGATGGAGGACGAGGCCGTCCTCGACTGGCTGCGGCGTCAGGCCGGGGTGAGCACGTTCGTCATGAGCGTGTCGACGGGCTCGCTGCTCCTTGCCGCCGCAGGTCTGCTCGCCGACGCCACAGCCTCCGGCCACTGGCTCGCCCACGAGGACCTCGTCAGAGCCGGTGCCCACCCCGCCGACGAGCCGGTGACGTGGTGGGGCAGATTCATCACCACATCCGGTCCGATGGCGGCTGCCGACGTCGCCCGCACTCTCCCCGATCGGGTGCGCTACGGCCCGAGACCGTGATGTCCGCATGAAGGATCATCTCCCGGGATCGGGCGACGAGATTCCAACGCTCTCCTCGATCCGCACGAGCGACGTGGACGAGGTCTTGCGGTCTCAGATCGTCCGGCTCTGCGTTGCGGCTCACCAGGAGCCGGACTTCGTGAACCTCTTCTCGTATCTGCCCGCCGACGGCCTTCACGTTCTCGCCACGGCCACCGGACGGCTCGTGGGACACGCAGTCGTCACCACCCGCTGGCTGCAACCTGGAACCTCGCCACTGCTGCGAACGGCCTATGTCGATGCCGTGGCAACGTCGCCACGCCACCAGGGTCGGGGCATCGGAAGCGCAGTAGTGCGATACCTGGCCACGGTCATCGCCGACTACGAGATCGCATGCCTCGAGACCGACCGTCAACGGTTCTATCGCAATCTCGGCTGGGAGGAATGGAGGGGACCGCTTGGCGGCAGGTCGAGACACGGCCTCATCCCGACTCCAGACCAGACGGGGATCATGATCCTCCGGTTGCCGGCAACGCCCCGCCTCGATCTGGACGCGCCACTCACGATCGAGGCCAACCAGTGGAGGATCTGGTGAGCGCTCGATCGGCTTTGCCGCTCAGCGCGATCCGGCAAAGAGGTCGCCGTCGAGGTACTTCAGCCCCGTGTCCACAGCCACGGTCACGACGGTGCACGCCGACCCGAGCTCGTCGGCGAGGGCGCTCGCACCCGCCACGTTGAGTCCAGTGGACGTGCCGGCAAGCATCCCTTCCTCGGCGGCGAGGCGCCTCGCCATGCTCCGAGCGTCGTTCTCTTCGACGGTTCGGACCTGGTCGTAGAGCGACGGATCGAGCAGCGGCGGGACAACACCGACGCCGACGCCTTCGATATGGTGCGCGCCTGGCGGTTCACCTGAGATCACGGCGCTGGATGCAGGTTCGAGCACCTCGATCCTCGTGGGCGAACCGGCTGCAGTGAGCACCATCGACACTCCCATGGCGAGCCCCGCCGTGCCGACCCCCGCGCAGAACGCGTCGATCGGACCGTCGACCTGCTCGAGCAGCTCCTCACCGAGCCGGGCGTACCCGACGAGCGAATCCCGATTGTGGAACTGGTCGGTCAGGTAGCTGCCGGCCTCCGCCGCGTGCTCCTGGGCCGTGGCGACCATGCGAGACATCAGCTCGGGCGTGATACGTCCTCGGTCGCTGGGCACGATGGTGAGCTCCGCACCGAGCGCTTCCATCGTGCGCAGCTTCGCCGCCGCAAACGCGTCAGACGACACGACCCTCAAGCGATAGCCCTTCACCGCACACACGAACGCAAGGGAAGACCCGGTGCTGCCGCCGGTGTATTCGACGACGGTCATGCCCGGCTCGAGCTCGCCGCGACGTTCGGCCTCCTCGATCATCGCCAAGGCCATCCGGTCCTTGTACGAACCCGTCGGGTTGAACCACTCGCACTTGACGAGCACCCGGCCGGCCTCACCCGGAACGACGCGACCGAGCCGAACGAGCGGCGTGCGGCCCACGCACGCCGTGAGGGCTCCCGCCGTCATCTCGTGACGATGATCCCGGCATAGGACCCCCCGACGCCCAGGGTGGCGGTGACCGTCGCAGTGCCGCTGATCTCCCCTGAGAAGACCATCAGACCGGAAATGCCGCCACCGGGAGCCGTGCGGCCCTGGTAGACGATGTCCGCACTGATGCCGGCGCCCGCGAAGACTCCATCGAACTGGAGGTCGGCGCGGAAGAGATCGGAGAACGTGCCGGGCGGGTTCGTGGCGACGTCGTCGCAAGAAGCGAGTACGAGCGCCGACGTCACGCCGTGGGCGATGCCCTCCAGGCTCCCACCGAACATGAGCTCGCCGTCGACCGTCAGTGCGCATGCCGCGCCGACAGGCGACAGCGACAACGAAGCGAAGTCGACGGCGACGGTGAAGTCCCCGCTGACGTCGGTGGACGGTCCGGCACTCGCCGGCTCCGCCGCTGCGGCGGTGGTCAGCAAGGTGACGATGACCAGGGCTGTGATCCGGCGCATCGATCTCTCCTCCCGATCGAAGACACTCGACTCCGACGTGCGGAGTACTCACCGGTGTATGTGCCCGGGACGACCCCAACGCTGACCAGCGGCGCGAGGCCGCATCGGCCGACCGTCCGCACGAGAGGCAGCGCGCGGTGAGGGCTCCATGCGGAGCCCTCACCGTCGATCAGCCCCCCGGCTGCGCAACCGAGCCGAAGCCCGGTCCTTCATGCCGGAAAGTGCCCGGCAACACGTGTGTGCGGACAGAAGCAGATGCTCCGGCGTCTCCTGTCCGGACACGCACCTGTCCGGCCACATACAGTTGCATGAGGGAGAGGATCGCTGCGATGAGCCGCACGGAGGCCTGGTTCGACCGCATCTACCAGGACCATTACGGCCACGTGCGCGCCTACTGCCTGCGCCGGGCGCCGGCTCCCGACGTCGACGATGCGGTCTCCGAGGTGTTCGCGGTGGCGTGGCGCCGGCGTGACGACGTCCCCGCCGGCGAGCGAACTCTGCCCTGGTTGTACGGCGTCGCCCGCCGCGTGCTGTCACATCAGCGCAGGGGAGCCGAGCGGTTCCGCCGACTGCGGGGACGGGTGGCTGCGGTGCAGGACCCGCCTCCCCTCCACCCGGACGCCGTTGTCGTGCAACGCCACGAGCACCTCGAGGTTCGCCGCGCCGTGGCGCAACTGCGGCCGGCCGATCGAGAGGTGCTGCTGCTGGCGGCATGGGAGGGCCTGTCTCACCGAGAGATCGCCGCCGTACTGGGCTGCTCACAAGCGGCCGTCGACAAGCGCGTGTCACGCGCCAAGCAGCGACTGGCCAGGCAGTACACGTCCCAGACCGGCATTGAGACGCGTCGTCCCCCGGCGAGCGCAGCAGGAGGAGGTGGGAGCAGATGAGCACGACCGAACGGATCTACGCGTTGCTGGTCGACGCCAACCCGGTGCCCGACCCCGATGCGCTCTCGCCAGGACCGTTGCCCGCCGCGCCTCACCTCAGGCTCGTCGACTCCGGGAGGATCCCGATGCAAACGCAAGAAGCCATCCGGCCACCGTCCCCAGGAGCGCCTCGACGTCGCGCCTGGGCCGTCGCCCTCGTTGCTGCGGCCATCGTGGTCATCGCCGTCACCGCGGGAGCGCTCCTGTTCCGCGGCGACGGCGCGCGACCCGTCGTCGACGCGCCGGCGACGACGGCTCCGCAGACGACGGTGGCCTCCGAAGATGCTGCGACGCTGGCACGTATCGATGCCGCCATCGTCCGGGTCCAGTCGTTCTATGCGGCGCTCAACGGCGCCGACCTCGACACGATCGTCGCTCTCGTGGATCCCGGGGAAGCGGATCTCACCATGTGGCAGGCAAACATGGTCCTGGCCGAGCAGCACCCGATCGATGTGAGCCGCTGCGCACCGACGAGCGTGACCGAGGAGATCGTCTGGATCGACTGCCAGGTCGTCATCGCCGATCCGGTCTGGGTTGCCCTCGGCGTGAGCGAGCTCACCGCTCCTTGGTACGTCTACGAAGACGGGCGCATGGAGTGGCGTCCGTACCAGGGAGCCGACTTCTCGGAGGCCAACCGTGCGTATCGCGACTACTTGATGGCCCATCGTCCCGACGCCTACAGCGAGGTGTGCGATCCGTCGCGGGTCGAGTTCGGGACGGTCATCTTCGACGGCGGCATCGCCCTGGCGCCCGAGTGCTTCCAACTGACGCTCAGCGTTGCGGACGACGTGGTTGCCTGGATCGAGGCCGGTCGCCCCAGTCCGTGACAGCCTGAGCCGTCGCCGTACGCACCGACCGGGCGGCGGGCCTGGGACGTGACCGGTAATCGGTCGTAAGCGGTTGATTATCGGACGCATCTCGATACCATCGACGCATGGCCGAGACGTCGCAGACCGTGGACCACGCCCTCCGCCTCCTCGAGGTGCTGCGCGACGCCGGGGCGCTGTCCACCACGGAGCTCGCCGCCCGCCTCGGGGTGAGCCGGACCGTGGCCACCCGGCTGGTGGCCACTCTTGCCAACCACGATCTCGTGCGCCGGACGGCGGGGGGTGTTGCCCTCGGCTTCGGCCTGCTCGACCTGGCCGCAGGGCTCGCGGTCACGGTGCGGGAGGCGGCCCATCCTCACCTCCAAGACCTCGCGCTGCGTTTCCACGAGACGGCCGTGCTGGCGGTCGCCGACGGCGAGACGGCCGTCGCCGTCGATCAAGTCGTGCCGGACCGTCGGGTGGTGCGCATCCACTACCACGTCGGCTCTCGCCATTCGCTCGCCGAGGCTGCCCACGGCAAGGTGATGCTCGCCTTCGCCGATGCGGCGACGCAGCGTCTCGTCGCCCGTCGTCCTGCGCAAGAGGCGGAGCTCACCGCCATTCGCAAGGCCGGCTATGCGATCTCGCAGGACGAGCTCGAGGAGGGCGTTGCGGGTCTCGCAGCTCCGATCCTCGACGGCCGCAGCGTCGCCGTCGCCTCGATCGGGGTCGTGGCACCGAGCGCCCGCTTGCCGCGGGAGCGCGACCTCGCCCCGGCCGTGCGCGACGCCGCAGCCCAGATCACCACCGAGCTGGCCGTCCGACCCGCTGCCGCCAGAGCACTCGCCTGAGGAGGTCCCCACGATGCCCTACTACCGCAGTGTCGGTGAGATCCCGCACAAGCGCCACACCCAGTTCCGCAAGCCCGACGGCGGCCTCTACGCCGAGGAGCTGATGGGGGAGGAGGGCTTCAGCTTCGACTCCGCGCTGTTGTATCACGTCAACTCGCCGACCGCGATCGCCGCCATCGAGCCGGTGGACACCGAGACCCAGGAGCGCACGCCGAACCATCCCCTCAAGCCCCGCCACTTCCGCACCCATGCCCTGAAGGGCGGCGGCGACATCGTGTCCGGCCGGCACCTCCTCCTCGCCAACGACGACTGCCGCATCTCGTACGTGGCGACCGACCAGACCAGCCCCCTCACCAAGAACGCCATGGGCGACGAGATGCTCTACATCGAGGAGGGCTCGGGCACGCTGGAGTCGGTGTTCGGCACGCTGGCGTTCACCGCCGGCGACTACGTGATCGTGCCTGCGTCGACGATCCACCGTTGGGTGGTCGCCGAGGGCGCCACGGTGCGGGCGCTCGTCCTCGAGACGCGGGCCCACATCGGCCCGCCCCGGCGCTACCTGTCGCGCAACGGGCAGTTCCTCGAGCATTCCCCGTACTGCGAGCGGGACCTGAATGGGCCCACCGAGCCGCTGCTCGTCGAGGACGAGATGGTGGACGTACTGGTTCGCCACCGGAACGGCACCACCCGCTACACCTTCCGCCACCACCCCTTCGACGTGGTGGGGTGGGACGGGTGCCTGTATCCCTACACCTTCTCGATCCACGACTTCGAGCCGATCACCGGCCGCATCCACCAGCCGCCGCCGGTGCACCAGACCTTCGAGGCCCCGAACCTCGTCGTGTGCAGCTTCGTGTCGCGCAAGTACGACTACCACCCGGAGGCGATCCCCGCCCCGTACAACCACTCCAACGTCGACTCGGACGAGGTGATCTTCTACCACGAGGGCAACTTCATGAGCCGCAAGGGCTCGGGCATCGAGCCGGGCTCGATCTCGCTGCACCCCGGTGGGCACACTCACGGCCCACAGCCCGGCTCGGTGGAGGCGAGCATCGGCAAGGAGTCCACGGAGGAGCTCGCGGTGATGATCGACACGTTCCGCCCGCTCGATCTCGGCCCCGGCGCCCACGATGCCGAGGACGACGATTACGCCTGGACCTGGCTGGGCGGCCGCTGATGGATCTCCTGGTCGACGGCCGCACCGCGGCGCTCGAGGGGCTCATCGACTACGCCGGGCTCTTCCCGCCCGCATCGCTCGACCTCGACGCCGCAGTGGGCGAGTACCGCCAGGCTCGGGAAGGCCCTCACGGCTGGCTGCTCGGCCGGTTCCTGTGCCCCACCTCCCGCCTCGAAGAGCTCGCCGGCGTGCTCACCTCGACCATGGCGGCGGGGGAGTCGCCGTGGGGCGTCGGCGCCGTCTTCGACGGACCACCGGCCGCCGCGGCCCTGGCCGCGCAGGTCTTCGAGCGCCACCTCGCCCCTGCGGCCGCCGTCGTCTTCGCCGAGGTGCGCACCCCGGCGGAGGCGGCCGACGGCCGGCCGGCGGATGCGGCCGCCGAGATGATCGTTCCGCTCGCCGACGCCGCCCTCGGCATCTCCTCCGACGTCGTGCCCTTCCTCGAGATCGCCCGCACCGAGGGTTGGCGGGACGGCATCCCCAACGCCGTTGCCGGCATCGCAACGTTGCGGGAAGGCAGGATGCGGGCGATCGGCGCCAAGCTGCGCACCGGCGGGCTCACGGCCGACGCCTTCCCGACGCCGGAGCAGGTGGCGGTCTTCATCACCGCCTGCACCGCGGCCGCACTTCCGTTCAAGGTCACCGCAGGGCTGCACCATCCGATTCGGCACCACGACCCGGATCTCGGCGCGATGCGGCACGGCTTCCTCAACCTGCTCGTGGCCGCCGCCCTCGCCGTGGAGGGTGCCGCGGAGGTCGACCTCGTAGCCGCCGTCGAAGACACCGACCCGGCCGCGTTCACGGCGAGCCCGGCCGGGCTGAGGTGGCGGGGACGGCCGTTCGGCATCCCGACGCTCCGCACGATGCGTAGGGAGCGTTTCGCCGCCTACGGCAGTTGCAGCTTCAGCGAGCCGGTGGACGACCTGGTGGCGATGGGGCTGGTGACGCAGTGAGTGATCCCACTCTCGACCCGCGGCTCGGTTCGTGGGTGCCCGTGCCCGAGGGCTCGGACTTCCCGATCCAGAACCTCCCGTACGGCGTGTTCCGTCCCTCCGGCGACACGCCGCGAGTGGGCGTGGCGATCGGCGAGCATGTGCTCGATCTGGCCGCAGCGCAGGCCGCCGGGGCGATCGACGAGCTGCCGCAGGGCATCTTCGCGGCTCCGGCCCTGAACCGTTTCATGGCGCTCGGGCGACGGGCGTGGCGGCGCAACCGGGAGCAGGTGTCTGCGGTGCTCGCCGGTGACCGCCCCGACGGCGCCGAGGCCTGGCTGCACCGGCAGGAGGACGTGGCGATGGAGCGGCCCGTCGAGATCGGCGACTACGTCGACTTCTACTCGTCGCTCCACCACGCCACCAACGTCGGGATGATGTTCCGTCCCGATGCCGAGCCGCTGCTGCCCAACTGGCGGCACTTGCCCGTCGCCTATCACGGCCGGGCGTCGTCGGTGGTCGTGTCCGGCGCGCCGGTGGTGCGCCCCAGCGGCCAGCGGAGCGGTCCCGACGGTCCGGTCTTCGGGCCGACAGTACGCCTCGACATCGAGATGGAGGTGGGGTTCGTCACCGGGGTCGGCAATCCACTCGGGACGTCGATCCCGGTTGGTTCCGCCGAGGACCACATCTTCGGGCTGTGTCTGGTGAACGACTGGTCGGCCCGCGACATCCAGGCGTGGGAGTACCAGCCGCTCGGACCGTTCCTCGGGAAGTCGTTCGCCACCACGATGTCACCGTGGATCGTGACGCTCGACGCCCTGGCGCCGTTCCGGGTGGCGCCGCCGCCGCAGGACCCGGCGCCGTTGGACTACCTCGCCGTCGACGGCGATGCCGCATTCGACCTGCAGCTCGAGATCCGGCTCAACGGCGAGGTGGTGTCGCGGCCGCCGTTCCGGGAGATGTACTGGACGGCGGCGCAACAGCTCGCCCACGCCACGGTCAACGGCACGAACGTGCGCACCGGCGACCTGTACGCATCGGGTACGGTCTCGGGAGAGACGCCCGACACCCTCGGCTGCCTGCTCGAGATGACGTGGAACGGGGCGAGGCCGCTGTCGCTGGCCGGGGGCGAGCAGCGGACGTATCTCGAGGACGGCGACGAGGTCGTCCTGCGGGGGTGGTGTGAGCGCGACGGCGCAACCCGCATCGGATTCGGAGAATGCGCCGGGACGGTGGTCCCGGCGTACGGAGGAGGAGGGGAGACATGAGCGAAGCCATCGAAGCCCACAGGAACGATTTCCCGATCAAGGGGTTCCATCACGTCGAGTTCTGGGTGGGTAACGCGTACCAGACGGCGCACTACTACCGGGCGATCCACGGCTACGAGATCGTCGGGTATCGCGGTCCCGAGACCGGGGTGCGGGACACGGCCTCGTATGCCCTGGAGCAGGGCGACGTGCGCTTCATCATGACCGGGGCAATGAGTCCGGACCACCCGATCGCCGACCATCTCCGCCGGCATGGGCCGGGGGTGCGCGACGTCGCCATCGAGGTGCCGGACGCCGCGCGCGCCCACGAGCTGGCGCTCGAGCGGGGCGCCCGGTCGGCGTACGAGTCGGTGGTGGTCGAGGGCGAGCGGGGCAAGTGGAAGACCGCGGGCATCCTCGCCTACGGCGACACCGTCCACAGCCTGGTCGAGAACCCCGACGAGATGTGGCCGCCGCCCGACTTCAGGCTGCGCAAGGACAGCATCGCCCGGTCGATCGGTCTCGAGCGCATCGACCACGTCGTCGCCAACGTCGAACTCGGCGCGATGGACGAGTGGGTGGAGTTCTACGAGCGGGTGTTCGGCTTCGTGTTGCTCCGCCACTTCGACGACGAGGCGATCTCCACCGAGTACTCGGCGCTGATGTCGAAGGTGGTGTGGGACGGTTCCGGCGTCATCCGCCTCCCGATCAACGAGCCGGCCACGGGCAAGCGCAAATCCCAGATCGAGGAGTACCTCGACTTCTACCACGGCTCCGGCGTGCAGCACATCGCCATCGCCACGAGCGATCTGGTGGCGACCGTCGCCGAGGCCAGGGAGCGGGGCATGGGGCTGATGAGCGTGCCGGAGACCTACTACGACGACGTGCCCCAGCGGGTGCCCGACCTCGAGGTCGACATCGCCACCATCAGGCGGCTCAACATCCTCGTCGATCAGGACGACGGCGGGCACCTGCTCCAGATCTTCACCCGGATGATGCAGGACCGGCCCACGTTCTTCTTCGAGTTCATCGAGCGCCGCGGCGCGCTCGGCTTCGGCGAAGGCAACTTCAAGGCCCTCTTCGAGGCGATCGAGCGAGACCAGGCAGAGCGGGGCAACCTGTAACCCGGGAAAGGTCTCGCGGGCGGCGCCGGCGGCGGGTCGGGGTACTCCGCCCTGGCCGTGGGCATTGTTCTGGACGGCCCTACTGGTGGGTCAGCCTTGGGTGGCGATCCAGACGGCCGCTACTCCGTCTGCTTTCCCGACGGCGATGAGACCATCTTCGGTGGCTGCCACCGAGTTGATCCCTTCGACTCCCGGGATCTCCGCTTGGGTCCAGGTCATCCCGTCGTCCGACGTCCACCACTCCGCCCCTCCGAAGGCGACGAGCTGCGTGCCAACGGAGATCACCGACTGGAGTGGGCCTTCACTGGTGGTGAACTGGGAGGGAGGCACTTGAGTCCAGGTGAATCCATCGGGGGAAGTCCACACCGCGGCACCGACGTAGTTGTTGCCGCCGACTGCGACGAGGCCAGGGCCACCGGCGACCACGTCCTCCAGGAATCCATCGCCTGGGATGGCGGTGGGCGGCACGAGGGTCCAGGTGAGTCCGTCAGGCGACATCCATACCGCTTGCTCGCGCACATCGTGGGGGTTGCCGCCGACTGCAACGAGGCCAGGCCCTCCAACGGTCACGGCCGTCATCGACCGGGTCCAGACACCCTCGACATCCCCGAACACTTCGGGGTCGTGCGGTACCCGGGTCCAGGAGATCCCGTCGACCGAGGTCCACACTGCTGCCCGCGACATGCCGACGTCCGGTTCGCCGACGATTCCAGTTGCGGCGCCGACGGCGACCAGTCCGGGGCCACCAGGGGTCACGGCGTTGATCATCGAGTTCTCGCCTCCGACGATGGTCTTCGACCATGAGATCCCATCGGTCGACGTCCACACTGCGCCGCCTCCAACCCTCCGCGAATCTGGCCCATCTGGGTCGAACTCGACCCCGACGGCAACGAGGCCGGGACCCCCGGCCGTAACGTCCCACATGAACATGCCGTCGAGGGGTGGCTCGCCGTTGGGGAGCAGAGTCCAGCTGATGCCGTCTTCGGAGACCCACACCGCCGAGTCATCCTCTTCGACCACGCCAGACTCCCCGACGGCGACGAAACCCTGCCCGCCGACGGTGACGGCCAGCATCGCTTCCTCACCAGTGGGGTTGAACACGGCTTCGTCGTGGGGAACACGGGACCAGGTCAAGGATCGGACATCGAACGCAGTCGGCGCCGGCGTTGTTGGCGGCGCTGTCGTGACGGTCCCAGGCGCCATCGGCTCGTCCGTGACTGGCGTGTTCTCTCCGCTACGAATCGCGAGCGCTGCGATACCGATCGCAGCCATGGCGACGATGAACGCGGCGGCAAAGGCCCATGCCTTGCGACGCCTCGTTGTCGGTGGGGTGGCAGGGCTGGTCGTGGTGGGGTGTTGGGTTGGGGCTTGCATGACGGTTGCCCTCCTCGTGCGCGCAGTAGCGACGAAGCGGGCGAACTCGTCGGCGTCGACATCGTCGAGAGTTGGGATCGGGTTGGCGTCCCGCATCCACCGCTCGATGGTGGCTTCGTCGATCATGTCGTCTCACCTCCTCGCACCTGCCGGTGCGTCCCCGCCACAATGTGGCCGTGGTCGAGACGCTCGAACTCTCTGGCGACCCGGCGAGCAGCCCGATGAATCCGCTGCGACACGGCCTGCGGTGAGCAACCCAGCAGCGTGGCGATCTCGGCATGGGGGAGTTCCTCCCACCACGCCAAACGCAACACCTCTTGATCCTCCGGCCGCAATCGACAGATCGCTGCGAGCAGGGTGCGGTCCCGTTCCCGGTGTACCACCACCACCTCTGGGGTCGGATCCGGCGGCGGATCGTTCCTGCGGAGCCGGGTCAGCAGCCGTCGTGACCGGCGGGTGCGGCGATATTCGTTCGCCAGCACCCGACGCGCCACGGCATACAGCCACCCCAACGCCGCCTCCCCCTCCGGGATGTCATCGATGCGGCGCCACGCCACCGTGAACGTCTCCGCCGCGGCATCAGCCGCCGTTGCCTCATCGGTGCGGCGCCGACAGTAGGCGTAAACCTCGCGGCAGTGCCGGTCGAACAAACACTGGTACCGCCGCTCTGATGTAGTGGGGTTCCCCACGAGCCACCTCGCTCGGGTCCTCCACCGCCATGAGTGTCCAGACACCATCATTGTTGACACGATTTCTCGCCACCAGAGCCAGAAAGCCCGAAGCGCCGACAACCGCCTGCCGGGACGGGCCAGCGGCTTCGGCGCCGATCACCAGATACGGAACACGAACAGTCATCACGCCGAGTGCACGAGAGCGGCGCTTCGGCGTGTGCAACGTCAACAGGCCCGGACCCACTGTTTCTTGTCGTACCCGGCTGACATGATGCAGAACATATGTTCGATGTAGTGGAACGGGATGAAGCCTTCGTAGATGACGGTGGCGACCCGATAGAACGAATCGCAACCGCCGTCGCCGCCCTCGCGGGTGAGGAACGAGACACCTGGACAAGCCACGCCCTCTCTGAGCGGGTGGCGGAACTCGCCGCCGTGCAGGAACGGTTGACGGCGGAGGTGCTGCGCCTCGTGGGGCATTGGGACCGGCAACGGGCCTGGGAAGCCGACGGATCCCTCACCCCGGCTGCCTGGTTGGAGCACCGCACGTCGCTCGCTCCCCAGGCGGCACGTCGGGTGGTGAAGACCGCCCGCCTCATCGACGCCCACCACCCCATCGGTGACGCATTGCGTGACGGGGACATCGCCGTCGGGCACGTCGATGCCGTGGCCCGGGTGTTCTCCGCAGACCGCGCCCGGCTGCTTTCGGACCATGCCGCCACCTTGGTCGAACAAGCCAAGGACCTGTCGGTGCGGGACTTCACGATGGTGATGCGCCGCTGGGCCTCCTACGCCGACGATGCCCTGGCCTCCGACAAGCACGAGCAGAAGTGGGAACGCCGCTACCTGTACGCCTCCGTGACGTTGGACGGGTGGGTCGAAGGCTCCTTCCGCCTCGACCCCACCGGAGGACAGACCCTGTTGAACCGTCTCGATCATCTGGCGCCACCCGACCCGGCAGACACACCCGACGGGCCGAGGACGTTGGCGCAGCGCCGCGCCGACGCCCTCATTCACCTCGCCCAACTCGCCGGTGACACCCCAGGTGCATCGCCGCCAAGCCTGAACGTGGTGATCGACCTGCCTGCCCTCACCGGCCGGATACCTGATGTGGTGGCGTCGCGGTGTGACCTCGACGGTATCGGTCCCCTCGCCCGCCCCGTCCTGGAGCAGTTGGCGTGTGACTGCACCCTTACCCGGGTCGTCAACGCCGGCTCCGTCATCTTGGACATGGGACGCGCGGTGCGCGTCGTCACCCCCGCCCAGCGACGAGCCCTCGCCATCCGCGACCGGCACTGCCAATTCCCCTCCTGCCGCCGCTCCGCAGCGTGGTGCGACGCACACCACATTCGTTCTTGGCTTGATGGGGGCACCACCGACCTCGACAACCTCGTGCTGCTGTGTCGCCGTCATCACACCCTGATCCACACCACCCGCTGGACCATCACCCGGGCCCCCACGGGCGGACTCCGCTTCACCCACCCCACCCGCGGGCCGTGACCAAGCACCACAGCGTGGGAGGTGAGTGTCTGCTTGCGGCGGTCCTGGCGGCGTATGCGCCGATCACGCGGCCGTCTCCTCGCGCTCGTCGCAGGGTTGGATCCGCCCGACCGACCACCTGACACCTCCCGAGGCGCTCAAGACCCTGATCGAGAGACGCAATGCTGATCCTGCTTCCGCCGTCCGAGTCCAAGCTGAAACCTCCGGAATCGGGGGACGTGCTGCGTCTCGACCGGCTGTCGTTCCCGGAGCTCAACCCGATCCGAGAGGTGACCCTGCGCGCCCTGGGCAATCGAGACATACCGAGGCCCGCTCTACCTGGGGCTCGACCTGGCTTCGATCACAGGCGCAGCTCTTGATCGCGCCGCATCGCAGCTCATCATCGTCTCTGCAGTGTGGGGAGCGCTTCGGCCCCATGACGAGATCCCCGCCTACCGAATGCACGTCTGCAGCAGATTGGTCGGCCTCGGCCCCCTCGAACCCATGTGGCGCCCCATCCTCAGTACAACCCTCGCAGAGGCCGCCGACCCCAATGGCGTCGTCGTCGACCTCAGATCGGCCAGCTTCCGGGCCGTGGGCACACCAACCGGTCTCGCCGGGCGCACCGTCGTCGTCCGGATCGTCCGTAGCGGCAGCGCCCGATCCGCGTCTCCTCATGGCGGCAAGCGCACCCGTGGCGAGATCGACCGGTATCTCCTCGAACACGACGCTCACCTGGAGCACCCGAGCGAGCTCGCCGATCTCCTCGCCGACCGTTGGTCGGTTCGCCCTGCGGCGCCTCGGCGAGGTGGGTTGCCGTGGACGATGGAAATCGAGGCCGGCCCGTAGGCGGACGTCACTCCGCCGACCGCAGCGCGGCCCTCAGTTCCCCGATCTGGCCGCGATGCTCGGCCTCGTGTTGCATCAGGTGGTGGAGGATCCAGGCGACACCGTTGGCGTCATCGCCGCCGCCCCGCGTCGCATCGAGGTCGGCGTCACCCATGGAGGCCGTGGCGGCGAGCAGCCGCTCCCTGGTCCATGCCAGCCGATCGAGNNGTACGGTTCGACCACCGGGCTGAGCACGCCGGCGTCGTCCCGGACATCGACAGGGAACCACTGCGCCGCCTCGGCGGGAAAGTCGGCGTCGAGCAGGTCGGCGTACGTCCAATCGAGCTCGATCGCGGCGATGTGGTAGAGCAGCGTCCCCACGGAGTTCGGGGCCCACGGCAGGGTGGCGTCGAGCTCGCCGGGGTCGAGGTCGGCGAGGTCCCGGAAGAGGCGGCGTCGGGTGTCGACGAGCATCGTCACGAACCGTCCAACCAGCGGCTCGAATCCCGGCGCCGCGTCCAGGTGAAACGGGCGGATGCCCTCGACGCCTTCCCATTCGACGATGTGCGCTCCTCTCCCCGCACTCGGAGCGTAGCCATCTGCCGCACTCCGTTCCGGCCGCCCGGGCTGCCAGTTCAGACGGAGAGGTCTAGGGTGTCGGGAGGATCGCTCAGAGCTCCGAACACGCGATGGCACCGGTGGTGATGCGGGATGAGCGACGTCGTCATACGAAAAGCCGCGATCGACGCCGTGATCTTCGATCTCGACGGGGTGATCACGAGGACGGCGGCGGTGCACCGGCGGGCGTGGAAGGCCCTCTTCGACCGCTACCTCCGCACCCGCGCCGACCGCAGCGGCGAGCCCTTCGAGCCCTTCACCACCGCCGACTACGGCGAGTACGTCGACGGCAAGCCCCGCTACGACGGCGTGCAGAGCTTCCTCGAGTCCCGTGGCATCGACCTCCCGTGGGGTGATCCCGCGGACTCGCCCGACGAGGAGACCGTGTGCGGCCTCGGCAACCGGAAGAACGCCGAGTTCCTCGATGTCGTCGCGGAGGACGGCGTCGAGCCCTATGAGTCCAGTGTGCAGCTCGTGCGCGACCTCCAGGCGTCCGGGATCGGCACCGCCCTGTTCTCGTCCAGCCGCAACGCCCTCGCCGTGCTCGATGCGGCCGGGCTCGGCGATCTCTTCTCGGTGGTCGTCGACGGGAGGGTGGGCGATGATCTCGGCCTCCCCGGGAAGCCCGACCCGGCGTATCTCATCGAGGCCGCCTCCCGGCTCGGGGCGACCCCGGAGCGAACCGCAGTGGTCGAGGATGCCCTGTCCGGCGTCGAGGCCGGCAAGCGAGGCGGGTTCGCCCTCGTCATCGGCGTCGACCGCATCGACCAGGCTGCCGCCCTCCACGACAACGGCGCCGACGTGGTGGTGGCCGACCTCGCCGAAGCACGCGTTGCCCCCGAGGCGAGTCGCCCGATGTCCGAGCTGCCCAATGCGCTCACCGCCGGCGATGATCTGATGACCCGCTTCGACGGCAAGCAACCCGTGGTATTCCTCGACTATGACGGCACACTGACCCCCATCGTCGCCCATCCGGACATGGCGGTGCTCGCTCCCGACATGCGCCGCGTGCTGGAGGAGCTCGCCGCGATCACGACCGTGGCCATCGTCAGCGGGCGCGACGCCGACGACGTGATCGACAAGGTCGGCGTCGACGGCATCTCCTACGCCGGCAGCCACGGCTTCGACATCCGTGCTCCGGGCGGCGCCGCCGTTGCCGCCGGCGAGCTGGCCCGGTTCGCCTCGTTCCTCCCCGAGCTCGACGCCGCCGAGCACGAGCTCCGCGAGGCGCTCGACGGGGTGCCGGGCCGCAACGTCGAGCGCAAGCGCTTCGCCATCGCGGTCCACTACCGTCAGGTGCCCGAGGACCGCCACGCGGACGTCGCCCGCGCCGTGGAAGAGATCGCCCCCCGGCACCCGACGCTGCGGGTCGCCGGCGGCAAGATGATCTACGAGTTGCGCCCCGACATCGACTGGGACAAGGGCAAGGCGCTCGCCTGGCTGCTCGGAGAGATGGGGCTCGATCGGCCCGACGTCGTGCCCCTCTACATCGGAGACGACGTCACCGACGAGGACGCGTTTCGCGAGGTGCGCGGCCGGGGCATCGGGATCGTCGTGGGCCGCGAGGAGCGCCCCTCGGCGGCCACGTACGCCCTCGATGACACGGGCGAGGTGGGCGTGTTCCTGAGTCGCCTCGCCGCTGCCGTAGAGGCGGCGTCGTGACCCAGTGGGTCCTGGCGTACGACGGGTTCGAGCCCACCGAGGAGGGTCTGCGCGAGGCGCTGTGCACCGTGGGCAACGGCTACTTCGCGACGCGAGGGGCGGCGTCGGAGATGGCGGCGGGCGACGTCCACTATCCCGGCACCTACGTCGCCGGCCTCTACAACCGGCTCGAGACGGACATCGCCGGCAGGACCGTCGAGAACGAGGACCTCGTCAACGTGCCCAACTGGTTGCCGCTCCACTACCGGAAGGGGGGCGACGAGGCCTGGTTCGAGCTCGATGCGGCACGGATGGAGGACTATCACCAGGAGCTCGATGTCCGCCGCGGCGTGCTCACCCGGCTCTTCACCTGGCTCGACGCCGAGCATCGGCGGACCCGGGTGACCCAGCGTCGGTTCGTGTCGATGCGCGACCCGCATCTCGCCGCCATGGAGACGACGTTCCTCGCCGAGAACTGGTCGGGGACCCTGGAGGTGCGCTCGGCGCTCGACGGCACGGTCGTCAACAGCGGTGTGCCCCGCTACCGCTCGCTCAACGGCCGCCACCTGGTCCCGGTCGACACGCGAGCAGTCGGCGACGACGCGATGAGCCTCGTCGTGGAGACCTCGCAATCCGGGGTTCGCATCGCCTTCGCCGCCAGGACGCGGGTGCGGACGGATGGTGGGGTGCTGTCGGTGCCGAGGGAGACACACACCGACGAGGGGTGGATCGGCCAGGACCTCACGCTCGACCTCGCCGAGGGAGAGCCGGTGAGCGTGGAGAAGCTCGCCGTGCTCTTCACGTCCCACGACCGGGCGATCTCTGAGCCCGGCCTCGAGACCCGCGCCAGGATCGGCCGAGCGCCGAGCTTCGAGGAGGCGCTGGAGGCCCACGTCCTCTCTTGGGACCACCTGTGGCGGCGCTTCCACCTGGAGACCGAGGCCGAGGACGTCACGCGGCGCATCCTCAACGTGCACATCTTCCACCTGCTGCAGACGGTCTCGAAGCACACGATCGACCTCGACGTGGGTGTTCCGGCGAGGGGTTGGCACGGCGAGGCCTATCGCGGCCACATCTTCTGGGACGAGCTGTTCATCTTCCCGTTCCTCAACCTCCACATGCCAGACCTCACCCGCGCCCTCCTGCACTACCGCTACCGGCGTCTCCCCGAGGCAGTGCGCATGGCGGCGGAAGAGGGCCACGAGGGAGCGATGTACCCGTGGCAGAGCGGGAGCAACGGGCGCGAAGAGACCCAGATCCTCCATCTCAACCCCAAGTCGGGCAACTGGCTCCCCGACAACTCCCAGCTCCAGCGGCACATCAACATCGCCGTCGCCTACAACGTGTGGCAGTACTTCGAAGCCACAGGCGACCTCGAGTTCATGGCCTTCTACGGGGCCGAGATGCTCGTCGCCATCGCTCGCTTCTGGTCGAGCCTCGCCACGTACGACAAGACGCGCGATCGTTTCGAGATCTGCGGGGTGATGGGGCCCGACGAGTACCACGACGGCTACCCCGATGCCAATGAGCCCGGTCTCGACAACAACGCCTACACCAACGTCATGGTGGTGTGGTTGTTGTGCCGCACCCGGCGGGCGCTCGATCTGTTGCCGGAGTTTCGCAAGCGGGAGCTGTGGGAGAAGCTCGCCATCCGTCGCCAGGAGCTGGAACGATGGGAGGAGCTGTGCCGCAAGATGGTGGTGCCCTTCCACGGCGACGGCATCATCAGCCAGTTCGAGGGCTACGAGCACCTCGAGGAGCTCGACTGGGTGGCCTATGCGGAGCGGTACGGCGACATCCAGCGGCTCGACCGCATCCTCGAGGCCGAGGACGACACGCCGAATCGCTACAAGGTCTCGAAGCAGGCCGATGTGCTCATGCTCTTCTACCTGCTCCCGGCGGCAGAGCTCGAGGAGGTCTTCACCCGGCTCGGCTACGAGTGGGACCCCGAGCTCATCGCCCGCAACGTCGAGTACTACATGGAGCGGACGTCGCACGGGTCGACGCTGAGCAGGGTCGTGCACTCGTGGGTGCTCGCCCGCTCCGACCGGGGCCGCTCGTCGGAGTTCTTCTTCGATGCCCTCCGCAGCGATGTCGCCGACATCCAGGGCGGTACGACCGCGGAGGGGATCCACCTCGGGGCGATGGCCGGCTCGGTCGACCTCGTGCAGCGCTGTTATGCGGGTGTCGAGACCCGCAACGGCGTGCTCCGCCTCGATCCGGCGATTCCGGACGAGTTGGGCCGGCTCAACTTCTCGGTGCAGTACCACGGCACCTGGGTCGACTGTGAGATGACCGGCGAGCTCGTCACCGTCGCCGTGCCGCCCGGGCCGGGCGACCCCATTCCGGTCGCCGTGGCCGGTCAGCACTTCGATGTCGCCCCCGGCTCCCGGCGCGAGATCACCCTGGGCTGAGCTCCGCTCGCTCCCGAGGGCTGCCGAAGGCATCGATGATCATGCGCTCCAGCTTCGCCAGCTCGGCGACGAACGATTCGGTGTCGTCGAGATCGAGCACGTGCACCGACAGGGTCCGCTCGTGGAGCTCGAGGGCGACCGTTCCGGGCGTGAACGTGATCATGTTCATCAACAGCGCCGTCTCGGTGGGCGACTCGACGTGCAGCTCGATCTCGACGATGGCCGGCCGCGGGGCTCGCCCGACGATGACCGTCTTGGCCACATCGATGTTGGCGGCGATCACGGACCACACGAAATGGCCGGCGAGGCGGATCACGGCGAGGGGCCGCACGATGCCGCTGGGCCGGCGAGGGCGCAGACCGGGCAATGCGATCGTCACCACCACGCCTACGACGACGGCGCCGATCGCCACGCCCGGCGTCAGCGAGGCGAAGAGGGCCACCCACACGATCACCAGCCACAGCGCGAGGAAGGCGGGGGCCATCCCCTGCGAGCCGCCGGATGGCGCGCTGCCGGCGTGCTCAGGCTCGACGGGGCCGAGGTCGTTCCGCACCATGGCGACCAGCTGCGTATCGGGATCGCGCGCCGCCGCCCTGGCGAGCAGGCTCGCTCCGATGGGAGCGGACAGGAAGAGCAGCCCGATCACCAGGACGAGCAGGGCGACCGCACCCAAGGTGTCGGCCTCGACGGCAGCGGCGAACGTGGTGGCGATGACGCCCATGGTCGCCGCCTTCGAGGAGGCGTGGAGCCGGGTGAGCACGTCCGGGAAGCGGAGGAGGCCGAGACCGGCGAGGACGGCGAGACCACTCCCGACGATGATGGCCGTTCCGGCGAGCACGTCGATCATCCTGCGCTCTCCTCCTCGATGGCGCGGGCGACGACCACCGTTCCTACGAACGCCACGAGGGCGATCACCACGATGACGGGGGCGAAGACGGTGTTGCCGGTGCGAGTGACGTAGGTGCCGATGGCGGCGGCGCCGATGAACAGCAGCGTGTCGAGGGCGACCATCCGGTCGGCGAGGCTCGGCCCACGGAACAGACGGAGCAGGGTGAGCACCGCCGCCACGCCCAGCATCACGAACGCCACGTTCGTCACGATGATCACGCGCCGCCTCCGAGGGTCGCCGCGACGTACGCAGCCGGATCGAGAAGATCGGACGCCGCCCGCGTCGCCAGCTCGAGCAGGGGCTGACCGGCGATGCCGATGGCGACGCTGAGCACGACCAGCGCCCCGGTGGCGGCGAGCATGGTCGACGGCGGTCGCCGCACGAGGTTGGCGCTGGGCGCCCCCCAGAAGGCTCCGGCCCAGATCTTCGTCATCGAGAACAGCGTGAGCAGGCTGGCGAACAGCGACACGCCCACGACGACCCAGCGTCCGGCGTCGAACCCGGCTTCGACCAGCGCCAGCTTCCCGACGAACCCGGAGAACGGGGGCAGACCGGCGAGGCTCAGCGCGGCGGGGAGGAAGAGCACGGCGATGACCGGGAATCGGTGCAGCAAGCCGTCGACGTCGCGCAGCCGACCGGTCCCGGAGGCGGTCTCGACGAGCCCGCCGACGAGGAACATGACCGTCTTGACGACGATCTGGTGGACGACGAAGAGGACGGCGGCGGCGATGCCGGCGACCGTGAAGAACCCGAGGCCCATGATCATGTAACCGATCTGGCTCACGATGTGGAACGACAGGATGCGCTTGATGTCGCCCTGGGCGATGGCGCCGAGCACGCCGACAACCATCGTGAGCCCGGCGATGAGCAGCATGAAGGTGGAGGCGCCCTCGACGGGGAAGAGCAACGTCTGGGTGCGGATGATCGCGTAGACCCCCACCTTGGTGAGCAGCCCGGCGAAGATCGCCGTCACCGGGGTCGGTGCGGTCGGGTAGCTGTCGGGCAACCAGAAGAAGAGAGGGAAGATGGCCGCCTTGATACCGAACACCATGAAGAAGAGCCACCCGAGCGCCGTGCGCACCGCTGGGTCGACGTCGGCGAGGCGGAGGGACAGGTCGGCCATGTTGACCGTGCCGGTGGCGGCGTAGACGAAGCCGACGCCGACGAGGAACAGGGCGGAGGCGATGAGTCCGACCACCACGTAGGTCATGGTGGCGCGCACGTCCCCCGCCCTGGCGCGATGGGTGATGAGCACGTAGCTCGCCGTGAGCATGATCTCGAAGGCGACGAAGAGCGTGAACAGGTCGCCGGTGAGGAAGGCGAGCGCCACTCCGGCCGCCAGCGTCTGGTAGACGGGATGGAAGGCACGGAGGGCCTCGTCGGTGTCCCGCTGGGCGACGGCGAACACCAGCACCCCGAGCAGGGCGGCGCCGGCGGCGACGAGCATGAGGGCGGAGAGCCGGTCGGCGACGAGCGCGATGCCGATCGGCGCCTCCCACCCGCCGACGGCCACGGCGGCGACACCGTCGGTGTCGACGGCGATGAGCAGGGCGACGGCGACGCCCAGGGAGCCGGCGGTTGCGGCGATCGAGATCGCCCGCTGCAGCGCGAGGCGCCGCCAGGCGAGCAGGGTGAGTCCGACGGCGGCGAACGGGATCGCCACCGGGAGTGAGGCGAGGACGTTCACGGGTGCTCCCTTCGCCGCAGCTCGGCGATCCGGCGATCCTCGATGTCGTCCTCGACGGTGTCCTCGGCGGTCAGGGCCCAGCTCCGGTAGGCGAGGGCGAGCAGGAACGCAGTGACGCCGAACGTGATGACGATGGCGGTCAGGACCAGCGCCTGCGGGAGCGGATCGCCGAAGGTCGCCGGGTCGGCGGTGCCGACGATGGGCGGCGCACCGGGTTCGCCACCGGCGCCGAGGAGGATCAGGTTGGCGCCGTGGGCCATCAGCCCGAGCCCGACGACGATGCGGGTGAGGAGCCGCTGGAGCACGAGGTACGTGCCGGCGGCGAAGAGGATCCCTGCGGTCACGGCGAGGGTGATACTCACGGTGCCGTCTCCTCGCGCGCGCCGAGCCTCGTGAGCACCATCGCCACGAGACCGACCACGACCAGGTAGACGCCGGCATCGAACACGAGCGTGGAGCCCACCGAGATCTTCCCGATCCAGGCCAGGTCGAGCTCGAGCTTGCCGGCATCGAGCAGGCCCGCCCCGAGCACCATCCCGGCCACCGACGTCGCAACGGCAACGGACATCCCGGCGCCGACCATCGTCAGCGGGTCGATGGGGAGCACTCTCGACACCTGCGCCGCCCCGCCGGCGAGGAACACCACGAGGAGGGCCACACCGGCGAGGAGGCCGCCGATGAATCCGCCGCCTGGCTCATCGTGGCCGACCACGAGCACATACAGCGACACGAGCACCAGCGTCGGCACCATCGAACGGGCCCCGACGTCCAACAGCAGCGAAGGGCGGAACCTCATGCTGCCTCCCGGGCCGTGTCGGGGACGTCATCGGTCCGGCGCTGGGTACGGGTGCGCATCACCAATGCCCCGATGCCGACGGCGGCGGCGGCGATCACCGTGATCTCCCCGAGCGTGTCGAGGGCACGGAAGTCGGTGAGGATCACGTTCACCACGTTGCGCCCGCCGGCGTCAGGCGCCAGCTCGACGTAGACGTCGGCTACCGGGGGAGCGGTCCTGATCCCGTTGGTGACGAGCGCGGCGGCCGTGACGAAGCCACCGACGACGAGCGCCACACCGGCCCGCATTGCGCGCCCGAGGCGCCACGGCTGCTCCTCGAAGCGTCGGGGCAGCCTGCCGAGCACGAAGGCGAACACGGCGACCGTCACGGTCTCGACGAGCAGGAGCGTCAGCGCCAGATCGGGGGCGCCGAAGAGCACGAAGACACCGGCAATGGAGTAACCGACCCCGCCGAGCAGGATGACGGCGGCGAGTCTGCGTTTGGCGCGCAGCACGGCGATCGCCACGACTGCGACGAAGACGCCGAGGGCGATCTCGGCGGCCGACCCGAGGGGCGGGAGCTGGGGGAGGGCGCCGCCGGCGCCGATCCATGCCGCGGCCGGCACGGTGAGGGTGGTGATCAGGATCACCCCGATATACACCGGCAGCGAGCCGTTCTGGGTGATGCCGGTGACCCGATCCGCCACCCGGTTCAACATGTCGATGAGCCACCGGTACGAGCCTTCGGCCGACGGGACGTGGAGCGCGGCGAGGCGGGCGGCAACTCGATGCTGGAGGTGGGCGAGCGCGGCAGGTGCGGCGTAGATCGCGACGCCGGCGGCGATGATGGCGATCGACACTCCCAGGGCGAGGTTCCAGCCGGGCCACAGCACGAGCTTCCCACCGGGCGCCGCCGCGGACACCACCGCATCGACGGCGCCGGGCACGATCCCGAACACCAGCCCGGCGGCGCCGAGGAGCGCGGGCGGTCCCCAGAGCGTAGGGCCCGGCGCAGCGACCTCGGGGCCCACGTGGTCCACCTCTCCTGAGGGCGGCTTGGTCCCGAAGGCGCCAAAGACGAAGCGCAGGGCGTAGGTGGCCGTCAGCGCCGAGGCGACCGAGATCACCGCGAGTGCGATCCATGCATGCTCATCGAGGAGGGCGGCGACTGCCGCCTCCTTGGTGGCGAACCCGAGCAGGGGGGCGACCCCCGCCATCGATGCCGCCGCGAGCACCGCGATGAGCGCAAGCCACGGGAGGCGGCGTCCCAGACCGGAGAGGACGCGGATGTCACGGGTGCCCGCCTGGTGATCGATGGCACCCACCACGAGGAACAGCGTCGACTTGAACAGTGCGTGGGCGACGAGCACCGCCAGCGCCGCGTGGAGCATCACCGGCGAGCCGAGGCCGACGAGGGCGGTCATGAAACCGAGCTGGCTCACCGTGCCGTAGGCGAGGATCAGCTTGAGGTCAGTCTGGCGCAGCGCTCGCCACGCACCGATCATCATGGTCGCCAGCCCGACGGTGAGCACCACGGGCGTCCACACACCGGTTGCGGCGAAGCCCGGGGCGAGCCTGAGCAGCAACAGCACGCCGGCCTTCACCATCGTCGCCGAGTGGAGGTAGGCGCTGGCGGGCGTCGGCGCCGCCATCGCCCCGGGGAGCCAGAAGTGGAACGGCGCCTGGGCGGACTTGGTGAAGGCCCCGAGGAAGATGAGCACGAGCGCCACGGTGGTGGTGGTCCCGCTCGGCGGCGATGCGACGATCTCGGACAGCGTCGCCGTTCCGGCGGCCTGGAACAGGAGCACGAAGCCGCCGAGCATGGCGAGCCCGCCGAGCGACGTGGTGAGGATGGCGTGGAGCGCCGCCGCCCGGGCGCTGCCCTTCTCGTCCTGGAAGCCGACGAGCAGGTACGACGTGACCGTCGTGAGCTCCCAGAACACGAAGAGACCGAACAGGTTGTCGGTGATGGCGATCCCCATCATCGCCCCGGCGAATCCCACCAAGAGGGCGAGGAAGCGGCGTAGGTCGGCCTCGGGCGCGAAGTAGCCGGCCGCATACGTGATGATCGCCATGCCGATCGCGGCGATGGCGAACGTGAAGATCAGGGCGAGCGCATCGAACCGGACGTCGAGGCTCACCCCGAGCGCGGGCAGCCACGAGATGTCGGCGGTGACCGGATCGCCGTCGATGACGGCGCCGGCGGCGAGAGCCGCCATGACGACGGCAGCCGCCATCGGCGCCAGCGCGACGACCACCGCAGCCCGCCGCGAGCGGCGCGGCATCGCCAGCAGCACCGCCGCCCCGACGAAGTGGGCGGCGACGACGAGGAAGGGCCAGGAGGTCACTCGCCTTCCCGCCGATGCAGCCGCACCGGATCCGCACCGCAGGCGCGGTGCCCCGGAACGGCAAGGGGGGGTAGAGGCATCGGCGGTCTCCCGAGTCGTCGTACGTAACTGGTAACAGGATTTTGTATTTACGAATTCTAAGTCATATGTTAGGGTAGGTCAAGATCGAGTCGTGACTCTTGTTTCACGAATGATAGATCGTATGAGTATGAGGAGCGTGCGATGCGACGGTTCAAAGACATCCTGGTGGTGACCCCCCTCGGGACCGATGCCGAGGCCACGGTGATGATCGCCGCCGAGCTGGCAGCCGCCAACGATGCTCGGCTCACGCTGTTCGACGTCGTTGCGCCGTTTCCGTCCCGGCGTCGTGCCCGGGTCAATCCGGAACTGTCCCGCTACCTCCAGGGCGTCATCACCGAGCAGCGTGAGCTCGAGCTCGAGGAGATCGCCCGCCGCACCGTCGGCCCCCGTGCCGGTGTCGCCGTTGGGGTCGGCATGCCCTTCATCGAGATCGTCCGCCGCATCGCGCTCCGCGGCCACGACCTCGTCATCACGCTTCCGGATCAGCCCTCAGGGCTGCTCGGCCTCGGGCGCGCCTCGACCACGATGCACCTGTTGCGCAAGTGCCCGGTGCCGGTCTGGGTGCATCGCCCCGAGATCACCGAGCGGCGCGACGTGGTCGCCGCCGTCGGGCCCTTCAGCGACGACGAGCCGACGTCTCTCGACCGCAAGCTCGTCGAGCTCGGCTCGTCGCTCGCCGAGCGCATGGGCGGCCGCTTCCACCTCGTCCACGCCTGGGAGCTGGAGGGGGAGAGCCTGCTGCGTCACGGGCGGGCCAGGCTGGACCCAGGGGAGGTCGACCTGTTGGTGGAGGATGCCGGGGCGGCGGCGCAGGAGTCGGTGGCCAAGCTCCTCGCCGAGACGGGCCTCACCGACGCCGACGTTGCGGTACACGTCATGAAGAGCCGGCCCGTGCCGGCGATCGTCGGGGTCGCCGACGAGGTGAAACCCGGAGTGGTCGTGATGGGCACCGCGTCTCGCGGCGGCATCGCCGGCCTGCTCATCGGAAACACGGCGGAGAGCACGCTCGGAGAGCTCGACTGCAGCGTGCTGGCGGTGAAGCCCGACGGGTTCATCTCGCCGGTACAGGTGTGATCGGCGTCGGAAGAGAACGCCGAACGTATCCGAGAGGAGGCCGGCATGGACAACCGTACGAAGAAGGAGCTCAGGTCCGGGGTCATCTTCCTGGTGCTGGTGATGATCGGGCTGCTGGCGAACGTCGTGCTCGGCTGACCGGGCCCGGCCTGCGCTCCGCCGCACCGGACCCGAGGACGAGAGAGGAGCAAGAGTGACCACCACATCGGATTCCGGCGGCGGCTGGACCTTCCTGACGAACCACAGCCACGTGCTGGTGTGCATCGCCGACGACCCGGACATACGGCTCCGGGAGGTCGCCGACAAGGTGGGCATCACCGAACGTGCCGTTCAGCGGATCGTCGCCGAGCTGGAGGACGCGGGGTACCTCACCCACCAGCGGCAGGGCCGTCGCAACCACTACGAGATCGATGCGGGCGTTCCGCTCCGCCACTCCCTCGAGAATCACCTCGAGATCGGAACGTTGCTGCGCGTGCTCGCCTCGCGGTGATCCGGGGATGAGGCGGTAGACGCGACCGTGGAGACCCTTCGCCTACTGGCCGCCTTCGGCATCGTCTGCCTCGCCGCCTATCTCATCGGCGGCACCTTCAAGCGATTCCGGCTGCCGACGATCACCGGCTACCTGTTCGCCGGGGCGTTGGCCGGCGGATTCGTGCTCGATCTCCTGCCCTCATCGGCGGCCGAGCAGCTCCGCTTCGTCGACGAGATCTCGCTCGCCGTCATTGCCTTCGTGGCCGGTAGCGAGCTGTATCTCGATGAGCTCCGTCCCCGCCTCCGCTCGATCCTCTCGACGGCCACCGGCATCATCGTGGTGGCATTCATGCTGCTCGTCGGCGCCATCTACGTGCTGACCGGCTTCGTCTCTTTCACCCAGGACCTGCCGGACGCGGCTCGATTTGCGACGGCCCTGCTCGGCGCCGCCGTCCTCCTCGCGCTGTCCCCGCCGTCGACGATCGCCGTGATCCGCGAGGTCCGCGCCCGCGGCGTCTTCACCCGTACGGTGCTCGGCGTCACGGTGGTGATGGACGTCGCGATCATCGTGCTCTTCGCCGTCATGACCTCCGTGGCCTCGCCGCTGATCGGCGACAACACGCTCGACGCATCCTTCGTCTTGCTGCTCCTGCTCGATCTCGCGGCAGCGGTCGGGCTCGGGCTCGCCGTCGGCAAGATCCTTCAGACCATCCTGGGTGCCCCGCTCCACGGGCTGGTGAAGATCGCCTCGGTCCTCGCCGTGGGGTTCGGCGTGTATGAGCTCGCCGACTGGGTGAAGGTGTGGTCCACCGACGCGTTCGGATTCGAGATCTACATCGAGCCGCTGCTCATCTCGCTGATCGGCGGGTTCTTCGTGACCAACTTCACGCGGTACCGCGACGAGTTCGACGATCTGCTCCACCAGATCGGCCCCGTCGTCTACGTGGCGTTCTTCACCATCACGGGCCTCGCGCTCAAGCTCGACCTGCTGCTGGCGGTGCTGCCGGTGGCCCTCGTGCTCTTCGTGGTGCGCGCCGCCGGCATCCGGGGCGGGTCGTGGCTGGGCGGAACGGTGGCGGGCGAGCCGGCGAGGTTCCGCAAGATCTCGTGGATGGCGTTCATCACGCAGGCGGGCATCGCACTCGGTCTGGCCAGAGAGGTGGCGGTGCAGTTCCCCACCCTCGGTGATGCCTTCGCCACGCTGATCATCTCGGTCGTGGTGGTGAACGAAGTCATCGGCCCGCTCTTCCTCAAGGCGGGGCTGCGCCGCGCCGGCGAGTCGCATGAGCCGGGCGCCACCCCGGGGGCGCGAGCACGCGGCGTGCTCGTGCTCGGCGTGGAGGGCCAGACGATCGCCCTGGCTCGCGCCCTCCAGGCAGGGGGGTGGGAGGTGGTGGTGGCCGATGTCGACGAGACCCAGGTCGAGCGGCTCGCTGCAGCCGATGTCGACGAACGTCACGTGGCCACGCTGGACGACACCGCCCTCGCTCAGCTCATCGACGATCGCACCCAGGCCGTGGTCGCCGTGTTGGGCGACGATGCGGCCAACCTGCGGGCGCTGCGCTACGCCTTCGAGGAGCACGGCATCTCCCGACTGGTGGTTCGTCCCGCAGGGAGGGACCATCTCGCCGAGTTCGAGGAGTTGGGTGCGTTCGTCGTCGATCCGACCTCGGCGATGGTGGCGCTGTTCGAGCAGGTCGTGACCGCACCGCAGTCGGTGTCGCTGCTCATGCATCGCGATCCGAACCGCGTCGTCGCCCAGATCACCGTGGCGAACCGCGACGTCGCGGGCGTCGCGGTCCGCCAGCTGCGCCTGCCGCCCGATGTCCTGCTGCTCGAGCTGGTGCGCGACGGCAGCTCGGTGGTGGTGAGCGGGCACACCACGTTGCGTACCGGTGACGACGTCGTCCTGATCGCCGACCCCGACACCGTCGAAGAGGTGCGAATGCGGTTGGGCGGCTAGGCGCACTACGTGCGCGGTATCCGGTATCCGGTATCCAGTGTCGGCTACCGGCTACCGGCTTCGGGCTACCGGATACGGGATACGATCTGTCGATGGACTTGCCACCGTCAGTCACGATCGTCGAGGTGGGGCCGCGGGACGGGCTCCAGAACGAAGACGTGCCGGTCGACACCGACACCAAGGTCGAGCTGGTCGGCCGGCTCGTCGCCGCCGGCACCACCCGCATCGAGACCGCATCGTTCGTTCACCCAAGGCTCGTTCCGCAGATGGCCGACGCCGAGGCGGTGATGGAGGCGCTCGGCCCCAGCCCGCAAGGCGTGTCCTACATCGGTCTCGTGCTCAACCGTCGCGGTCTGGACCGGGCGCTCGCCACC
>DKBA01000022.1 GCA_002450985.1 Acidimicrobiia bacterium UBA6912
CCGAGCTCGAGCGACACGTTCTTGATGGTGCTCGCCGCCTGCGCCATGAGCTGTCTCCCGATCTCCGTCGAGCCGGTGAACGAGATCTTGCGCACCGTCGGGTTGGTGGTGAGCTCCTCACCGATGGCGCCGCTGCGCTTGGACGTGATCACGTTGAGCAGCCCCTCGGGGAGACCGGCGCGGGTCGCCAGCTCGGCGGCGGCGAGGGCGCTGATCGGCGAGGCACTCGCCGGCTTCACGATGGCGGCGCAGCCGGCGGCCAGCGCCGGGCCCACCTTGCGGGTGATCATCGCCTGCGGGAAGTTCCACGGCGTGATCGCCGCGATCACGCCCACGGGCTGCTTCAGCACCAACAGGCGTTTGGTGGCGTCGTACGTGGGGATGACCTCACCCCGGGCGCGTTTGCCCTCCTCGGCGAACCAGTCGATGAAGTTGGCGGCATAGACGACTTCGCCGCGCGACTCGGCGATCGGCTTGCCCATCTCCATCGTCATGATCCGGGCCAGATCCTCCTTGTGCTCCAAGAAGAGCTCGTACCAGCGGCGCAGGACGACGCCGCGCTCCTTCGCCGTCTTCTTGGCCCACTCCTTCTGCGCCGCGTCGGCGGCGGCGATGGCCCGTCGGGTCTCCTCGACGCCGAGATCGGCCACGCTCGCCACCACCGAGCCGTCGGCAGGATCGACGACGTCGAAGGTGCCGCCCGAGTCGGCGTCGATCCACTCCCCCGCGACGAAGGCCTGCGTCTTGAGGAGGCTGGGGTCGTTGAGGCTCATGGTCGTCCCTTCACTCGGCGGCGTTGCGCATCGGCAGGCCCAGAATCGATGTTCTCCTCCGTGATCGTATACCTACGATGCCGGCTGAGCGCCCACCCGCGTCCGGGCAGGCGAGTCGCAACGGAGGGAACATGGCCACGAACAACGACCTCCACGCCCGACGGGAGTCCGCCGTACCACGCGGGTGGGGCAGCGTGATGCCCGTCTACATCGACCGCGCCGTGAACGCCGAGCTGTGGGACGTCGAGGGCGCCCGCTACATCGACTTCGCCTCGGGGATCGCCGTCACGAACACCGGCCACCTCCATCCCAAGGTGAAGGCTGCGGTCACGGCCCAACTCGACCACGTCAGTCACACCTGCTTCATGGTGACGCCGTACGAGCCGGCGGTGGTCCTCGCCGAGCGGCTCAATCGCGCAGTCCCCGGCGACAGCCCGAAGAAGACCCTGTTCGTGAACTCCGGCGCCGAGGCGGTGGAGAACGCGGTGAAGATCGCTCGCTACCACACCGGCCGGCCGGGGGTGATCGCCTTCTCCGGGGGATTCCACGGTCGCACCCTGTTCGCCCTCGCCCTCACCGGGAAGGTCGCCCCCTACAAGCAGGGCTTCGGTCCGTTCGCCGCCGACGTGTACCACGCCCCCTATCCCCATGCGTACCGGGGCGTCTCGGTGGACGACTCGATCGGGGCGATCGAGCACATCTTCAAGGAGGACATCGAGGCGGAGCGAGTGGCGGCGATCATCGTCGAGCCGGTGCTCGGCGAGGGCGGGTTCGTGCCTGCGCCCCCCGAGCTCCTGCAGCGGCTGCGCACCCTCTGTGACGCCACCGGCATCGTCTTGATCGTCGACGAGATCCAGACCGGGTTCGCCCGCACCGGCCGGCTGTTCGCCCTCGAGCATGCCGGGGTCGAGGCCGACCTGATGACGCTGGCGAAGAGCCTGGCAGGCGGATTCCCACTCGCCGCCGTCACCGGGAAGGCGGAGATCATGGATGCTCCGCACCCGGGCGGCATCGGCGGCACCTACGGCGGCTCACCCGTCGGCTGTGCGGCGGGGCTCGCCGTGCTCGACGTCATCGAGGAAGAGGGACTCGTCGCACGGGCCCAAGTGCTCGGTGAGCTGCTGATGACGGAGTTGCGCCGTCTCGCCGAGCGTTTCGCGGTCATCGGCGAAGTGCGCGGTCTCGGTGCGATGGTGGCGATGGAGCTGGTGAGCGATCGAGCCACCAAGGCGCCCGCGGCCGACCTGACCAAAGCGCTCGTCCAGCGCGCCGGACGCAACGGCCTCGTGCTGTTGTCGTGCGGCGTCTTCGGCAACGTCATCCGCATCCTCGCCCCGCTCACGGCGAGCGAGGAGATCGTGCGAGAAGGGCTGGCGATCCTCGACGAGAGCCTCACCGACGTCGTCTGAGCCCAGCACGATGGAAGCGGCGAGCGCCCTCGCCCACCGCCCCCGTCGCCGCGGAGGAGCGTCAGCTCACAGCCGCGAGGAGAACCACCGCGCCGTGATGTGGATGACCTCCTCGGCGAAGCTCTGATCGTCGGTGAGCACGTGGTAGATGTGGTCGGCCCCGTCGATGATGCGCAGCGTCTCGTCCGAGCTGTTCGCAACCCGGAGCAGCGCCTTCGACCAGTGCGGATCGACCACCGTGTCGTCCGAGCCGGCGATGGCGAGCAGCGGATTCGAATAGCCGGAGATCAGATCCAGATTGCGCGACGCTGCGATGGTCTCGAACCACTCGATACTGAGCTCGACGACGGTGAAGCCGAGATCGACGACGACAGAGCCGTTGGCGAGGGCGTCGTCGTAGTACTCGTCGAAGTAGAACTGGAAGTCGACGGCGCCATTGGCGGTGCTGCCCGACCACGAGGCGAATGCGGCGACGCGGTCGTCGGTTCCGGCGACGGTCATCGCCACTTTGGTGCCGAGGCTGAAGCCGAGGAGCCCGACGCGGTCGTCGTCGACCCGGCGCAGCCCGATGAGCCAGTCGAGCGCCACCCGGCTGTCGGCCACCATGCCGTCATACGTGTTGTCCACCCACGGCTGCGCATCCGCGCTCGCACCGGCGAAGTCGATGCGAAGGCTGGCGACGCCCCGCTCGGCGAGCGCGGCGGCGACCCTTGCGTACATGTCGCCGACCTCGTCCTTCTGGCTGCCGAAGCCGTGCAGCATCAGCACCGCCGGCACGGGGCCGCCGCCGCTTGGGATGGCCATCGTGCCCGGGATCTGGTGGTCACCGGCGTCGATGCTGACATCCCGCTCCCGGTAGCCGGGATCGGCGGTTGCCGGTCCCGCGGCGGCGAACAGCGACGCCAGCAGCGCAAGTGCGAAGACGATGATGAACCGGCGGCCAAGACGCAACCGTCCCATGAATTCCTCCCTTGGTATCCCGCCACGCACTGTACACATGCCGTGCGACTCGGCGCCGCCGGAACGCCGGGTTGCGCTCACATCCCCGCAGCGCCGGCCCGGACGCGGGGACGCGCGGGGGACGCGGTGGTCTGTGAGAGGTGATCGAGCCACATGAGCACGGCCTTGACCCTGCGATGGTCGTCGCCGTCGTCGGGCGTGAGGTCGAGCTTCATGAAGATGTTGGTGATG
>DKBA01000094.1 GCA_002450985.1 Acidimicrobiia bacterium UBA6912
CGGCCCGCCGTATCGACGATCACGACGTTGTTGCCGTCCTGGCGCGCCTGCTTGAGCGCCGCCTTGGCCACCTTCGGCGCCTTCGACCGGCGATCGACGTACACGGGGACGCCGATGCGCCTCCCCAGCGTCTCGAGCTGGTCGATGGCGGCGGGACGCTGGAGATCGGCGGCGACGAGCAGAGGACGGCGGCCCTTCGTCTTGAGGTGCTTCGCCAGCTTCGCCGCCGTCGTCGTCTTGCCGGAGCCTTGGAGACCGGCCATGAGGATCACGAGGGGAGGCGCCGCCGGCCGGGCGAGCGGCGCTTCTGCGCCGAGCGTGGTGATCAGCTCCTCGTGGACGATCTTGATGACCTGCTGGCCGGGTGTGAGGCTCTTCGTGACCTCGGCGCCGACCGCCCGCTCCTTCACCCTGGCGAGGAACGTCTTGACGACGGCGACATTGACGTCCGCTTCGAGCAGGGCGAGACGCACCTCGCGCAGCGCGGCGTCGACGTCGCCCTCGTCGAGGCGGCCCTTCGACCGCAAACGCGAGAAGACGTCTCCGAGACGGCGGGAGATGGTGTCGAACATCGGGCGGCAGTGTAGGCGGGGGCCGGGACCAGGAGGGGTGGGCCGGCCGAGTTCCCGCGATCGCCCGTGTCGTGCCCTACGCCCAGAACCGGCGTCGCTCGTCGTCGTCGGGCTCGCCGACGTCGTCCTCGGTGAGCTCGAGGTCCCACCGGTCGAGACACTCACCACACCGGTAGGCGACGACGTCGCCGGGGCGGAACCCGCCTGGCGGCTCGGGTGTCAGCAACCCGCACCGTCCACCGCAGTCGATGCACACGATCTCGGCGGCGATCTGCATCTCGTGGACGGTAGCGCCGAGATCGCCCGGGGCAGACAGGCGGTAACGTCAGCGTCGTGAAGCTCACCCCCGCTCCCCCGCCGCCGGATTTCCGCACCTCGCTCGCCGTCTCGTACGACGCGGTCGCCGACCGTCGTGAGGAGATGGGCGAGGCGGATTGGCGCTGGCCCATCGCCGAGCGTTTCCTCGATCTGATGCGCCTCGAAGGCAAGACCCGTCTCGTCGAGATCGGCGCCGGGGTGGGGTACACCGCTCGCTGGTTCGCCGACCGTGGGATCGACGTCGTTGCCACCGACCTCTCCCCCGCCCAGGTGGAGCTGTGCCGGGCGAAGGGCCTCGAAGCCCACGTGCGAGACATGTACGACCTCGATCTCCCCGCTGCCAGCTTCGACGCGGCGTGGGCGATGAACTGCATCCACCACGTCCCGACGCCCGACCTGGCGGATGTGCTCGGGGGGATCCGCGAGATCCTGGCTCCTGGTGGCCTCCTCTACCTCGGCGTGTGGGGCGGCCGCGACATGGAGGGCATGTACGACGACGACTTCTATCCGCCGCCCCGGTTCTTCGCCATCCGCAGCGACGAGGCACTGCGGAGCGCACTGGCGCAGGTCTTCACCGTCGTCGACTTCGCCACGTTCCTCCCCGACCACGAGCGCGACGACGACGGGCTGCACATGCAGTCTGCGGTACTGCGGGCGCCGTGAGCGGCGACCGGGACTTCACCGAGGCCGTGATCGCGGTGCTCGAGGCGCTGGAGCCGGGGACGGTGATGAGCTACGGCGAGGTTGCCGCAGAGGCAGGATTCCCGGGAGCCGCCCGCGCCGTCGGCAACCTGCTGCGAACGACACCGGGTCTGCCGTGGTGGCGAGTCGTCACCACGACCGGACGGCTCGTCCCCCACGCCGAGGCGGAGCAGGCGCAGCGGCTGCGCGCCGAGGGTGTCGCCGTGCGCAACGGACGCGTGATCCGGTCGCGGCGGAGGACGTGATGAACCCGCCTCCGGCTTCGACCTCGGCCACCACCGCGGCGCTCGTCGCCGCCACCGCCGGCTGGAACGTCCTCCAGAACCGTGTGCTGCCGCGCCGGGCCTACGTGTTCGCCAACCTCGGCGGGAGCGCGGCCGCCCTCGGCGCCGCACGGTGGCTCGGGCTCGATGCCGGTGCGCTCGGCATCACCCGCCACCGGGGCAAGACCGGGCTCCGCAGTGGCGGCGCCGCTGCCGCACCCATCGTGATCGGGATCCTGATCGCCGAGCGGTCCCCGCTGCTGCGTCGCTTCCTGCGCGACGAGCGGGCAAGCGGCGTCACGCCGCGCGGGCTCGCCTTCGAGACGGCGGTTCGGATCCCGTTGGGGACGGCGGCGTTCGAGGAAGTGCTGTTCCGCGGGCTCCTGCTGGCGTGGTTCCGAAGCCGCACGAGCGACGTGCGTGCCGTCACCATCTCCAGCGCGCTGTTCGGTCTCTGGCACATCCTCCCGACGTGGGAGACCATGGCCGGCTATGCGGGGGGTGCGCTGCGCACGCGATCCGCGGCAACTGCCGCGGCGGCGCTGTCGGGAGCCGTGGTGCTCACCGGCGTCGCCGGCGCAGGCTTTGCGTGGCTGCGGCTGCGGTCCGGGTCGCTCTTCGCCCCGATCGTCGTCCACGCGACCGTGAATGCCGCCGGTTTCGTGGCGGCGTGGCGAGTCGCCCGCCCGCCGCGATGAACCCTCACGGGGGAAGCCGACCGGCAGGACGGATAGGCTGACACCATGGCGAGCCACTCCATCACCGAGCTCATCGAGCGCAAACGGGACGGCGGCGACCTCACCGGCGACGAGCTGCGCTGGATCATCGCCGAGTACACGGCCGATCGGCTCCCCGACTACCAGATGTCGGCGCTGCTGATGGCGATCTTCTTCAGAGGATTCACGCCCGACGAGCTGGCCGAGTGGACCGAGGCGATGCTGCACTCGGGTGAGGTTCTCGATTTCTCCCACGTCGCCGCTCCGAAGGTCGACAAACACTCGACAGGGGGCGTCGGAGACAAGGTCAGCATCCCCCTGGCCCCGATGGTGGCGGCATGTGGCGTCGCCGTGCCCATGATGTCGGGACGTGGCCTCGGCCACACCGGGGGCACCCTCGACAAGCTCGAGTCGATCCCGGGCTTTCGCACCGCCTTGGACCCCGACGAGTTCCGCCTCGTGCTCGAGACGCACGGTCTGGTGCTCGCCGGCCAGTCGGAGACGCTCGTCCCGGCGGATCGGCGCATCTATGCGCTGCGCGACGCCACCGGCACCGTTCCCTCGATCCCGCTCATCTCCTCGTCGATCATGTCGAAGAAGCTCGCCGAGGGCCTCGACGGGCTGGTGCTCGACGTGAAGGTCGGTCGCGGCGCGTTCATGAAGGACGAGGCGTCGGCCCGGCGGCTCGCCGAGACCATGGTCGGCATCGGGGCCGCGCACGGCACCGAGGTGGCGGCCCTCCTCACCGACATGCGCCAGCCGCTAGGGCGTGAGATCGGCAACGCGTCGGAGATCCGGGAGTCCCTCGACGTGCTCGCCGGCGGGGGGCCGGCAGATCTCGTGGAGATCACGTACCGGCTCGGCATCGAGATGCTCCTCCTCGGTGGGGTCACCGACGACCCCGCAGATGCCAGGACCCGCCTGGAAGAGGCGGTCGGCTCGGGGCGGGCGATGGAGCTGTTTGCCGAGGTCATCACCGCCCAGGGTGGCGATGCCGGGGTGATCGACGATCGCGCCAAGCTGCCTGCGGCACGTCACGTCCACGAGGTGGTCGCCGAGCAGTCCGGATTCGTGGCTGCGTGCGATGCCCTCGACCTCGGGCTCGCCTCCGTGCGGCTCGGCGGAGGGCGCGCCAAGAAGGAGGACGACGTCGATCCGTCCGTCGGCATCACCCTCGAGCGCAAGATCGGTGATGAGGTGGCCGCAGGTGACGTTCTCGCCC
>DKBA01000163.1 GCA_002450985.1 Acidimicrobiia bacterium UBA6912
CGCCGACCCTAGCGAGCAACAGTTGGCTACACCGGGGAACGGCCTGCCGCACCCGGGAGCGCCAGGTCGGGGTTCGGGAGCCGCAGCCAGCGGTCGACGGCGAACCACCAAACGGCGGACAGGACGCCGAACAGCGACAGCACCAACACCCACGGGACGGGCCGCCACCAACCGACCAGCATCACCACACCCACAGACGCCGCCACGACCCACGTGAGCGGCCGGTAGATGGATGCGAGTCGCCTGAAGTCGGCCAGCGCCGACATCGCCAGCATCAGACCGACCAGCACCACCGCGATCGAACCGGTCAGTACCCACGCCGTGGCCGTAGGAGCCCGCTGGTCGCCCGCGTGCTCGACGAGGCCCACCAGGGCTGCACCGGTGGCGGCTATCCCCATGCTGATGGGGAGATGGCTGAACATCCACAGCACGCCAGCGTCGGCGCGAGGGTGCCGTCGACCGACGAAGTCGAAGTAGGTCCACCATGCGCCGAACCCGATGCCGAGACCGATGAGCCCGGTAGCCATCACGCGGAAGTCGCGGGTTGCTTCCGAGAGCCCGCTCACCACCCCGACGACCACCTCGCCGAGAACGATGATCGTGAACAGACCGAACCGCTCGACGGTGGACTCGGTGGCACTGATGTCGCCCGTCCCCAGCTCGCGCCTCATGGAGAAGCTGAGCACGATCCACCCGACCAGGAAGAGCGCCCAGAGCATCACGCGGGCGTCGTCCGGCAGGAAGACGCTGATCGTCACGATCACCACCGACACCCCCATCCCGGCGAGATACTTGGCCGTGGTCGATGCCCAGCGGCCGGCGTCCTGGCGGCGCACCGTGAACCACATCCACGTCAGCAACAGCAAGAAGACCGCGTATGTGGCGGCGAACCCCTGACCGGTGTCGGAACCGGCGTCCGACGTGTACACGGCGAGGACGGCGAGTATCCCCATCTGGAGGAAGATGTAGGTGCGGCTGCGGCCGTCCTCGCGACCGTGAAGGTCCTGGTAGATGCTGCCGTTGAGCCAGGCGAGCCAGATCATGCCGAAGATCACCGCAAACTCGCCGACTCCTCGCCATGTCAGGTGCCCGGCCAGATGATGTGCGGCCCGCGCGATGACCACGACGTACACGAGGTCGTAGAAGAGCTCGATGAACCCGACGGTCCGGTCCTCGATCACGTCGCCGTGGGCACGGGGTGGGAGCCAGAACCGCTCCTTGAACGCAGTCAGCATGGGGCAGCACCCTACCCAGTGCCGCATCTCACGCGGGTCGGGCATGGCCCGGCCCCGTCGGGCTCATCCTCGTTCCGATTCGATCGGGGCCTCGGGCCGCTCGGGAAGACGGAGCGGCTCACCTTCATCGCGTGCCGGCGACGAGTGTGAGGTCTCTGCGAAGCTCCTCCCATCGGGCAACCTCGGCGTCGACCGGTGCGACGATGCGGGAGGCTGCGATGTCGTCCACCCGGTCCGCGATGTCGCCAACGGCGCGACGCTGCCGGCGTCGGGCCCCGATTCCGGCAACGAGGCGGGCGAGCCAGGCAGCGGCGATCCCGGCGACCGCGCCACCGAGGAGGAGCAGCGTCGGGATCGGCCAGCCTCCGATCTCCGGCGCAAGGCCATCGGTGGGCACCCGCAGGTAGCCGAGCACGGCGAGTCCGGCGAGCCACGCGGCCCCGGCGACCGCAGCCGCCGCCAGCCCCCACTGCAGCCTGCCGGCGGCATCCCACCACCGCGGCGCCGCCACCGCCCGACGGGCGGCCTCGGTCACGGCGCCGCTCAGCTCCGGGGCCAGCGAGTCGGTCTCGGCGACGGCCACTTCCCGCATCCTCCTCGCCCAGACCGGCGGCACTGCGCCGGTGCGGGCGTCGGCGTACTCCTTCACGGCCAGCCTCAGTCGGGCCGGATCCACCGGACCGGCGGTGGCCGGCGGGGCGCCGACGCCGAACGTCGCACGCGGTCGCAGTGCCCGCAGCGGGTGGCGGCGGAAGCGCAGCAGCCACCGAGCGAACGGCCAGCCGGTACGCCGCACCGCATCGTGGCGATACCCGCCGGCCACGGCCTCACCCACCGCTGCGGCGCCGGCGGCTTCCGCCAGGCCGGCGGCCAGGTCGCGGCGTGCCCTGCGGTCCTCGCCGGGCACCTTGGCGACGGGTCCCAGGTCGTCGGCGATGGTGCGCAGGTCTGCATCGAGGCGGTCGAGGGCTGCGTCGCGAGCGGCGATGCGCTCCCGCAGCGCAGTGCGCAGCACGTCGACACCCTCCCCGGTGGTCGCCGAGGTGACGATGACGGCAGGGGATTCGATGCCATCCTCGCGCAAGATGGATTCGGCGTGCGCCACCCACTGCGGGCGTTGCCCGGCGGGAACCAGGTCGCTCTGGTTGAGGGCGAACAGCATGACCTCGCCGTAGCGCGACAGAGTGCGGAGGTAGCCGGCGTGCAGCGCCTCGTCGGCGTACTTCTGCGGATCGAGCACCCACACCATGAGGTCGACGAGCTCGATCAGGCGGTCGACCTCGATGCGATGCGCGGTCACCACCGAGTCGTGGTCGGGGAGGTCGACGAGGACGAGACCGTCGAGATCGGTGCCGGCCCCGGCTCCGTGACGGTCGCGCACCCCGAGCCAGCCGAGCAGCTCGGCGGGAGGGGCGTCGCCGAACACGGCGGCCCTGGCGCGCTCGGTCGTGGGCCGGCGGACGCCGACGGCGGCCACCGGCTCGCCGACGAGGGCGTTGAACAGCGATGACTTCCCGCTCCCGGTGGCCCCGGCGAGGGCGACGACCGTGTGGTCGGTGCCGTGCCGGAGCCGGCTCGAGGCGTGGCCGACCACGTCCTCGGCTCGCATGAGCGCCGCAGCCGAGAGGAGGCCCGTGCCCTGGGCGGCGACTCGCTCGAGCGCGGCCACTCGCTCGCCGATCCGGCCGCGACGCGCCGTCATCGCGCCGCCGTCCTGACGGCATCTGCGCCGGCTCGCAGCACGGCGGCGTCCTCGGGCGACGGCATCCCGTCGAGGAGGCGATGGAAGCGAGCGGCCTCGGCGTCCACGAGCTTCTGCACCCGATCCATCAGGTCGCCACGCGCCTGGCGGGCGAGATCGCGGACGGCGCTCTCGCCGAAGAGCGCGGTGAGCAGCGCCTGGCTGACGGTCGCCGTGCCGCCGGCGACGACCACCTCGCCCCCGGTGAGCCCCCCGGTGTGGGCGAAGAGCACCACCATGAGCGCCGCCCCGATCGTGTTGATGCCGAGTGAGACGGTTCTGGCGAAGATGCGCTTGCCCTCGGCCTGGTGGCGGACCAGTCCGAGCACGAAATCCTGCCACGCTGCGATCTCCCCCTCGGTGGCGGTCCGCAGCCCGGGATCGGGCCGCGCCAGCGCCCGGGACCGATCCCCGATGAGGCGGCGTCCGCCCTCGGTCGCCTCCCACGCAGCGACCGTCGTGTCGGCCGCAGTGTCGGCGGCCTCGGTGATGGCGATGCTCAGCGCCGTCTGGAGCTCACCCTGGATCTCTGCGGGCATCGTCGGCGTTCCCGTCACCAGGCTGCGCAACCGGTCGCGAACCCGGGCGATGCCGCTCTGGAGGGACTGCATCAGCCGCCCCACGCCCACGAGCTCCTGCCAGCGGACCAGCACCTCG
>DKBA01000282.1 GCA_002450985.1 Acidimicrobiia bacterium UBA6912
GCAAATCAAGGCCACCTTCGACAAACTCGGGCGGTACGTGTGGCACTGCCACATCCTGTCCCACGAGGACCACGAGATGATGCGAGTCCTGTACGTCGGGCCGGGCGCCTGAGGGACGACCGCATCGAGGAGGAAGCACGGGAGGGTCGCCGCAGCGACCCTCCCGCTGCGTTCAACGCCGCTCGATGGGGGCATCCACCGTGCCCATGGCGAGCAACTGCGTGCGTGCCTCAGGCCGCTCGAGGTGGGCCCGGCGAGCCAGCACCACGAGGTAGAGGAGTCCGATCGCCTCGAGTGCCCACATCCGCCAGTCCGACAGGATCGAGGTGAGGTAGGCGCCGGCCGTCGCTTGCCCTGCGGGGCTGAACTCGAGCCCCAGGAACGGCCACCACAGCGTCTCTGGATCGCTCCACATGGCGTCGAGGAAGAGGTGCAGCAGCATCCCGATGGCGAGTGGCATCCACCGCTTCCGGGGCCGGCCCCGCCGGGTCCGCAGCACCACGATGGTCATCACGAGCCCGGCGGCGAGGAGCGAATGGGCGACGAGACGCACCGATCCCAGCGCACCGTAGAACGCCAGCCCGATCGGGGTATCGACGAGGTCCGGGAGCAGCGCCCCCAGGACGAGGAACCGCAGGTCCATCCGGTCGTCCCGGAATGCGTAGCGGGTGATGGCGACGGTGGCGCCTGCGTGCCAGAAGAGCATGGCCTGGTGGGTCGAGCCTCAGGGAACGAGGATGGCGGTGCAGTGGATGCAGCGGGGTGGGTCGCGGCGGGTGGCCTCGAGTTGCTCGGCGGGGGTCAGCCGCAGGTGGCACGCTCCGCAGATGCCTTCTGCCAGCCGTCCCACGGCGACCCCGTCATCCTTTGCGTCGCGCAGCCGCTCGTAGAGGTCGAGGAGATCCTCCGGGATGAGCGGGACGATGTCGGCTTTTCGCTCCTCCTTGCGGGCGAGCTGGGCATCGATGTCCTTCCAGGCGGCCGTGATGACGGCCTCGTGCTCGCCCTTCACGGTCTCGGCGGCGGCGATCTGCGTGTCGAGCTCCTCGAGCCGAATCCCGAGCTGCTCCCGGCGTTCCATCAGCTCGAGGACCTCGTCCTCCATGTCGCGCTTCTTGCGGTCGAGCATCTCCACCTCGCGCCGCATGTACTCGGCGTCGCGGGCGCTGAGGCCGCCGGCGTACAGGCGGTTCTGCTCGGCCGCCAGCTTGGTTTCGGCGAGGTCGAGCTCACCGGACGTCTTGTCGAAGGCGAGTTCGGTCTGACGGTGGTTGTCGGCGACCTGGTTGCGCTCGTTCGTGAGCTGCTGGAGGTGCTGGTGGGCCTGGCGGTAGGCGGTGAGGGCGGGCACCGTCTCCCGCTCGTGGATGAGGCGGTCGATCTCGGAGTCGACGGTCTGGAGGTCGAGCAGATCCGCCAGGCTCCTCAGCTCGTCCATGCCGTCGCCACCTCCATCAGCCGCGCCACGGGTCGGCGTCCACGTCGGTCAGGTCGACGGCATCGCCGACCAGCTCGACAACCGCAGCGTACAACGTCGCCACGCCGGGCCGTTCGGTCGCCGCGTGCCCGGCGTCGACGACGGCGATGCCCCGCTCTGCGGCCGCCCGCGCCTGGTGATGGCCGACATCTCCGGTGACCACCACGTCGACATCGTCGACGGCGCCGAAGAACGAGGCCCCCGAGCCGGGGACGACCGCAACACGTTCGATTCGTCGCAACCGCTCTCCGGCGACACGGCTCGATGCATCGAGCGTCTCGTCGACGTCTGCAACGAAGGCGGCGAGGCTGCGGGGAGATGCCAGCCGCCCGCGGCGCCCGACGAACCCGGCGTTGGCCCGAATGTCGTACACGTCGTAGGCGGGCTCCTCGTACGGATGCGCCGTGACGAGCGCCGCAACCACCCGGTCGGCGGCATGGGCCGGGGCGATCATCTCGAGCCTCACCTCGGCCTCCGCGTTCAGCGTGCCTCTGGTACCGGTGACGGGAGCCGTGCCCTCGCCGGCGAAGAACGTCCCCGTCCCCTCCGCCCGGAACGAGCAGCCGCTGTAGTTGCCGATCGTTCCGCCGCCGGCGGCGCTCATGGCGTGCGCCACCGTGTCGGCGAGCTGGGGCGGTACGAACGTGACGATCTTGACGGTCTCCGCTCCCCACCCCGGCCCGAATGGCGTCACGTCCTCGAGCCGGAGCGCCGCGGCGAGCGCATCCGCGGTTCCCCCGGGCGCAATGTCGAAGGCGGTGTGGATGATCCCCAGGGCGACGCCGGCGCGCACCAGGCGGAAGGCCCGACCCGCCGCCGACGGACCGGCGACGAGCGTCGTGGTGGGGCGGAAGAGCAGGGGGTGGTAGCTGACGAGCAGGTCGACCGGCTCGCGTTCGAGGCGGGCGACGACGCCTTCTGCGACCTCGTGGCACACGGCGACCGTCGCCGCCGGAACGGTGCGGTCGCCGAGCTGCAGCCCGACGGGATCCCAGCCCGCCGCCTTGGCGAGGGGGGCGAGACGGTCGAGTGACGTGATCAGCTCGGCGATCGTCGCAGGCACCCGGCCGTCACTCTCCCCGGAGCTCGAAGGTCGACTCGATCGCCACGGTCGGTCGGACGGACGACGCCACCGAGCACAGCTCGTGCTCGCTGCGACGGATCGCCTCGGCCACATCCTCCTCGGTCAGCCCACCGGCGACCACCTCGTAGTGGAGCCGCACCCGCTGGAACGTCCACGGCGCCTCGGGTTGCTGCGAGTACGACGCATCGACCCGGAGCGACGCGACCTCGGCGCCGAGCTCGTTGAACTGGATCACCAGATCGGTCGCCGAGCACGCCGCCAGCGCGATCGGCAGGAGGTCTGACGGCTTGACGCCCAGTTGCTGCGTCCCGTCGATGTCGACCGGCATCCCTCTCGAGTCGTGACCGTCGAAGCGCCATCCACCTTGCCATTGCACGTTGATCTTCGGCATGGCGGCGATCCTACGACGGAGCGAACTGCCCCGGTGCCCGGCCGGGCCCCGGAGGGCCGGCGAAGGCCTGGGCGATGTCGAGCCAGCGATCGGCGACGGCGCCGGTGGCCACCACCTCGACGTCGGTGCGGTGGCGGCGCTGGGTCACGAGCAGTGCAAACCCCAGCGCAGACCCGGTGACCCGGTCGGCCGCGCCAGGATCACCCCACGTCCACGTCGATCCGTCGGGTGCGGCCAGCTCCACGTAGACGTCCCGATCGGGGTTGGGCAACCCGTTGACCGAGAAGGCGTAGGCCCTGGCGCGGACGCCGATGTGGCACACGTGCCGGAGCCGGCGGGTCGGCTTCCGCACGACGCCGAGAGCGTCGACGACGTCCTGTCCGTGCGCCCACGTCTCCATGAGCCGCGCCGTGATCTTCGAGCGCGCCGCCATGGGCGGTCCGTACCAAACGACCTTCTGGGAGGGATCGAGGGTCCGGTACGCGCCGACCAGCGCGGCGTTGGCCTCCTGCCACCACGCGAGCAGCTCGCCCGGCGTCATCGCCCTCCCTCGCTCCAGGTGGGTCTCCATCAACCCGGCGACGTCGGCGAGCGCGGCGACGAAGGCTGCGGGATCGCGGTGGGCCTCGAGCGCCTTCTCGTCGAAGAAGGCGAGATGGGACACCTGGTCGCGGATCGTCCAACCCTCCGCGGGTGTCGCCAGATCCCAGCTTTCGTCGTCGAGCCCCTCGAGGATCGTGACGAGATCGGCCTTCTCGGCGGCCAGGTCGTCGCAGATGTCGTGCATGGTCTCCGTCACGGCGGCGAGGGTAGCGTCGCCCCCGAGTGCAGGATGGGCCCCTCGGAACAGACCCGCCGCCCGTAGGGTTCTCGGTGACGACACACCACCGCACGAGAGGAAACCGCCATGTTCTTCACCCGCAAGAAGCTCGAGCTGCCGGATCCGGAGACGGCGCTGCCCGGCCGTGACGCCCCGCTGCGGATCTCCGGAGTCCATTACGTGAACGGCAGCCGCATCGTCCCCCCCTTCCCCGAGGGCATGGAGACCGCCGTCTTCGGCATGGGCTGCTTCTGGGGGGCCGAGCGGATGTTCTGGAAGCTCGACGGCGTGTACGCAACCGCCGTCGGGTACGCAGGCGGGCTCACCCCGCACCCGACGTACGAGGAAGTCTGCTCGGGACGCACCGGGCACACCGAAGTGGTCCTCGTCGTCTACGACCCGCAGAAGATCACCTACCGCCGCCTCCTCCAGGTGTTCTGGGAGGGCCACGACCCGACGCAGGGCATGCGCCAGGGCAACGA
>DKBA01000283.1 GCA_002450985.1 Acidimicrobiia bacterium UBA6912
CGGGGTCTCATCCCGAACAGATAGCGCAGCGTGCCGACGCGCCTCACGCCTTCGTAGCAGATGAAGGTCAGCACGACAGAGCCGATGAGGAGCACCGCCCACTGCGCCGTCCAGGCCACATCGAGCCCGACCACGTAGAAGGCGAGCACGACGATGACCGTCTGATGGAGGATGTACACCGGGTAGGAGCCCTCCCCCAGATAGGCCAGCGCGCGAGACGGCCGGTTCAGCAGCCGTCGGCCGAGGCCCAGCAGGCCGACGATCACGAGCCAGCGGGCCAGCATTCCGAGATAGACCACGCCGGCCAGCGCCACCGAGGGGTCGGCGAGCCCGCTCCGCCACTCATGGGTGGCCACCCACCACACGGTGCCGGCGGCGCCGGCGACCAGCGCGGGCCATCTCCACCGTTCCGCCGCGTCCATGGTCTCCCCGGAGCACATCGCCAGGTAGCCGAGCACGAAGAAGACGAGGTAGTAGAAGAGGTTCTTGCCGAACAGGGCCGGCAGCGCATCGGCGACGAGCAGGGCGAAGGGCGCCACCAGCCAGCCCGCAGGATGGGCGAGCACGCGAGACAGCGTCGCCGTCCGGGAGCTCTCGGCGCGGCGGCCACCCCAGAGCGGGAGCACGATCAGCGAGATCACGAACAAGAACAGGATGAACCACAGATGGCCGGTCCCGAATCCGCCGTAGTAGTCGCCGCCGTCGCGCACATCCGGGACGAGGAAGTCCCCGCTCGTGAGGTAATCCGCGTATGAGCCGGTGAAGNNCCGAGTTGAACCTGGCGCCGTACCAGGTCTGCGGTGGGATGAGTACGAGCACACCGAAGACGAAGGGCACGAGCAGCCGTCGCACACGTTCCCGGGCGTACTCGGCCCTCGTCCGGTTGCCGAGCGCCAGGTAGGTCGACGCTCCGGCGAGCAGGAACAGGAGCGGCATGTGCCAGACATCGATGAAACCGAGCAGCCGCGAGACCATCGTCGATGTCTCCTCTCCCTTCACATAGAAGGCCTCGCCCGCGTTGTACACGCGGCCCGTATGGAAGGGAAAGAGAAGGAGCACCGCGAGCACACGGAGCCAGTCGATGTAGTGAAGACGCTTGGTCGCCATCTCGGACCTCCTCATCGCGGAGCATCCGTCTGCGGCCCGACCGCCACTACCGCCGAACGGCCCGAACCGGCGAGCCCGGCACCGATCCAGTGCATTCGNNGGCCACCAGCTCCTCGGCCGGCCGGCGGACGAGCTCCGGGACCCCGATCAACGCTCGGCCGAAGACCACCCCGATCATGTGGCTGCCGACGAGGGCGAGCCGCAGCCGGGCATCGGGGAGGTCGGTCAGGCTCTCGGCGTGGCGCAGCAACACTCTGTCGACGAACTCTCGCATCATGCGGGCGGCGGCCTCGTTGGTGGCGGCGGCCCGCAACAGCGACAGCGGAGCGGAGCCGGGCACGTCGATGAGCGAGAGGTAGAAGCGGACGATCCGCTCCCCCATCTCTTCCCGCGGCCCCGCCGAGATCGCCGCCAGGAACAGCCGCGGGCTGACCGGGAACTCGTGGGCCGCCGCAAAGAGCTCCTCCTTGGTCCCGAAGTGGTGGTGCACCAATGCCGGATCGACGTCTGCCGCGGCCGCGATGGAACGGATGGTCGCCCGGTCGAACCCGACCTCACCGAAGCGATTGCGGGCGGCGGTGAGGATGGTGCGACGGGTCACCTCGGGATCGCCGGGCCGTCTGCCGGTTCGTCCGCCGCTCACGACCCGATCACGACCATCGTCTCATCGAGCGTCGCCGGCACCACCCGCACAGTCGCCTCGATCCCCGCCCGACGCAGCTCACCGGCGACGACGTCTGGCGGCTCCGCCAGCACCCGGACGGCCCGACCGGCGAGCGCGATCCTCCTGTCCGTGCGATCGAGGAGCTCGAACGCCTCCGCCCAGCGGTCGGCGACCACCTCGACGGCGGTCCGGCCGGCGACGATGTCGGACAGCGAACCGTGGGCGGCCACGACGCCTTGCGCCATCAGCACCAGCCGATCCGCCTGCGCCGCCTCGTCCATGTAGTGGGTCGACACCAGCACTGCGGCGCCCGCCTCGGCTCGGGCCCTGATCATGTCCCAGAGGCCGGCCCGCGCCAGGGGCGACACCCCCGACGTCGGCTCGTCGAGGATGAGCAGCTCGGGGTCGTGCTCGATGGCGGCGAGGAAGGCGACGCGGCGTTGGACCCCGAGCGGCAGCTCGCCGATCAGACCGTCCGGCGTCGCCCCGTCGTCCGGCGCCGCCGAGAACACGTCTGCCCAGAACTCCAGGTTCTCATTGGCCGTCAGGTCGCGGTAGAGACCCAGATTCTGCGGGACGTAGCCGACCCGGTGTCGCCGCTCCCGAGTCGGAGGCTCCCCGAAGAGCCGGATGTGACCGGCGGTCGGCTGCAGCAACCCGAGGAGCATCCGGATCAGCGTCGTCTTGCCCGCGCCATTTGCGCCGATCAGCCCCACGACCTCCCCGGCGGCGACATCGAGATCGACGCCGTCAACCGCGGCGAACGAGCCGAACAGCCTCGTCACGCCCCGGGCGGCCACGGGCCTCACGACGTCGCCTCGTTGGCGACGAGCTCGGCGACGATCGCCGCGTCCTCGAGCGTCACCTGCCCGTCCGGGACAGCGGGGCCGGCGGGATCCCATTGCCGCCACCGGCTACCGTGCCGCCAGGCGTGCTCGGGATCCGTCGGTTGGTCGACACCGACGACCGAGCCGGGGACTGCGGCGACGATGCCGGCGGGAGCGCCCGATGCCAGTACCCGACCCTGGTGCAGCAAGAGCACCTCGCCTGCGCGTTCCGCCTCATCGAGGTAGCTCGTGGCGAGCACCACGGCCGCTCCCCCGGCCGCAGCGCCGGCGATGAGCCTCCACAGGTCCATGCGACTCACCGGATCGAGCCCCGTCGTCACCTCGTCGAGCACGAGCAACGCCGGCTCGGGGAGCAGCGCCATGGAGCCGGCGAGCTTGCGCCGCTGCCCTCCCGACAGCTCCCGGGCGAGCCGGTCGGGGAACTGGTCGAGCCCGACACGGGTGAGCAGCTCCTTCGCCAGGTCACGCCAGGATCGCAGCCGGTAGGCCGCGGCGATGAACTCCATGTTCTCTTCGACCGACAGGTCGCCGAACACGCCGCCCGCCGGCGGCACGTAGCCGGTCCGACCCGGCGGGGGAAGCCGTACCTCCCCGGTCGCCTCCAGCTTGAGGCCGGCGAGCACCCGCAGCAGCGTGGTCTTGCCCGCCCCGTCGCCGCCGACGACGCAGTGCACCGCGCCGGGCTCGATGGTCATGTCGACGTGTGAAAGTGCGACCGTGCCCCCAAAGCACACCGTCACGTCGTGCACCGACCACGTCGTCATGCGGGCAGCGGCTCCAGCTCGCCCGGCTCGATTTCACCCGTCTGCTTCGGGGCGAGATCACGGCGGAATCGGAGAATCGCCAGCACGAAGATGACGGCAGCCATCAGCCCGAGGATCGCCAATGGCCATGCCAGCGCCCCCGCAGACGACCCTTTCAGGAACACCCCCCGCATACCCATCACGAAGTACGTGAGTGGGAGCAGGTAGCCGATCCACCGGACACCCGCCGCCATCGAGTCGAGGGGGAAGATCATCCCCGACAGCATCACCTGCGGGAGCAGCACCATGATGGCGAGCTGGATCGCCTCGCCCTGGCTCTTCGAGACGGTGGAGATCAGCACACCGAGACCGAGGACGACGAAGAGGTACACGAGCGCAAAGGCGGCGAACAGCAGGACCGAGCCGCGAAACGGGACGTCGAAGACGAGGATTCCCACCGTGGTGATCACGGTCATGTCGATCACGGCCACCGCGAAGTACGGTGCGATCTTGCCGACGATCACGTCGACCGACCGCAGCGGCGTCACGGCGAGCTGTTCGAGCGTTCCCTGCTCCCGCTCGCGCACGACCCCGAGGCTCGTGATCACCGTGCCCACGAAGAGGAGGATCAGCCCGATGAGCGCCGGGACCATCACAGCCGACGTGCTGAGGTCGGGGTTGAAGAGCACCTCGACCTGGGCGCCGGCGGGGAGACTGTCGGTCCGACGCAGCGCCGACTGCGCGATGAAGAGTTGCGTGCCGTCGACGAGAACGGTCGGTGGCGAGCCGGTGACGATCGCCACCTCGGCCTTGGAGTCCGTCAGCAGTCGGACCGCCTGGTCCTTCGTGCCGGCAGGGTCCGTGACCACCACATCGAAGGTCGACGGCAGACCTCCCGCAACGACGGTGGCGTTCGGTCCCACCACCGCGGTTGCGATGTCGGACACGTCGAAGCGGGCGGCGTAGCCGAAGACGATCAGCAGCATCACCGGCAGCCCGACCATCAGGGCGACGGTGCGACGATCGCGCCGCATCTGCCGGAACTCCTTGACGATCATCGCCTTCACGGCCACCCCACAACTCTTCGGACGTTGAATTCGTAGAAATCTACACGCGTTGAATTTGGCCCGCAACGCGTCGTGAGAGCAGTGAGAGGCGATGGTGATGCGCTGGGCCCGCTCAGTCCTGCTGCTTCAGGTGGTACGTGAGGATCTGAAGCTCGGTGGAGAGATCGACGCGGCGGATCTCGACGCCCTCGGGCACGTCGATGATGGCGGGCGCGAAGTTGAGGATCGAGCGGACGCCCGCCCTGGTGAGCCGGTCCGCCACCTCCTGGGCCGCCCACGACGGCGTTGCGATGATGCCGATGGACACGCTGCGGCCGGTGACGATGGCCTCGAGGTCGTCGATCGACTCCACCTCGTGCCCGGCGACCTCGCTTCCCACCTTGCCGCGATCGGCGTCGAGCACGGCCGCGACCTGGAAGCCCCACGCCGCAAAGCCGCCGTAGTTGGCGAGCGCGCTGCCGAGATTCCCGGCGCCGACGATCACGACGCCGTAATCGTGGGTGAGGCCGAGCGCCTTGCGGATCTGGTCACGCAGCTCGGCGATGCGATAGCCGACGCCCCGCGTCCCGTGCGACCCGAGGTAGGAGAGGTCCTTGCGCACCTGGGCGGAGTTGACCCCTGCCAGGGCGGCCAGCTGCTCAGACGAGCAGGTGGTCTGAGTCGACGGCAGCGCGGCGAGGGTGCGCAGGTACACGGGTAAACGCGACACCGTGGCGCCTGGGAGAGTTGCCTTCACGGTGGGCGAGACTAGTGGAGGGCGGGATGCCCGTATCTCCCGGTACGATGCGCGGATGGACGACGGCAGACCTCTCCCCGGCGCTGCGGCGCAACGCTCCGGCCCGCCCTACGCCGGCCCGATCACCTGGGACGGCTGCGACCTCCTCACCGATCCCGAGCAGCTCGATGCCCGACGCCCCGACGTCGCCGTGGTCGGGGCGCCCTGGGACGACTCGACCACCTACCGGCCCGGCGCCCGGTTCGGGCCGCGGGCATTGCGTGCCGACGCCTACCAGCCCGGCAATCACCACCTCGACCTCGGGATCACGATCGACGATCACCTCGACATCGTCGACTACGGCGATGCGATCTGCCCGCCCGGCCTGTGGGAGCCGTCGTTCACGGCGATTCGCGATCGGGTGCACGAGGTGGCGAGCCGCGCCATCGTCCCGGTGGTGCTCGGCGGCGATCACTCCATCACGTACCCGTCGGCAACCGCCGTCGCCGCCGCCCGGGAGGGCACCGTCGGGATGATCCACTTCGACGCCCACGCCGACACCGCCGATGCGCTCTACGGCAACCCGGCGAGCCACGGCACACCGATGCGGCGGCTCATCGAGTCGGGCGCCATCGCCGGGCGCAACTTCGTGCAGGTGGGGCTGCGCGGCTACTGGCCGGGGCCCGAGATCTTCGCCTGGATGGAGGAGCACGGGCTGCGGTGGCACCGTATGGAGGAGATCTGGCAGCGCGGCCTCGCCGCGGTGATCGACACGGCGATCGCCGAAGCCCTCGACGGCACCGACGCCATCTACCTCTCGGTCGACATCGACGTGCTCGACCCCGGCTACGCCCCCGGCACCGGGACACCCGAGCCCGGCGGCATGCACCCCGCCGACCTGCTGCGGGCGGTGCGCCTCATCGCGATGGAGACGCCGCTCGTCGCCCTCGACGTCGTCGAGGTGTCACCCCCCTACGACTGGGCGGCGTCGACGATCAACAACGCCGACAGGGTGATCCGTGAGGTGCTCGCCGCCCTCGCGTGGAAGAAGGCGGGGCGGCCGCCGCTGCCGCCGGCCGTCACCTCGGATGGACGGCGCTGACGTCGTCGCGCCCGGCCGCAGCAAAGAGAGCACGCCGGCCCTCCCCGAAGCCACCGCCGCCGGATACGATGGGTGGATGGCTCGCCGCATGCCGATTCTCCTCGTCCTCGCCGCCGTGCTACTCGTGATGCCGTTCGGATCGGCGTCAGCCGCCGATCCTTGGTGCGACGCCCACTTCCCCGACCGAGCATGGGAGACGGCCGGGGAGACCGAGTTCCTCACCGTCGCCACCACCGGGCTCGCCGAAGGCCAGGCGCTGCGCTTCGCCGACGAGGCCGCGGGCACGGCGCGGGCGCTCCAAGACGACCTCGGGCCGCTCCCGCAACTCCACCTCTGCGTCTACGGGGGTGACGTCAGGCTCGACCCCGCCGGGATCCTCCCCGAGGGCCAGCGGGTCCACTCGGTGGTGTTCAACGAGGACGCCACCGTGTACATCGGCGTGCTCGAGGCGTCGTTCTTCGACGAGGCGCATGCGTTCGGCCTCGCCTACGCCGCCCTCTGGCTCGTCGCCGGCGAGGTCGGGCTCGACGGATACCCCGAGCCGCTGGCGACCACCATCGGGCAGTGGTACCTGTCACGCGCCGCAGGGAAGACCGAGCTCCACCACAGCCAGATGCGCAGCGGAGCCTTCTTTGCGGACCCGAGCGGACGCGGCGTTGCCACCACCGACTGGACGTCCGAGGCCCAGCCCCCCGTGTATCCGTGGAACCCCCAGTTCCAGGAATCGCCCGTAGCCGACCTCATCGACTATGCCGTCGCCACCGCCGGGCCCGACGTGCTCCGCAACCCCACGAACGCACGGTGGCAGGCCCTGGAGCAGTCCTGGCAGGACGCACTGCGCGAGGAGGCACTCCAGGGAACGAGCAGTGGGAACGACTGGCTGATCGGGCTCGCCATCGTCATCGGCATGGTGGGCCTGGCAGGGCTGCTCGCCTGGTTGACACGCAGATCGAAGCGTCGCTTCAAGGACGAGGCGCGGCTCCGCGGCACGACGCTCGAGGGCGCCGGCAAACGCTGACGGGCGACGCGCTCAGCGCAGGAAGCGCACCTTGAGCAGCGCCCGCTGCACCGCCCACGGGGTGAGGCGGCCCTCGGCGAGCACCCGGTGCCCGAAACCGAGGATGACGGGAACCCGCTCGGCGAACTCCGCGGCGAGGGCCGGAGACGACGCGATGTCCACCACGTCGATGCGCACACCGAATCTGTCGGCGTAGCGGCGGACGAGGGCGAGGCCCTGGTCACAGAGGGAGCAGTCGGCCTTGGTGACGAACAGCACGGTGCGGCGATCGATGGACGTCATCGCACCACTATCGTCGCTCGCATGCGCCCCGCAACCGCCGCCGTGGTACTCGGTCTGCTGATCATCATCATCGGTGCGTTCTTGATCAAGGCTCAGACCTCCGGGTTCACTCCCTGAATCTCGATGCGGTTCCCGCCGGCAGGGCGGGCGAAGGTGACGGCGACGTTGGCGGCGAGGTGCAGGTGGTCATCGGCTCTGCCGCCCCGCACCGCCACCGCGATCTGGCCGTATGAGTCGACGTGCACGAGGGGCTGGCCGTCGGCGACGTCGCCGTAGGCGGTGACCCAGGTGAGCCGGTGCGCCACCGACCCGATGTGCACCACCACGTCGTCCCCTGGGACGAGACCGAGCATCTGGAGGTCGGCGGGAGCGACGTTGGTCTGGGCATTCCCGAAGTGGTCCACCCACAGCACTTCGCCGACGGCGTCACCGGTGCGGTGCTCGACCAGCGGCAACATCAGGGGCGTCACCTCGTCGGCGGCGACGACCGGCCCGAGATCATCGATGGTCGCCTCGCCCGACGCGATGACCGCAGCCGCCGGGGCGAAGAGGTCGCGGCCGTGGAACGTGGCGCCCTCCGCCGGGAGCCGCAACTCCGGGTTCTCGATGGCGACGACGACGTCCGCCCCTCCGACCATCGCCACGGCGGGAGCGAGCAGTCCGTTGTCGGGGCCGATGAAGTGGCCCCACGGCGTCCGGGCGCAGATCGCCCGCCGCTCGGTGCCCACTCCGGGATCGACCACGGCGAGCGCAACCCCCTGCGGCATGTACTGGATCGCACGCAGCAGCGCCAGCGCCCCGGCCCGCACGTTCCCGCGGGGGAAGTCGTGGCCGATGTCGATGACACGAACGTCGGGGGCGATGCGGGCGATCACCCCGTGCACGACACCGACGAACTCGTCGACACGGCCGAAATCGGACAGAAACGAGATGGGCGACGCCATGAGGAAGCGGAGGTTAGTGGGCACCTTCCGATGATCCCCCCATCGGGG
>DKBA01000099.1 GCA_002450985.1 Acidimicrobiia bacterium UBA6912
GCCCAGCCGGAGCCACGGTTGCGCACCATGATCACCGGCGCCGGGGTGGAGCGGATCGTCGTCGCCGGCCGCCTTTCTCCCGATCAGGCGTCCCTGGTCCCGACCGTCGTGGACGTCGTCGGCGAGAGCGAACGGATCGCACAGGCACCGGAGGTGTTGGAGGAGCCGGACACCGAAGACCCTGCCTACGTCGTCTTCACCTCCGGCTCGACCGGTTCGCCCAAGGGTGTCGTGGTCGGCCACGGCTCCCTCGCCAATTTCGTCGCCGATGCGGTGGCACGGTACGAGCTCGAACCCTCGGACCGGATTCTCCAGTTCGCCGCTCCCGGCTTCGACACCCTCATCGAGGAGCTCCTGCCCGGGCTGATCGCCGGGGCGACCATCGTGATGCGCCCGCCCGAGCTGTTCCCGACCTTCGAGGCGTTCCGGCGCTTCGTGGAGTCGCACGGGATCACGGTGCTCGACCTCCCTACGGCGTGGTGGCACGCATGGGTCGACGAGCTGCAGCACCACGGGGGCGAGGTGCCGTCCTCGGTGCGGCTGGTCATCGTCGGCGGAGAGGCGGCGTCCGTGTCGCGCTGGAGCACCTGGCGACGTCTCGTGGGCGACGGCGTGCGGTGGGTGAACACCTATGGGCCTTCCGAGGCGACCGTCGTGGTTGCGACGTTCGAGCCCCCACCGGGGTGGCGGGGGCGGGCGGGGTCTGCGATGCCCATCGGTCACCCCATCGCCAATGTGCATCTCGCCGCAGTCGACGGCTCGGGTCACGAGATCCCTCCCCACCTGGTGGGCGAGCTCGTCGTGACGGGGGCCCCGGTTGCGCTCGGCTACCTCGGGGATGGTGGTGGCGCCGTCGACGGCTTCGCCGCGAGTCACGCCACAGGTGAGGGACGCATCTTCCGGACCGGCGATCTGGTGCGCATGCTCCCCGACGGAGTCTTCGAGTTCGTGGGCCGCACCGACCGTCAGGTGAAGGTCCGCGGCACTCGAGTGGAGCCGGGCGAGGTCGAGGCGGCGCTCCGGAGTCACCCTGCGGTGAAGGACGCGGCCGTGGTCGTTGCCAACGGCAGGGGGAGCGAAGCCGTGCTCGCCGCCCACCTCGTCGCCGCCCCCGACGTCGCCCTCGACATCGCCGAGGTACGCCACCACGCCGCAGCTCGTCTGCCGGAGCCGATGGTTCCGGCGGTCTGGCACCAGCACGGCGAGCTGCCGCTGACGGCGCACGGCAAGATCGATCGCAACATGCTGGCGAGTCATGGGAGCCGGCCGGAGCCCCGCCCGGCTGCTGGTGAGCCGCCGGCGACGGATACCGAGCGCCGCCTCGCCGCCCTGTGGAGCGGGGTGCTGGACCGCAACGCCGTGGGCCGGACCGACGACTTCTTCGATCTCGGGGGGCACTCCCTCCTCGGTGTACGGCTCATCTCGCGCATCGCCGAGACGTTCGGCGCCGAGCTCCCGCTGCGGGCGATCTTCGACTCGCCGACCGTCGCCTCGATGGCGGAACGGCTCGATGGCGCGGCGTCTGCGGCGCCGTCGTGACCGGCGGCGCGCCCCGGCGCACCATCCGTCACGACCTCGCAGTGCTCGTGGAGCGCGGCGATCGGTGGAGATGGGTGACCCTCGTCGTCCTCGCCGTGATCGCGGCGGCGATCGAGGCGGTGGGGGCCTTGCTCGTGTTCTACGCCACCAACCGTCTCGCCGGTGGGAGCGCGACGACCCCGCTCGATCGTTTCTTCGGCTCCCCAGGCGAGGGCGATGCGCTCGGCGGCGTCGCCGCCGTCATCGGGCTCTTCTTCGTCGTGCGAGGTGTGTTCACCGTCGTCTCGACGTGGTTCGAGGCGCGGACGGTCCAGCTCACGTCGGCAACCATCTCGCAACGGCTCTTCCGCCGCTACCTCACTGCGCCGTACGCCGAGTATCTGCGCCGCAACTCCGCCGAGCTCATCCGCAATGCCGTCACGTCCGTCGAGGGCGTCGCCGCTCGCTACCTGACGCCGGTCGTCGCCGTATCCGGCGAGGCGATCGTCATCGTGTTCCTCGTCGGTGTGCTCGCCTACACCGCCCCGCTGGCGACCCTCGTCGTCGCCGTCGTGCTCGGCGGTGTGGGCTTCCTGCTGCTGCGGTTCGTTCGCAGCAGGCTGCGCCAATTCGGCAGGGTCTCCGAGAGCTCGACCCACGCCAGCTTGTCCGTGCTCCAGCAGAGTCTCCAGGACCTACGCTCGATCCGCATCTTCGGCCGTGAGGCGTACTTCGCCGACCTCTTCGGGAGCGAGCGGCTTCGCTTCGCCCACTCCCGCTACTCGCTGGCCACGTTCTCGCAGCTGCCGCGTGCGGTGATCGAGACGCTGGTCTTTCTCATGCTGGTCGGGTTCATCACCGTAGCCTCGAACGACGGCGCCGCCCGCTCCATCGGTGTCCTCGGACTGTTCGCCTACGCCGCCCTGAGGATCATGCCCGGTGTCAACAAGGTCATCAGCGGTCTCAACCTGATTCGCTACGGGACGGCCTCGGTCGACAACGTGATCGGCGACCTCGTCGCCGCAGCGCCTCCGCTCGACGCCGGCGCCGCCGGGGAGCGCCTCGACTGGTCGCTCGTCGACGTCGAGGGCGTCGGATATGCATACGAGCCGGGGGGCGCGCCGGCGGTGCGGGACGTCGACCTCCGGATCCGCAGGGGTGAGACGGTCGGCCTGGTGGGGCACACCGGTTCCGGGAAGTCGACGTTCGTCGACCTCCTCATCGGTCTCCTCGAACCCGCGGCCGGGACGATCCGGATCGACGGCGCGGACATCGCCGCCGTGCGCGACCGCTGGCGAGGCGAGATCGGCATCGTCTCGCAGGACGTCTACCTGCTCGACGACACGATTCGCCGCAACGTCGGGTTCGGGCTCCCCGACGACGAGATCGACGATGCACTCGTGTGGGCATGCATCCGGACTGCCCAGCTCGGGCCGTTCGTCGAGGCTGCCACACGCGGTCTCGACACCCGGGTCGGGGAGCGGGGCGTCGCCGTCTCCGGAGGTGAGCGGCAGCGGATCGCCATTGCCAGGGCGTTGTATCGCCGGCCGAGCGTGATCGTCTTCGACGAAGGTACGTCGGCGCTCGACACGGCGACGGAGCGGGATCTCCTCGCCGCCCTCACCGGGGCAGAGCGCACCGAGACCGTCGTCCTCGTCGCCCACCGGCTGTCAACGGTCCGGTCATGTGACTGGATCGCCGTGTTCGAGGAGGGGTCGATCGTCGATCGAGGCTCGTACGAGGACCTGGCATCCCGGTCACCACGATTCCGCGAGTTGCTCGCCGCTGCGGAGAAGGGCTGACGTCGCCATTCACCACGTTGGCGTCGGTGCACGGTTCCTGCGTCCGGAGGTGAGCAGCGGACAGGACCGTATCATCCCGAGCATCCCCGACCGGAAGCCGTGACCCCGTGAGTTGGATCAGCGAGAACATCGGTGTCTCGACCGATGTCCAGGTGCAGATCCTCGCCTCGATCCTGACCGTCATCGTGGCGCTGGTGCTGCGGGCCAGCGTGGTGAGGCTGGTTCGCGCCCGAGTCGACGACCCGCAGGTGATCTTCCAGACCCGCCGGATCAGCACCTACGTGGTATCCGTGATCGGCACTCTCACCCTGGCGTGGATCTGGATCGATGCGTTCGACGACCTGCCCACCTTCCTCGGTCTGGTGTCGGCCGGTATCGCCATCGCCCTGTCCGACGTGCTGCGCAACATGGCCGGCTGGATCTTCATTCTCTCCCGCAGACCGTTTCGCATCGGCGATCGCATCGAGATTCAGGGGACCAAGGGCGACGTCGTCGACATCCGCCTCTTCCGCTTCTCGATGATGGAGCTGGGCCAGTGGGTCGACGCCGAGCAGTCGACAGGACGCCTGGTGCACGTCCCCAACGGGCTCGTCTTCACCAACCAGCTCGCCAACTACACCGAGGGCTTCCCCTACGTGTGGCACGAGATCCCCGTGCTGGTCACGTTCGAGTCGGACTGGCGCCGCGCCGAGGCGATCCTGCTCGACGTGTTGCGCCGCGAGGCGCCCGACTACGAGCGGGCGGCGGGGGCGCAGATCAGGGCCGTCGCCGAGGACTACCACATCAAGGTCGGCGCCCTCACCCCGACCGTCTACCTCACGGTACGGGACAGCGGGGTGCTGCTCACCGCCCGTGTCCTCGTCGAGGCGAGGCAGCGTCGCGGCGTCGAGGAGCGCATCTGGCGAGCCATCCTGGACGCCTTGGCCGCCGAGCCTGCGGTCGACCTCGCCTACCCCACGGTTCGCACGTATCTCGACGGCCCGGTGCACATCAGGGGCGACGCGCCGACCGAGCGCTGAGGGCGGCCCGTCTCACATGGCGGTGCCGGCCATCCAGTCGCGGTGCAAGGCGGCGTACACGCCGCCGAGGGCGACGAGCTGCTCGTGCGTGCCGTGCTCGACGAGACGGCCGTGATCGAACACGAGCACGAAGTCGCTCGCTTCGGCCGTGGAGAGACGGTGGGCGACCGTGATCGAGGTCCGGCCGGCGATGAGCCGGTCGAGGGCTCGCCGGATCCTCACTTCGAGCGCCGGATCGACGGCGGACGTCGCCTCGTCCAGCACGAGCACCCCGGGGGCGGCGATCCATGCTCTGGCGAGGGCGACGAGCTGGCGTTCGCCGGCAGAGAGCTGGCCGCCGCGCTCACCGACCCGGGTCGCCGCACCGTCCGGTAGCGACGCCACCCAGTCGTCGAGGGCCAGGTCGCGAAATGCCTGCGCCACCTCCTCGTCGGTGGCCTCGGGTCGGCCGTAGCGCACGTTGTCGGCCACGGACGCATCGAAGAGGAAGCCCTCCTGCGGGACGAAGACGACGTGGTTGCGCAGGCTGGCGAAACGAACGCGGGGAAGGGGCACCCCGCCGATCGTGACCACACCCCCGCTCGGGTCGAGGAGACGGGTGACGAGCTTGGCGAAGGTCGACTTCCCCGAGCCGGTCTCACCGACCACCGCCACCCGGCCCCCGGGCGGGATGTGGGTCGATACGTCGACGAGGACGTCCCCACCGGTCGGGTACCGGAAGCGAACGTGCTCGAAGCGCACGTCGAGCGCCCCATCGGGGAGATCGACGCCGTCGGTGGGATCGGGGACATCGACCTCGGTGTCGAGCACGGCGGTGATGCGGCGGACCCCGGCCGCCGCCGACTGCGCTTGATCCAGGGTCTCCACGAGCGTCTGCACCGGCTCGACGAGCAGGTTCACGAGGAACAGCATCGCCAGCAACGTGCCCGCCGAGGTGCCGTCCGCGGTGCCGGAGAGCACGCCCACGAGGATCACCGCAGCCGTGATCGCGCCGGCGAAGACCTCGGCGCTCGAGAACAGGGCCGCACCCACGGTGAAGGTACGCACCTCGGTGTCGAACTCCTTCTCGATCACGCCGCGCACCTTGGTGACGGTGGCGTCCTCGCCACCGTAGGCGCGCACGACCGCGAGCCCCGAGATGGCTTCGCTGAGGGCCGCGAGCGTGTCACCGACTCGGCGTCGTACCTGGTCGTGGAGTCGCTGCAGGATGCGCTGGAACCACACCAGCATCGCTGCATAGAGGATCACGCCGCCGAGCACGAGCAGCGCCAGCTTCCACTGGTAGATGAGCATGGCCGCCATCGCCAGCACCACCTGGGCGGCTCCGATGAGCATGCCGACACCGCCCCAATCGACGAACTCCTGGATGGCGACGACATCCGACGTCACCCGGGAGACCAGCGAACCGCGGCGCTCGGCCTCCACGTGGAGCACGGACAGGCTGTGGAGATGGGCGAACGTCTTCACCCGGAGGTCCGACAGGCCCTCGGCTGCGCGCACGGCGAGCCTGGTGAGCGCCGCCCGCCGCACGACCATCGCCACCGCCATGGCGGCGAGGGCGATGCCGCCGAGGGTGAGCGTTCCACCGATGTCGACGCCTTCCGGGGCGAGGATCTCGTTGTCGACGATGCGCTGCACCACCACCGGGACCACGATCTGGATGGCGGTCCCCAGCGCGGCGAGGGTGACGGTGATGCCGAGGCCACGCTTCAGTGCAGGGGCCTCGGCGAGGATCCGCCGCAGGGCGCGCGTTGTGGACAGGCGGCGCTCGCTCATGGCTCGGCGCTCCGTTCCGCGGCACGCAACGCGGCGTCCTCTTCATAGGCCTCGAGGATGCGGGCATAACCCGGGACCGATGCCAGCAGCTCCTCGTGCGTGCCGTGGGCGACGATGCGCCCCTCATCGACGTACACCACTTCGTCGGCGAGGGTGATGGACGATCGCCGGTAGGCGACGACCACCACTGTGGAGGGTATCGCCGCCGCCTTGAGCCCCTCGAGGATCCGAGACTCGACCGATGGGTCGACCGCCGACGTCGCATCGTCGAGGATGAGGAGGCGTGGGTTGCGGACCAGCGCTCGCGCCAGGGCGATGCGTTGGCGCTGCCCCCCCGACAGCGTGGTGCCCCGCTCGCCGAGCACGGTGTCCATGCCCGACGGCAGGTCGTCGACGAAGTCGGCGCCCGCCAGCCTGATCGCCTCCCAGACCTCCTCGTCGGTCGCCTCCGTGCCGAAGGCGATGTTGCCGCGAACGGTGTCGTCGAACAGGAAGGCCTCCTGCGACACGAAGGCGACCTCGGCGGGCAGGGCAGAGCGTGCGAAGCTGCGCAGGTCGGCGCCGTCGATCGTGATCTGCCCGGCGGAGGGGTCCCACAGCCGCGCCAGCAACCGGACGAGGGTCGACTTGCCCGACCCGGTCGGCCCCACCACGGCGATCACCCGGCCGGAGGGGATCGAGAGGTCGACATCGCTCAGCACCGGCTCGTCCGCGGCGTACCCGAACCTCACCGAATCGCCGTGCACCTCGGCGCCGGTCGGCCACGGTCGCGACCCGAGACTCCCGTAGGAGACGACCTCGTCGGCCGTCATGACCTGCCGGACCCTGTTCCACGCGGCCACCGAGTGCGACATGTCCCACAGGACGAAACCGACGATCCGGATGGGGATGAAGAGCAGCGACAGCAGGTAGGCGATGCTGACCAGCTCGCCAGGAGTCACGGCTCCGGCACCAATCCGCAGCGCACCCACCACGAGGAGCAGCACGGTCACCACCGAGAGCAGACCCTCGACGGTCACCCGATAAGTGGAGAAGATGACGCCGACCTCGGCGAGCCGGTCACGGAGCGCATCAGACGTGCGGCGAAAGCGCGCCGTCTCGAAGGCTTCCCGTCCCAGCGCCTTGACGGTGAGGGCGCCGTCGAAGCTCTCGTGCGCCACCCGGGCGACGTCGCCGCGCAGCTCCTGGACCTCCTGGAACGCTTCGAAGGTCCGCCACGATCCGCTGATGTCGATGCTCATGATCGTCCCGAGCGACACGAAGGTCACGATGGCGAGGATCGGGTCGATGAGCGTGATCATCACGACGGTCCCGACGAGGAGCAGCGATGCCCCCGTGCCGTAGGGCACCGGCGCCAGGATGAACGTCGCCTGGCTGGCGTCGGCGTCGGCGACGGCGAGGAGGTCGCCGACCGACTGGCGGCGGTACCACGACATCTCGAGGCGGAGCATCCGGTCGATCAGCCCCAGCCGCACGTCGGCCTGGTTGCGGAACTGGAGGTGACCGGCACCCGCCCGGCGCAGCGTGATCCCGGCAGCCTTCCACACCGCAACCGCGATGACCGCGGCCACCGCCGGCCACAGCCGGCCCCGGATCGGCTCTCCTCGGTCGAGCACCGGCACGATGACGCTGTCCGTGGCGTTGCCGATGACGATGGCGGACGCCACGATCGCCGCCGCGAAGAACGCCGCGCCGAGCACCGCCAGCCCGAACGACACGGGGTGGCGGCGGATGAAGTAGGCGAGGAGCTGCAGCCCGCGCCGCAGCGAGGCACGCAGCGTTGTTGGCGCCTCGGCCATGCGACAGACCTCGGTGGACGATTCGTCAGGCTACTGGGT
>DKBA01000304.1 GCA_002450985.1 Acidimicrobiia bacterium UBA6912
CAGGGTGCGACCCTGAGCAAGCTCGCCGGCGAGATCCTCGAGTTGGTCAAGGGTGGGCCGGAGGCCTTCGCCCACGAGCGGGAGTTGCTGGGCAGGGCACTCGAAGACGTGCAGGCGATGGTCGGCATCCTCGTGGGCCACGCGATGGCGTTCATCCACGAGCCGAAGGAGATCTACAAGACCGGTCTCCACACCAATGCCTTGCTGGAGAGCCTGACCGAGGTGGTCATCGCCTGGCTGCTGCTGCGCCACGCCCAGATCGCCCACGAGGCGCTGAACGAGGCAGAGGACGCCAAGGACGTCGAGTTCTACCAGGGCAAGATCGAGTCGGCTCGCTTCTTCGTCCGGCACATCATGCCGAAGGTGGCGGCGCGCAAGCACTCGGCCGAGCTCGAGGACGGGCACCTCATGGACATGGCAGACGGGGCCTTCTGAGTCGACCGATGCCGACGTGATCCGCTGAGGGGTGGCCGGTGGGCCACCCCTCGGTTGGTGAACATGCGAGGGACGATGGACCCTGGACCTCCCGCATCGTGCCGACGAGGATGAGCGCCGTGAGCGGGAGGTCGCATTCTGGGACGCGTCAGCACGCCGTCGTCGGGATCATGCTGATCGTGTCGTTCGTTGTCGCAACATGCGGCGGTGACGACCCCGCCGATGCCACCCATCGTGCGCTCACGTCACCGCCGGAGGGAGGGACCGCCATGCAGCTCACCTCGACCGCGTTCGGCAACGAGCAGCCGATCCCGGAGCGCTACACGTGCGACGGAGAGGACGTGTCGCCGCCGCTCGCCATCGCCGGAACGCCCGAGGGAACGCAGACGCTCGCCCTCGTGATGGACGATCCCGACGCACCCCGCGGGGTGTGGGATCACTGGGTGGCATTCGACATCGTCCCACGCAGCGAGATCCCTGAAGACGTCGGCCCGCTCGGCGTTGCGGGCGCCAACTCATGGGGCCGCACCGGCTACGGCGGCCCGTGCCCGCCGAGCGGCACCCACCGGTACTTCTTCACCGTCTACGCCCTCGACACGCAGCTCGCCCTCGGCCCGGGAGCGTCCAAGGCGGACATGCTGGCGGCCGTTGAAGGACACGTCCTCGACCAGGCCACCCTGATGGGCACCTACGCCCGCTGACACGGGAGTGGCCGAGGCGAGGGTTGCGCAGACTCCAGGCGTTCTCCCTCCACCGACGTGAGGAGAGGGAGCACCCGGCCGGTGCTCCCTCTCACTGACGTGTGCGGGCTCCCCCCTCGAGCCGGCTCCGCAACGTCGCTGTTGGTTGCCCGCTGTATCGGGCCTTCCCCCTCGGTGTCCCGAAGTACATGAATGCGTCGGACAGTCCCTGATACGACAAATCGTCGAATCGTCGGAGGTCAGGTCCCGAAGATCACGAAGGGGCGCCCGCTGCGGATCTTCCTCCATGCGTCACGCGGGGTGAGGCCGTGGTCCGCGGCATACCGGGCGATCTCGGCCGCGGCAAACGGTGCGGCGAACGACGTCCCGCTCCACTTGGCTCTGCCGGCGTCGAATCGACCGGTCCCGGCAACCGACCCATCGGGATTGAAATACACGAACCGCAGACCCTCGGGGTAGTCGCTGACGATGTCGACCCCCGGCGCCCATGCATTGACCCACGACCCGAAGTTGGAGAAGGCGGCAACCCGCGAGCGCGGACCGGGCTCCTTGCCGCCTCGCCACGGATCGAGGGCCCCGACGCTGACCACGAAGTCGGGGTGGTCGGCCGCGAAGCCGGCCGGGTACCACGGCGAGGAGACCGAGTCGTTCCCGGCGGCCGCGACCAGCAGCCCCCGGTTCCTCTGGTGCGACCAGCGGGCGATGGCGTCGCGCAGGGCGACGAGCTGCGTCCCCCCGCAGGCGTCCTCGTAGGACCCGAGTGACAGGTTGAGCACCACGATGTCGTGGTCGCGCAGCGCCTGGTCCACCCTCGCAACGATGCCGAGCTCGGTCAGCTCGCCTGCGGGCTCGAAGGCGTCGTAGTTGTGCACCGTCGCGTTGGGGACGCGGGACAGGATGATGCCGGTGATGAAGCCGCCGTGCCCCGAACCGCGATGATCGACGATCGTGTCGCCGTCCCCGTCCACGATCTCGACGTTGCTGCTCGCCGGATCGACCGATGCGGCCAGCTCGGGCCGCGGCGGCGGCGTGATCCACATGCCGGTGTCGACGACGGCGATCGCAGCGGGGTCTTGCTGTGCCTTCGGTCCGAGATCGGGCCCGTCATCGGTCGGTCGTGGATCGCTGCCGGGCCCGATGGAGGGCTGCGGGGCCAGCGTCAGCACGTGGTGCGGTCCCACAGGAGCGGCAGGCAGGAGGCGCTTCACGCTGCGGGCGACGGCGAGGGAGTCCTCGGTGACCGTGAAGGTGGCCACACCATCGGGACGGTCGTCCCTGCGAACGTACCGGGCCTCGGCTTCGAAGGGCGGCTCGCCCGGTGCCGGCGCCGTCCGATCGTCGTACGGATCCTGCCCGAGCACTCCGAGCTCGATGAGGACGGCACGGACCTCTGCGGCGAACTCGACCGTGGTGAGCAATTCGCCCGGCTTGTAGAAGATGGTGGGCGGCGGGCCGTTGTCGGCCCCTGGTTCGAATCCCGGCCACGTCCCCGCTCCGTCCATCTCGCGGTGGCGGGGAGCGACGAAGCCCCTCGGATCTCGTGCCAGCTCCTCGATCTGCCCCTCGTCGAGTGGGGACAGCCGGTCGTCGTACTTCATCCAACCTCCTCGAACAACCTCGGGACGGGAGCGTCCACACACCCGCGTGATACGTCCAACCTACCCCCGTGCTTGGATGGGTGACCGCCAAGGGACGACGGAGCAGGATCGAAGCGTGACCGACTCATCGCTCGTCGCACGAGCCCGCGACCTGCTCGACCTCGCCGGATCGGAACCGGTCTCGGCCATCGAAGCCGCCGCCGCGCTGGCCGCCGAAGCGGCGACCGACGACGTGGCCGTCGCCGTCGCCCACCGGGTGCGCGGGCTCGCCCACGCCAAGCTGATGCAGATGCCCGAGGCGCGCACCTGGCTCGAGGCGGCCATCGACGCCGCCCGGCAGGCGGGCGACCGAGTGGTCGAGGCGGAGGCCGCCATGACCCACGCCGGCGTGCTGGCCTGGGCGGGCGAAGCTCTGGCGGCGGACGAGGCGATCAGCTTTGCGGTCGACACGCTCACGGGAGCCGCGCAGGCGAGAGCGCTCGTGCAGCGGGCCAGCATGCGCTACCGCCAAGGGCGCTTCGCCGAGGCACTGGCCGACCAGGAAGCCGCGCGGCCGATCCTCGAGCGCGAAGGTGATCTCGGCTGGCTGGCGAGCCTGCTGATGGACCGCGGCATCATCCGCGGCTTCACGGGGCGGCTGGCCGCCGCCGGGGACGATCTGGCCAGGGCTCGCACCCTGTACGGATCGTTGGGGCGCGCCGTCGATGGGGCATGGGCGCTCGAGAACGAGGGGTGGCTGCTCGCTCAGGTCGGCGACATCCCGGGTGCGCTGGCTGCGCTCGACGCCGCCGAGGCCGAGTTCCGCCGGCTCGATCTCTCGCTTGCGACGCTGTGGAGCGACCGGTGCGAGGCGCTCATGGCGGCCCACCTCACCGGCGACGCCAAGGGATATGCCAATGCCGCGGTTGCCGCTGCCGAGCGCAGCGGTCTCGCCGCCGGTGTCGCCGAGGCCAGGCTCCGCCTCGCCGAGGCGGCGCTGCTCGACGCAGACGGGGACCTGGCGCACGCAGCAGCCGAGAAGGCAGCAGAGGAGTTCGCCGCACAGCGGCGGGGGATGTGGGAAGCCTATGCCCGCTACATCGCGATCCGGGCTCGTCTCGCCGACGACCAGGGTGCAGCGACGGTCGACGAGGTGGCCGCCGTCGCCGACACGCTCGCCGGCGGCGGCTTTGCGGCCGCATCGCTCCACGCCAGGGTGCTCGCCGGCCGGCTGGCCGCCGCCACCAACCGGCTCGAAGAGTCGGAGCGGCACCTGATCGCCGCTGCGGCGGCGCGTCGCTCCGGGTCCGTGGAGCTCAGGGTGCAAGCGTGGCTTGCGGAGGCGCTGCTGCGGCTCGCCGCCGGGCGGCGCAAGGCCGCAGACGCCGCGCTGCGGGCGGGGCTGCGCGCCGTCGACGAGGCGCAGGCGATGTTTGCCGGTTCGGACGCGCGAGCCGCCGTCACGGAACATGCGGGCGAGATCGTCGAGCTCGGTCTCGATCTCGCTCACGAGTCGGGCTCGGTGGGGCGGATCTTCCGCTGGCATGAGCGCACGCGGGCCGGGGCCCTCCGTCATCCGGCGGTCCGTCCGCCGGATGACGCCGAGCTGGCTGCCGAGCTGGCTCAGCTGCGGTCGGCGGAGGCCGACCTGCGGCGAGCCCGGCTGGACGGTGGTCCCGTGCGCCAGCTCGAGATGCGCGCCGGCAGGCTGCGGAGCGCCGTGCGCAGGCGAGGTCTGCGCCGGGCGGGCAGCGGTGCCTGGGCGGCGTCGCGTCCGCCGACCACGGCCGACGTCTCGGAAGCGCTCGACGCCGACGCCACGCTCGTCGAATGGGGTACCCACCGCGGCGCGCGGCACGCCGTCGTGATCACAACGCACTCGGCGCGCCGTGCCCACCAAGCCGCCGAGCCCGACATCAGCGCCGAGCTGGCGGCGCTGCGCTTTGCGCTGGCCCGCCTGGCGCACGGCCGTGGGTCGCGGGAGGCGGGGGCCGCCGCTCTCGCAGCGGCAGAGGCTGCCTTGGCGCATCTCGATGCCGTGCTCGTCGCACCACTCGAGCTCGGCGCGAGCGCCGTCGTGCTCGTTCCTCCGGCAGAGCTGCATCAGGTGCCGTGGTCCCTGCTCCCATCACTGCGGGGCCGCGCCGTCACCGTGGCGCCGTCGGCTCGACTGTGGCTCGAGCGTCGCGGCGAAGCACAGCGGGCCCGGCGTGGCGTCGTCGTCGCCCATGGACCGGACCTCCCGGGGGCGGCCGCCGAGTCGCGCCTTGTTGCCGCGCTCTACGAGGACCCGATCCGGCTGACGGCGAGGACGAGCACGGTCGAGGAGGTGATCGCCGCCCTCGACGGCGCCAGGCTCGCCCATCTCGTGGCCCACGGCAGCTTCCGGGGCGACAACCCCCTCTTCTCTTCGCTCCGGGTGGCAGACGGCGATCTCACCGTCTACGACCTGGAGCGAGTCGATCGGCTGCCTCCCCTCGTCGTGCTCTCGGCGTGCAACTCGGGGCTCCAGGCGGTCCGCCCCGGCAACGAGACGATGGGACTGGTGGCCGCGCTGCTGGGCGCCGGCTGCCGCGCCGTCATCGCCAGCACCGGGCTCGTGCCCGACACCGCCCGCACCGCCCGCACGATGGTCGATTTCCATCGCCGTCTCGTCGCAGGCGACCCACCCGCGGTGGCGTTGGCCGCCGCGCAAGAGGAGGCAGTGGTCCGGGCCGGTCCCGCGGCGGCTCCCTTCGTCTGTTTCGGCGCCGGATGACGAGAAACGGGTATCACGGCCCGATGGTCCGGCTCCGATAGGGGAGCGATCTACGGCGAGGAGCAGCAGCGATGGGCGACATGGGCCGTCAGGCTCTAGCTTTGGCGACGATGTCGGAGCCAACGACCACCGAGCTGCTCGGGGCTGCCGCAGGCGGCGACGCCGCAGCCTGGAACGCCATCGTTGCGCGCTACGAGCGTCTCGTGTGGTCCGTCGTGCGGGGATTCCGGTTCGACGGTGCCACCGCGGCGGACGTGGCCCAGACGGTTTGGCTGAAGCTGGTGGAGAATCTCGACCGCATCAGAGACCCGGAGCGGCTCCCCTCGTGGCTGGGCACGACCGCCCGCAACGAGGCGCTGCGGGTGGTGCGGGCGCAGCAGAGGACGGTCCCGTCGGAGTTCGAGTTCGATGTGGTCGACGACGCTGCGCCGGCGCTCGACGCCGGTCTCATCGAGGACGAGCAGCTCGCCGAGCTCGTGGCCGCCTTTGGGGAGCTGGCGGAGGACTGCCAGCGTCTGCTCCGCCTGCTCACCACCGATCCGCCGCTCGACTACGACACCATCTCGGAGCTCACCGGCCGGCCCAAGGGCAGCATCGGGCCCACCCGGGGCCGCTGCCTCGACCGGCTGCGGCGCATCATGCAGCGCCACGACGGGGTGGCTCCATCGAACCAGGAAGGGCCAGCATGATGAACGACACGTGGGACATCGACGCGATCGGCGACGACGAGCTGCTGGCTCGGCTCGCCGCAGCGCTGCCCCAGGCCGACCCGGTGCCGGCGGCGGTGACGGAGTTCGCCCAAGCCGCCTTCGGCTGGCGAACGATCGACGCCGAGCTCGCCGAGCTGGTGTTCGACTCGGCCGTCGACGAATTGGTCGGCGTGCGCAGCGAGGACGACACCCGCCAGGTCACCTTCCGCGCTCCCGGCGTGGAGATCGAGGTCGTCGTGCTCGCAGGAGGGGTGCGCCGCATCGTCGGCCAGCTCGTGCCGCCCCAGGAGGCCGAGATCGAGTTGCGCCACGATGGCGAGTCCCGTGCGACGCGCAGCGACTCGCTCGGTCGTTTCGCCTTCCAGGACGTGCCGACCGGCCCGGTCAGCCTGCGGTGCAAGCTGGCCGACGACCACACCGTCCAGACCGACTGGATGATCGTCTAGTACCCCGCGTCAGAGGCACGGCCGTCGACGCCGAGGCGGGCTCAGGCGCTCTCCAGCAGCGTTTCGCTGATGTCCCAGAGCCGCTCGGCGGACTCATCGTCGCAGGCGTGGGCGTCGACTCCCCGGTAGCGAGCGAACGGACTCTCGAGATCGGTGGGGGCCGCCACGTCACAGTCCTCGCA
>DKBA01000020.1 GCA_002450985.1 Acidimicrobiia bacterium UBA6912
CACTCGGGGTGTCGACCGGGTTCGCCGGGCGATCCCGGCGGCCCCTGCGGTGGGGGGGCCGCCGGCATCGGAGCGGGTTGGGACCGCTCAATGGGATCTGTTCAGGGAGCCGTGTAGGTGACGTCGAGCGTGAAGGAGATCTGGCTTCCGGAGATCTCGAAGACGTAGGTCCCCGCCGCAGCGTCCAGGGAGAGCTCGACCGGGGTGCCGCCGCTCGCCGAGCCGACGAAGGTGCCGTCCGGTGCGGTGACGGTGACCGTCATCTCGTTGAGGGCGGGACCGCCCTTCTTGTTGCCCTTGGGCGCCTCGTCGAAGGTGAGCACGGCGTCCACCGTCCCGGCGCCGACGGCGACTTCGTACGCGCGGGTCGGGAACTTCTTGTTGAGGCTGCCGCTGATCGTCTCGGTGACGGTCGTCACGGGATCCGGGGGGCGGCGCGTGAGGTTCCAGGCGGTAGCGACGCCCGGCCTCTCGCCTGCGACCTATGGCCGGCGCAGCCCGATCGAGGTGCCGTCGCTGTCGCCGTCGGGATCCGTGTTCTCGGAAGGGTCGTACACCAGCGAGTCGTGCGTCACGTCGGTGACGGTGAACCTCTCCGCCGACACCCGGAGAGCGTACCGTGCGATGGCGCAGGTGCCCGTGGCGCCGGTCACGCACGAATCGGCGCCCGCCGTGCTCCACTCGCCGCTCACGGTCGCCCCCTCGACGGCCGCGCCTGCGTCGTCGACGATCGTGACGATGACGAAGGCATCCCAGATGACGTCCTGGGAGATGGCGATGCTGTCGATGTCGCCGACGTGCATCGTGTGCTCGCTCACCGTGACGGGGTGGGTGACGGTCGCCGTGGCCCCGCGCTGATCGGTCACCGTCAGCGTCACCGGATATGTGCCCGATGCGCCGAAGACGTGACCGGGATGCTGCGCACCCGAGGTCGTGCCGTCACCGAAATCCCAACCCCAGGCGACGATCGTGCCGTCCGCATCGGTCGACTCGTCGACGAAGCTGCACTCGAGCTCAGCGCACTCCACCGCGAACGCCGCCATGGGCGGCTCGTTGGGCTCCCCTCCGACGACGACCACCGAGTCAGAATCGCCGTCGCCGACGGTTCCCACGGCGCTGACCGCGGTCACCGCCGCCGTGTTGTCGATCGTCAAGCTGTCCGGCGCGCAGGGTTCGCCGGTGATGTCGAGGTACCACGCCTGGTCGTGGCTCCACCGCACCCGCAGCTCGCCACTCGACGGGCCGCCGGTGAGGGTGAAGGAGGTCGAACCAGGCGGCGCCTCGACCCGACCCGACAGGTCGTGGTAGTCCCACCACACGCCGATCGTGGTCGACCCGACGTTGACGATCTCGACGGCCTGCGTGCCGTCCGGCTGCCAGCACGAGGCGATCGGGCGGATCGACCTGGACGTGCAGACGCCGTACCGATTGGGCTCCGCCCGAGGCGGGCACGTCTTCGCGCTCGGCGCCGGCTCGCCGTCACCCACCGCCGCGGCCGTTGCACCGAGCACGCCGGCCGCCACCTCGTAGACGACGGTCACGACGGCGGTGGCGTCGGGAGCGAGGGACGGGAACACGCAGCTCACGTCCTGGCTCACGCCGCCCGAAGCGCCGTCGCAATCGACACCCGTCACCGTGAGTCGGGGATCGACCGAATCGGTGACCGTCACGTCGGCGAGGGCGATGTCGCCGGTGTTGGTGACCCGCAGCTCGAACGAACTCGCCGGGCCGCCTGCGGTGACCTCGTCGTCTTCGAAGACCTTCACCAGGTCGACGGACGGGGTACGACGGACGCGGTGCGACCGGTCCTCGTCGGTCACGATCGCCACGTCGCCGTCGCCATCGGTCGCCGTCCCGGTGACCGAACCGATGTTCGTCGCCACGTACGTCGACTCGACGGCGGAGCCGGCGAGCACCACGGACCCGAGCGTGTCCGCCCCTCCGTCGGCCCGGGCATCGGGGGCACCCAGTCCCAACCCCGTCTGGACCACCACCGTCATCACCATCGACATCGCGGCCAGGAAGACCCAGGTCTTCCGAGTCCAGCCGCGTCCTGCCACCACAGAGAATCGTTGACGTGCCACCACGCACCTCCACTCGCCGGTCACTCCTCCGGCGTTCCCGGTCGATCCCCGGAGATTTCCCGGGGTATGGCCCTCGACCAGGCCCACCACATGGCCCTTCTCGTCAACGGGGGAAGTCGTCCGTCGCCCTAGCCCTACAAGCCTCCTGGCTCGAGCTCACGGCCGGCAGAAACGCTCTCCCCGTCGATTCCGACCATACCGAGAACGGTCGGCCGAACCCTGTCTTGTTGGAGCGAGAACGCGAAGAATGAGCCGGATGGCCCAGGTCGATCGCCCTGGGTTCGCCGTCCCGGTGGTGCTCGACCCTCGACCTCGAGTCGAGGTGGAGGGTACGGGGCCGGCGCGGGCGGTTCGGCATCCCTTCCTGCCAGGACGAGTAGCCTCCGGCCGCCCCTTGGGAGGAACCGTGACCTTCGAGCAAACCCACCCGATCTTCGCCCTGAGCGACCGCCTCGTCGACGAGCTGTGCGATCTCTTCCCCGATTCGGCCACCTATCTGGGCGTCTCCGGCTTCGATGACCGCTGGCCCGACATGTCGCCCGACGGCGTGGAGCGCACCGCCGACGCGTTGCGCGGCATGCGGGAACGTATCGCCGCCGTTCCCCCGCCGCAGAACCGTTGGGACGAGCTCGCCATCTCGGTCGCCGCAGACGAGCTCGACAGGATGATCCAGGGATACGACGACGGCGACCCGTACCGCGACCTCAACTCGATCTCGTCGTCGCTGCAGGGCCTGCGCGAGACCTTCGACCACATGAAGCGGGAGAACGCGGACGACTGGGCGAACATCGCCGCCCGCCTCGAAGGGCTGCCGGCGACCTTCGCCGCCTACGCCGCAACGCTCGACGAGGGCCGCCGCCGCGGCATGGCCGTTCCCATCCGTCAGGTCGAGGAGGCCATCCGCCAAGCCGAGCACCAGGCGTCGGAGGCCTCGGCGCTCCTGCCGATCGCCGCTGAGCTGGCAGCGAGCGGCGCCGGCAACGGAGCGCTGGCGACTCGGGTGGACGCGGGCATCGCCGCCGGCAGGAGGGCGTACGAGGATCTCGCCGCCTATCTACGCACCACCTATGCCCCCGACGCTCCCGGCAAGGACGCCGCCGGCCCCGACCGGTACCACCGGGAGGTCCGCAAGCTCCTCGGCACCGACATCGATCCGCACGAGGCGTACTCGTGGGGCTGGGACGAGGTCGCCGCTCTGCGGCGCCGCATCGAAACCGTCGCCGACGAGATCGCACCGGGCAAGGGCATCGCCGGGGCGCTCGAGGTGCTCAAGCACGACCCGGCGCGAGCAGCGGCGACGTCCGACGACCTCGTTGCGTTCCTCTCCGCCAGAGTCGATGAGGCACTCGACCGGCTCGCCGGCACCCACTNNGCGCCCGGACATCACATACAGGGCGCCCTGGCCCTGGAGCAGGAGGACCAGCCTCCGTTCCGCCGTTTCGACTACATTTCCGCCTACGGCGAGGGCTGGGCGCTGTACGCCGAGCGACTCATGGACGAGCTCGGCTACCTCGACAAGCCGGATTACGTGTTCGGCTATCTGGCGAGTCAGATCCACAGGGCCTGCCGCGTCGTCATCGACATCGGGAGCCATCTCGAGCTCCCCCTTCCCGAGGGACAGCCGTTCCATCCCGGCGAGGCGTGGACCTACGACACGGCGGTCGAGATGCTCGAGGAGTACGCCACCCTCGACAGGCCCTACGCCGAGTCCGAGGTGAAGCGTTACCTGGGATGGCCGGGGCAGGCGATCGCCTACAAGCTCGGCGAGCGAGAGATTCTGCGGGTGCGGGACGAGCTCGCCGCCGCCGAGGGCGACCGCTTCGACCTCAAGGCGTTCCACGCCAGGCTCCTCGAAGTGGGGCCGGTCGGCCTCGACCTGATGCGGAGGTTCGTGCTCGCCGGCTGATGCAACCGGAACGTGCGGCGCGGGGTTCTACTCCGTGAGAGACCACCGAGGAGCGATGCGCCGATGAACCGATCCGATGCCATGGGCGACCTGGCGCACCGTCTCGCTCGCGATCTCGACGCCGCCTTCCCCGACTTCGTGCGTGCCCTCCAGGACCGGGTGTACTCGGGTGTGCTCCGCCTGACCCGCCGCCGGGGAGAGGCCGAGGAGATCACCCAGGAGGCGTTCGTGCGGGCGTACCGCGCCCTCGAGCGCTATCCGGCCGAACAGGTTCGCAGCCTCGCGCTCCAGCCGTGGCTGTGGACCATCGCCTTGAACCTGTGCCGCAACCGGGCGAGGTCGCAGAGCCGCCGGCCCACGGAGGTCGAGCTGCGCGACCACGACGACCAGGCGCCGGACCGCACCGAGGACGAGGCGATCGCCGTCTCCGACGACGAATGGCGCCGCCGGCTCGAGACCCTCACCGAACCGGTGCGGGCGGCGGTCGTGCTCCGCCACGTCGTGGGTCTCGGCTACGAGGAGATCGCCGAGATCCTCGAACGGCCGGCCGGCACGGTGAAGTCCGACGTCCATCGCGGCATCACCCGCCTCCGCACCCTGCTCGACGAAGAAGGAGTCCGTCCATGAACCAGCCGCTCACCACCGCCGACGTCGAGCGCAGCCTCGCCGGTCTCGCCACCAGCGCCCCGCCCCATCTCGCCGATCAGGTCCTCGTCGCCACCGGCGTCGCCGACCAGGTGGCGACCGTCGCGGGCCCGATCGGCCCGCTCCGCATCGTGTTCGGGCGCCGCGGTGTCTCGGCATGCGTGCCGGACGCGCACTGGCCCGACCACCTCGCCCACCACGTGGGGCGGCCCGTGGTCGAGGTTGACGCCCTCCCGCCTCGCCTCGCCGCACAGGTCGAACGTGCCTTCGACACCGGCAAGCTCGGAAACCTGCCCGTCGATCTCGAGACGCTGAGCGACTTCCAGCGCACCGTGCTGCGCAAGGCGGCGGAGATCCCGCCGGGCGAGGTGCGGCCGTACGGGTGGGTCGCCCGGGAGATCGGCAAGCCGGGCGCGGTGCGCGCCGTGGGCTCGGCCCTCAACAAGAACCCCGTGCCCGTGCTGATCCCGTGCCATCGAGTGAGCCGCAGCGACGGCCACCTGGGCGAGTACGCCTACGGACCCGAGATGAAGCGCGACCTCCTCGCCGCAGAGGGTCTCGATCCCGACGTGGTCGAGACCCTGGCGGATCGGCGCATCCGCTACGTGGGCAGCGACACCACAGGCATCTACTGCCACCCCACGTGCCGGGCCGCCCGCCGGATCACCCCGCCCCACCGCGTCGAGTTCCGCTCGGAGTCGGCGGCCGAGGACGCGGGCTACCGGCCGTGCAAGGTGTGCCGCCCGGCGGCATGAGGAGCGCCTCCGACGACCGGTCCGACCTTCGAGCCGCCGCGGCCCATCCGCCGCCCGGCCCCTGACGCCCCGTGCGCGAACGCGGCGTCGCGCCATGCGACTCAGGGCGCGGCTCGTCAGACGGTACCGAGGGCCCGATGGAGGAATGCCGCCATCTGCCCGCGTGTCACGACGCCGGTGGGGCAGTAGCGGTCGTTCTCCGGCGGGTTGCAGCCCTTGGTCACCCCGGCCGTGGCCAGCTTGTCGATGTC
>DKBA01000194.1 GCA_002450985.1 Acidimicrobiia bacterium UBA6912
ATCGTCGGCCGCGACCACGCCGGCCCCGGCAGCGACTCTGCCGGCAACCCGTTCTACGGGCCGTACGAGGCGCAAGACCTCGTCATCTCCTACGAGGAGGAGCTCGGCGTCAAGCTGGTTCCCTTCAAGCTGATGGTCTACGTGCCGTCGAAGGACACGTACATGCCCATCGACGAGGTGCCCGAGGGCACGGAGACGCTGACGATCTCCGGCACCGAGCTGCGGGACAAGCTCGCCAGCGGTGGCGCCATCCCCGAGTGGTTCAGCTATCCCGAGGTGGTCACCGAGCTGCGCCGCACNNAAGTCGACCATCGCCAACGCCCTGATGGTGAAGCTCCTCGAGCGCGGCGGGCGAACGGTGACGCTGCTCGACGGTGACGTCGTGCGCAAGAACCTGTCCAAGGGCCTCGGGTTCTCGCGAGAGGACCGCGACGCCAACATCATGCGGATCGGCTTCGTGGCGTCGGAGATCACGAAGGCGGGTGGCATTGCCATCTGCGCTCCCATCGCCCCGTACGCCAAGACGCGCGAGTTCAACCGGGAGCTCATCTCGTCGTACGGCGGGTACATCCTCGTCCACGTCGCGACGCCGCTCGAGGTGTGTGAGGAGCGCGACCGCAAGGGTCTGTACGCAAAGGCCCGCGCCGGCATCATCCAGGAGTTCACCGGCATCTCGGACCCGTACGAGGTGCCCGATGACGCCGAGATCACGCTCCAGACGACCGAGCTGAGCCCGGACGAGGCGGCCGAGCAGATCATGGACTATCTCGTCGAGCAGGGATACCTCGTGTGAGCGACCTGGCCCGGATCACCGCACCCGACGACCTCGCTCGCATCGAGGCGGCCCTCGATGCCGCGGCCGCGGCGCTCGCTCCGTTCACGCCTGGCGCCATCGCCTCGCGGATGAAGGAAGGCGACGACCCGGTGACCGCCGCCGATCTCGCCGTCAACGAGGTGCTCCTGCGCACGCTGCCCCGGCCCGGCGAGGGCTGGCTGTCGGAGGAGACCAAGGACGATGCGGCCCGGCTCGGTGCCGAGCGGGTCTGGGTGGTCGACCCGGTCGACGGGACCCGCGAGTTCATCCAAGGCATTCCGGAATGGTGCGTCTCGATCGGCCTCGTCGTCCGCGGGCGGCCGGTCGCCGGGGGCATCCTCAGCCCGACGGCGGGCCACCGCATGGTCGGCTCGATCGACGACGGGGTGACGCTCGATGGGGCCCCTGCCGGGGTCACGTCCTGCGACCGGCTGGAAGGCGCCCTGGTGCTCGCCTCGCGCAGCGAGGTGAAGCGCGGCGAGTGGGCGCCCTTCTTCTCCACGCCGATCTCGGTGCGCAACATGGGATCGGTCGCCTACAAGCTCGCATGCGTCGGCGCGGGTCTCGCCGACGCCACGTGGACCCTCGTTCCCAAGCACGAGTGGGACGTCGCCGCAGGCGCCGCCCTCGTCATGGCGGGCGGAGGGTCCGTCTTCGGCCCGGACGGCGAGGAGATTCGGTTCAACCAGCCGAATCCGAAGCTCCCCGGCTTCGTCGCNNCCCGTGACGGAGGGGCGTCGTTGCCTCATGCAACGACGCTTTTCCCGTCCTTGAAACTGAAAACGCTTACAGCGAGAATCGCATCGCTGTCACCCCGGGTCTCTGCCCCTCGCCCGGGGTGGTGAGGGAGGCATCCACATGGAACCGAGGAACGAGCTGTTCGACCGCATTCCGGTCGGGCCGAAGCTGCCGCTACCGATTCCTGACACGTTCGACAGGCTGCACGACGTTGCGTACAACTTGTGGTGGTCCTGGAACACCAACGGGTCGCTGCTCTTCAACCGCATCGATCCCCTCGGGTGGGAACGCACCCGCAACCCGCTGTCGCTGCTCCAAGCAGTGGACACGGCGACGTGGGAGACGCTCGCCTCGAGCGACGACTTCCTCCAGCTCTACGACGAGACGGTGAGCGCCTTCGACGCGTACCTCGCCGGCACCGGCACCTGGTATTCCCGTGAGCACGCCGGCGAGCTCGCCGGCCCGATCGCCTACCTGTGCGCCGAGTACGGGATTCACGAGAAGCTACGGCTGTACTCGGGGGGTCTCGGCATCCTCGCCGGCGATCACGTCAAGGCGGCGTCCGATCTCGGGCTTCCCCTCGTGGCCGTGGGGCTGCTGTACCGGCGCGGCTACTTCCAGCAGGCCGTCGACCCCGAGGGCTATCAGCAGCACACCTACGTGCCGTTCGAGGCCGCCCGCCGGCCGGTGCGCCAGGTGCTCGACCCGCGCACGGGATGGCCGCTGCGGGTCTCGGTGCAGCTTCCGGGCCGCGACGTGGTCATCGGCGTATGGCGCATCGACGTCGGCCGGGTACCCGTGCTCCTCCTCGACACCGATCTGCCCGACAACGCCCCCGCCGACCGTCCCATCACGCACATCCTGTACGTGCGGGGACGGGCGATGCGGCTCTGTCAGGAGATCGTGCTCGGTATCGGCGGCGTCCGGGTGCTCGAGGCGCTCGGGATCGCACCGGCGGTGTGGCACGTCAACGAGGGTCACGCCGCGCTGAGCCTCGTGGAGCGTCTGTCCCGTCAGCTCGATGCCGGGCTGTCGATGGACGACGCCCAGAAGGCGGTGTCGTCGTCCACGTTGTTCACGCTGCACACCCCGGTGCCGGCCGGCAACGAGCGCTTCGACTTCGACCTGGCGCTGGACGCCCTCGACGGCATGCTCCCCGGCGTCGACAATGCGACCCTCACCGAGCTCGCCCAGTCGCCGTATGGCGGCGAGTTCGACATGGGCGCCCTCGCCATCCGTCTGTCGTCGATGACCAACGGCGTGTCGCAGCGTCACGGCGAGGTGGTGTCCGAGGAGTGGGGCCCCGTGATCGGCGGTCCGGCGAAGGCGATCACCAACGGCATTCACCCCCAGACGTGGGTCGGGAAGGCGGTGTCGCGCTTGTACCACAAGACCGTCGGCGACATCTGGGAGCAGCAGGTCATCAACCACGGCTCGTGGGAGAAGGTGCGCGACATCCCCGCCGAGGATCTGTGGAAGGCGCACCAGACTCAGAAGACGGCCATGCTGCGCAGGCTGCGCAGCAGGCTGCGCGAGCAGCTCGCTCGTCACGGCCAGAGCCCCGCTCACCTGCGCTGGCTCGACGACCAGCTCGACCCGCAGCGGCTCACCATCGTCTTCGCCAGGCGCTTCGCCACCTACAAGCGGGCCGGGCTGCTGTTCTCCGACCCGCAGCGGGTGCGTGCGATCCTCACCAACCCCGAGCGACCCGTCCAAGTGGTGTTCGCCGGCAAGGCGCACCCCGCCGATCGGGAGGGCCAGGGGCTCATCAAGTGGGTCTTCGACATGTCGAACAGCCCGGACCTCCAGGGCCACGTGTGGTTCATCGAGAACTACGACATGGCGCTCGGGGCCGATCTCGTTCGCGGCGCCGACGTGTGGCTCAACAACCCCGTGCCGCCGAAGGAGGCGAGCGGGACCTCCGGCATGAAGTCGGCGGCCAACGGCGGGATCAACCTCAGCGTCCTCGACGGCTGGTGGGCGGAGGGCTACAACGGCAACAACGGATGGGGCTTCTCCAAGACGTCGAACTCGGACGCCGAGGACGCCGGCATCCTCTACCACCTGCTGGAGTCCGAGGTCGTGCCCACGTTCTACGAACGTGATGCCGATGGCATTCCCCAACGATGGGTCGAGATGATGAAGGAGTCCATCGTCTCGGCGCTCCCGCGCTTCTCGACGCAGCGTATGCTCGTCGACTACTCCGAGCAGGCCTACCTGCCGCTCGGTCGCCGCTGATTCCCGGGATCACTCGACCGGGAGAGCGCTGAGGGCGTTGCGTAGCCGTCGTTCGCCCTCACCACCGACGAACCACCAGATCCCGACGCCGAGCGCGGCCGCACCCAGCACCGCCAGCGTGGTGAAGTAGGCGGCGTCCCACGGGCCGGTCTGGAATTGGAGGTAGTTGGCGTAGCCGAGCGCCATGCCGAACCCCGCGGCGGCGAGGCCGAGCGCCGTCTGGAACAGGGTGACGAAGCCGAACCAGCTGAACCCGCGTCCCGGAGCCGCCGTGACGATCTTGCGGACGTCGAGGGGGAAGAGGTAGGCGTCCTCCATCATCGCTCCGACGTGGATGGTCTCGCCTGCCCGCTGGTTCAGGTAGCGCTCGAGCCGTGCTGCGTACTGTCTGGCGAAGATCAGATACGAGGCGTCGAACGCCGTCTGCACCGCGGTGTAGAGGGCGATCACCGGCACCAGCAAGAAGGCGGCCGGCACCTCCCAGAAGCCCAGGACGAACAGGGCGCCGATCGTCAGCACGGCGAACCGGATGTCCCCGAAGAAGCGACGGTGGTACTCGACCGTCATCCCTCGCATCCGGGAGAGCTGGGCTGCGGCGAGGCGCATGGCATCGTCCATGTGCGCAACCCTAGGTATGCGCGTGCCGCCTCGCGTGCACCCGGGCTGTGGGTTCGCCAACGCGCCGCCCATCAGCCGGAAACGGGTGAGGGGGCTCCTCGAGGAGCCCTCTCACCGTGTCCCCACCATTGGCCCACCGGCCCCTATCCGCCGGTCTCTACCTTGGCCTGCCGTCCGGCACATCCCTGTGCCGTCCGACGTAGGTATGACACCTCGGTGCCGCACCCCTTACACGGCGGCAGGGGCAACGGCCGTGAATGAGGCGGGCGACCTGGCGTGTACTCGGAGTCGGCCGCTAATCCGCAACCGCCCGGAGCTGCGTACTCTCATCGGCATCTCGTGAAAGGACCGTGCCGCGATGGCGACCACCCTCGACAGAACCATCATCGTGCCCGGCGACCCCGAAGCCGTGTTCGACTACGTCGCCGATTTCGCCACGACCCAGGAGTGGGACCCGGGCATCGAGTCGTCGCGCAAGACCTCGGATGGCCCGGTTGGGATGGGATCGGAGTTCGAGCTCACGGCCGTCTTCATGGGCCGCAAGCTGCGGACGACCTACCGCATCGTGGGCTATGACCGCCCGAATCAGGTCGTCGTCAAGGGAGGCACGAACCAGTTCACCAGCACCGACACCATCACCGTCACGCCGATCGACGGCCGGGTGCAGGTCGGGTACCGCGCCGTCTTCGAGCTGGGCGGCCCCCTCCGCCTCGCCGAGCCCTTCCTGCGCGGCACCTTCGCAAAGCTCGCCGACAAGGCGGTTGGCGGGCTCGAGGCGAAGCTCAGCCGATGACCGAATCGGTGTGGGACTACCCGAGGCCGCCACGGGTCGAGCCGACCACGCGCCGCATCCGCATCGAGGCGGGTGGTCGGAGCATCGTGGACACCACCCACGCGCAGCGAGTGCTCGAGACCAGCCATCCGCCCGTCTACTACGTGCCCCCGGGGGATGTCGCCCCTGGGGTGCTCGAGCCGAATCCGCGTCGCACCTTCTGTGAGTTCAAGGGCGTCGCCCATTACTGGGACGTCGTGGTCGATGGGCGGAGGCTCGAGGCGGCAGCGTGGTCGTACCCGGAGCCCTCGTCCGGATACGGGGCGATCACCGACCACCTGGCCTTCTACCCCTCGCGCATGGACGCCTGCTTCGTGGACGACGAGCTCGTCACCCCGCAAGAGGGCGACTTCTACGGCGGCTGGATCACGTCGGACATCACCGGCCCGTTCAAGGGCGGCACGGGCACGAGCGGCTGGTAGCGGCATAGCGTGCGGCTGCGGGTCACCGCGGTCGCGACCTCAGGGCGGGTACGAGGCGGCGACCCCCCGGGGCGTGCTGCTCACCCTGCGGCGTCTCGCACGGCGGCGACGAGGGCGGCGAGGCGGGCATGGTGCGTACCCTCCCAGTACACGCGACCGCAGCCGGGGCAGCGGGCGAACCGGTCGAAGCGCTCTCGCACGCCATCCGGCACTGCGTCTGCGACGTCGGTCGCTGCGACGTGCGCGAGCACCCCGTTGCAGACGAGACATCGTGTGAAGGGGTGGATCCCGGCAGCCAGGTCGAGACGGCGGACCACTTCCTCCACCTGGCGGCGCGGATCCGTCTCCCGAACGAGGCACCCGTGCTCGAGGGCAGAGCGCTTCAGCAGCTCCCGGTCACGCGTGAGCAGCGTGCGAGCTTCACCGAGCGACACCGCGACCAGCTCGTCGTCGTCGATCGTCTGACGGTGCCACGTNNCGGCCGGCTCGCCGTTCACCCGCAGCGCGCCCACCTCTACGTGGGGCACCCCGCACGACTGGATCAGGTCGCGCACCCCGACGGGCAGCTCGAAGCGGGCCGTCACCGCACCTTCGACCGCCCCCGGCGGCAGGATGTCGCACAGCTCCCCGTGAAACACGAGTGTGGCCGAGCGAGCCGTCATCCCGCAACGGTAGGCGGGCCGAACGCCCGATCCGCCGGAGTCCGGCTGTGCCGTGTCCGAGACCGCCACCGGGTTCTCGTCGTGGGCGCCGATCGGAGGGGCCTCGAAGAGGCCCGCTCAGACGGGCCCTGCGGGCCCGCCAGCTCCCCCGGCGGGGGAGCCATTGTATAGGGGGTACCCTCTGCGCCGTGAAGCCCTCGAGCCGCTCCGCCGTCGCCCCGTTCTACGTGATGGAGGTGATGAAGGCGGCTGCCGAGCGTCACGCTGCCACCGGGGACGTCCTCCATCTCGAGGTGGGCCAGCCGATGACCCCCGCCCCTGCCGGGGTGCGGGCCGCTGCGGCCGCCGCCCTCGGCGACGACCGGCTCGGCTACACCCATGCGGCCGGAACGGACGCACTCCGCCACCGCATCGCCCGCTTCTACGGCGATCGGTATGGCGTCGCCGTCGACCCTGGCCGTGTGGCGGTGACCGTCGGCGCCTCGGGCGGCTTCCTGCTGGCCCTGCTGGCCGCCTTCGACGCCGGTGCCCGTATCGGCATCACCGAGCCAGGGTACGCCGCCTACCGCAACATGATCACCGCGCTGGATCTCGAGCTCGTCGGGATTCGGGTCGGGCCGGAGACCCGCTACGTCCCCACGCCGGACGCCGTCGCCGCCGCCGGCCCGCTCGACGGGTTCGTCGTGGCGAGTCCCTCGAACCCGACAGGCACCACGCTCACGCCCGGGGAGCTGCGGGCCGTCGCCGAGCATTGTCATCGCAACGGCATCCGGTTGATCTCCGACGAGATCTACCACGGCATCACCTACGGCGAGCCTGCGGCGACGGCGTGGGGGATGTCGCCCTCAGGGGTGGTCGTCCAATCATTCTCGAAGTACTACTCGATGACCGGGTGGCGGCTGGGGTGGCTCGTCCTCCCCGACGAGCTGATCCGCCCCGTCGAGGTGCTGGCGCAGAACCTGTTCATCTCGCCGCCGACGCTCTCCCAGCTCGCCGGTGTCGCCGCGTTCGACTGCGCCGCCGAGCTCGACGGCAACGTGGCCCGCTACGCCGGGCGGCGGGCCATCGTCGTCGATGGGCTGCGGGCCGCCGGCATCATGGACACGGCGCCCGCCGATGGTGCCTTCTACGTGTGGGCGGACGTCTCCCATCTCACCGAGGACAGCCGCGAGCTGTGTGCCAGGTGGCTCGACGAGCTGGGCGTTGCCGTGACGCCGGGCATCGACTTCGATCCGGCGATGGGACACCGTTTCGTGCGCCTCTCGTACTCGGAGTCGACGGAGGACGTGGCGGAGGCGATGCGGCGGATCGTGAGGTGGACGGCGAGTCGTCCGGGGTGAGGCGGATCGAATCGGCACAACGCCGCCGGGTGTGGCGGGTGGGGCGCATCCCCTTCGAGGCGCTCGTCGTTCGCGGCGCCACCAGGGGCTGCGAGCGCCCGCCAACCTGAACGTCGATGAACTGCGGTGGGGGCGACGGCGTTGTGCGCACCGCGGCACAGCAGTCCGCCGCCGATCGCAGTGCGGGGTGGGGTCTTTCGCCCATGCGCGATGCAACCCGCACCGTCGTATCGTGAGAGGTTGGGGCGGGAGCCGCCTCGACGACAGAGAGGACCGCCATGGGTCTTCGATCTCCGGGTCCCAGATGAGCAGGAGCACCGTGCTCGCATCCCGTGCCGATGCGAACCCGGCGGCGCAACCCACCGCTCCGGTCGAGACGCTCGTCGCGGAGGCCGTGTACGCCGGGCTCGGAACCAGTCCCGCAGGGCTCACCACTGCAGAGGCGGCCGCCCGGCTCGCCCGCTTCGGCCCGAACGTGATCCGGGAGGCGCCCCGCACCCCCCTGCTCGTGCGGCTGTCCCGTCACTTCACTCACGTGATGGCCATCCTGTTGTGGGTCGGCGGCATCGTCGCCTTCGTGGCCGGTCTGCCGGAGCTCGGCATCGCCGTGTGGTTGGTCAACATCATCAACGGCGTGTTCAGCTTCTGGCAGGAGTTCCGCGCCGAGCGCGCCACCGAAGCCCTCCGCTTGCTCCTCCCCCAGCAGGCGACGGTGCTGCGAGACGGTCGCGAGGCGCAGATCCCGGCAGAAGAGCTCGTCCCCGGGGACGTGATGGTGCTGGCCGAGGGCGACAGGATCTCCGCCGACGGCCGTGTCGTCGCCCACGCCCAGCTCCGCGTCGGCCAGGCGACGCTCACCGGGGAGGCCAACCCCGTGCGCAAGACCGCCGAGGCGACCGCCGCCTCACCGGGCAACCGTGCCGAGCTCCCCAACCTCGTGTTCGCCGGGACGAACGTCGCGGGCGGGCGGGGCAAGGCGGTGGTGACCGCGACGGGGATGGGCACGGAGTTCGGCAAGATCGCAGGGCTCACCCAGTCGATGGGAACCGATCTCAGCCCGCTCCAGGTGGAGCTGGGCAGGCTCAGCTACGTCGTCAGCGTCATCGCCGTGGGCGTCGGGGTCCTGTTCTTCATCGCCGCTCTCGCCCTGGGCGGGCTCGACCTGGCCAGGGGCTTCGTCTTCGCACTGGGGATGATCGTGGCCTTCGTCCCGGAGGGGCTGCTCCCGACCGTCACCCTCTCCCTGGCGATGGGCACGCAGCGCATGGCGCGACGGAACGCGCTCGTGAAGCGGCTGTCCGCCGTGGAGACGCTCGGGTCCACCAGCGTCATCTGCACCGACAAGACGGGGACGCTCACGCAGAACGAGATGACGGTGCGGGAGATCGCCCTTCCGTCTGCCCGCTACGAGGTGTCGGGAGTCGGGTACGCCCCCGTCGGGGAGATCACTCTCGTGGACGGCGGCGAGGACTCGGACCTTGCGGAGGACCTGCGCCTGACGCTCACCGTCGCCGGGCTCGCCTGTGACGCCCGCCTCGTGGCCGATGGTGAGCGATGGACCGTGCTCGGCGACCCCACAGAGGCGGCGGTGGAGGTGGCGTGCGCCAAGGCCGGCATCGATCTCGCCGCCGTCGGGCGGGCGGCGCCCCGCATCGGAGAGGCGCCGTTCGAATCGGCACGGAAGCGGATGAGCACCCTCACCCGCGACGTCGGTGGGGTGCGGCTCAACGTGAAGGGCGCCCCGCGTGAGATGCTCGCGTTGTGCGCCACGGTGCGGGTGGGCGGCGCCGTGGTCGCCCTCGACGAGTCGCTGCGCCGGCGCATCGAGGCCGCCAACGACGCCATGAGCCGGCGCGGCCTGCGGGTGCTGGCGTCCGCCATGCGCACCGTCGCTCCCGGCATGAGCCACGATGCGGCGGCGCTCGAGCAGGACCTCACGTTCCTCGGGTTGATCGGGATGATGGACCCGCCGCGTCCCGAGGTGGAGGCCGCGGTGGCGACCTGCCGCCGGGCCGGGATCCGCATCGTGATGATCACCGGCGACTACGGGCTCACCGGCGAGTCGATCGCTCGCCGCGTCGGGCTGGTCACCGGCCCCGTGGTGCGGATCGTCAATGGCGACGAGGTCGAGCGGCTCGGCGACGACGAGGTCGCCGATCTGCTGGCGGCCGAGGACCGGGAGCTGCTGTTCGCCAGGTCGTCGCCCGAGCACAAGCTCCGCATCGTCAGGGCCCTCCAACAGCTCGGCAACGTCGTGGCCGTCACGGGTGACGGGGTCAACGACGCGCCGGCACTCAAGAAGGCCGACATCGGCGTCGCCATGGGCCGGTCGGGCACCGACGTCGCCCGCGAGGCGGCGGACATGATCCTGCTCGACGACAACTTCGCCTCGATCGTCAACGCCGTCGAGGAGGGCAGGGCGGTGTTCGCCAACATCCGCCGCTTCACCTCGTACATCTTCACGAGCAACACGCCCGAGGCGGTTCCGTTCATCTTCTTCGCCTTCAGCGGCGGCCGCATCCCGCTGGCGCTCGACGTGATGGCGATCCTCTCGATCGATCTCGGAACCGATCTGGTCCCCGCCCTGGCGCTCGGCGCCGAGGCTCCCGAGCCGGGAGTGATGGATCGCCCACCCCGCAAGCCGACCGAGCACATCGTGACCCGCTCCCTGCTCGTGCGCGCCTACTTCTGGCTGGGGCTGCTCCAGAGCGCCGCTGTGATGCTGGCGTTCTTCGTCGCCTACTGGTCGGCGGGCTATGCGTGGCAGGTGCTCGGGCTCCCGGATCAGGGAGAGGTCTACCGCCAGGGAGTGGGGATGGCGCTCGCCGCCGTGGTCTTCACCCAGATCGGCAACCTCTTCGCCCAACGTGCCGAGCATGCCTCGATCCGCGAGATCGGCTGGTTCAGCAACCGGCTGGTGTGGATCGGCATCGCGTCGGAGCTGACCATCGTCGCCCTCATCGTCTCCGTGCCGTTTCTCCAGGATCTCATCGGGACCGCCGCGTTCCCGGCCACGCACTGGCTGTGGCTCGCCGCCCTGAGCCCGCTCCTCCTCGTCACCGACGAGGTGCGCAAGGCGCTGGGGCGACGGCGGATGTCCCACCGAGGAGGTGGTTCCATGTGAAGGCCATCATCACGGGCTGCGGCAGGCTCGGCGCCGGCCTCGCCCGCCGGCTCGCCGAGGCCGGCCACACCGTCACGGTCCTCGACGTCGACCCGGGCGCCTTCACACGTCTCGGGCCTGCGTTCGCCGGGCAACGGCTTGTGGGTGTCGGGTTCGATCGGGATCTCCTGTTGCGCGCCGGCGTCGAGAGCGTCGACGGTCTCGCCGCGGTGACGGGGAGCGACGAGGCGAACGCCGTGATCGCACGAGTGGCGCAGCGCATCTTCCGGGTGCCGCGCGTGGTCGCCCGGATCTACGACCCCGGCAAGGCGCACATCTATCGGCGGCTCGGCATCCAGGTCATCTCGCCGGTGGATTGGGGTATCGAGCGTATGGTCGGGTTGCTCACGTTCGCCACCGTCGGCGAGTTGCTCGCCCTGGGCTCCGGCCAGGTCGACCTCGTCGAGGCGGAGTTGCCGCCGTTGCTGGCCGGCAGGCCGATCGCGGAGCTGGCCGCTCCCGGTGAGGTGCTCCCGGTGGCGATCAGCCGCAGCGGCCGCACGTTCATCCCGACGGAGGGAGCCGTGTTGGAGGCCGGAGACATCGTGCACCTCGCCGTGCTGGCGGCATCGCGCCCCCGGCTCGAGTCGCTGCTCGGAACGACGTGAGGAGGAGTCATGGCTGAGGTACTCATCGTGGGCGGCGGCCGTATCGGGTCCTACCTGTCCTCGCTGCTCGCCGAGGGTGGCCATGACGTGCGCCTCGTCGAGAGCGACGCCGCATGCGTCGAGCGGTTGCGCAGCACGCATCCGGGGGGCTCGGTGGTTCACGGCGACGGCACCGACCCCGACGTTCTCGAGGCGATCGGCGCCCACCGGGCCGACACGGTCGTCGCCGTCACCAACCGCGACGAGACCAACCTCGTCGTCACCAGCCTGGCGAAGTTCGCCTTCGGCGTCCCNNCTCGGCGAGATGATGACGCTCCTCAAGCTGCGCCGTGGGCAGTACTCGCTGGTCGAGGAGCAGGTGCACGCCGGGTCGGCGGTTGCCGGCCGGAGCCTGACCGAGCTCGATCTCGAGGCCGGCTGCGTGCTCGTCGGGGTGGTCCGCGGCTCGGAACTGCTCATCCCGCACGGGGACACACAGTTGATGCCGGGCGACGAGGTCTTGGCCGTGGTCGATGCCTCGGCGGCGGCGGCGCTCGCCGCCCTGCTCGGCCCACCGCGGACCAGGCCGGATGAGGGGTGACGGGAACCGTGGGCGCGGCGCGTGCCGTCCGACCGCCATGAACGTGGCGAAGCTCGCCGTGGTGGGGGTGGTCGTCGCGGCGACGCTGCTTGCGACGTGCGGCGGGACGACGCCCGCCGCGGACGAGTATGCGGTGACCGGCACCGCCCACGCCGGCCCGGTCTGCCCGGTGCAGCACGATCCTCCCGACCCGGCGTGCGCCGACCGTCCGGTTGCCGGCGCCGTCCTCCTCATCGTCGACGACGCCGGTCGCACCGTCGCCGAGACCCGCACCGATGCGGACGGGCACTTCACGACGGAGCTCCCGGCAGGCAACTACACACTGGTGCCGCAGCCGGTCGAGGGCCTGCTGGGCACTGCGCAGCCGCAGACGTTCACCACGGGCCGCGGCCTCGCCCCTGCCCTCGACGTCGCCTACGGCACCGGGATCCGCTGACGCAGCAGCCTCAGTCGGGGAGGTAAGGCCCGGTGGAGGCAAACACCTGCTCGCCCTCGATGAGCGTCGCAACCACCTTGCTCCGGGCGTCCCACGGATCGCCGTTCAGCAGGATGAAGTCGGCGTCCTTGCCCGGCTCGAGGCTGCCGACCCTGTCCTCGACCCCGAGGATGCGAGCCGGGTTGATGGTGACGGTCTCCAGCGCCCGCTCCTCGGGCAGACCGTCGCGGATGGCGAAGATCACCAGATCGCGCAGGTTCTGCACGGGGTTGAACGGGGAGTCGGTGATGATGGCGACGGTGGCGCCCGCTCGCACCATGATCCCCGCCGTCGCCGGGGTCTGGCGGTTGAGCTCACGTTTCGACCGCTCGCCGAACACGGGCCCCACGGCCACGGGGATGCCCCGGGAGACGATCTCGTCGGCGATCCGATAGCTCTCGGTGGCGTGATCGATGACGACGCGGTAGCCGAACTCCTCGGCGAGGCGGATGGCGGTGCGGATGTCGTCCATGCGGTGGGCGTGGTTGCGCACCGGGATCTCTCCGTCGAGCACCTGGAGCAGCACCTCCTTGCCGAGGTCGCGCTTCGGCTCCCGCAGCGGAGTGCGCTCGCTCTCAGGCTTGCGGTCCTGCTCGGCGAGCTGTGCGCGGTAGTGCTCCCAGTCCTTGCGGTACTCGATGGCGTCGCAGAAGGCTTTGCGCGCGAGGTAGGCGACGCCCATGCGAGAGCGGGGTGCCCGATTGAAGAGCTCGCCGACCCGCTTCGGGTTCTCGCCGAGCGCCATCTTCACGCCCGCCGGCGCCCGGATGACCATATCGTCTGCGACCGTGCCCCGGGCCTTGACGACGGTGACCTGCCCGCCGATGGCGTTGCCGGAGCCGTGCGTGATGCCGAGCGTCGTGACCCCGCCGCGCCTCGCGTCCTCGAAACCCACGTCCTCCGGGTAGATCGAGTCGAGCGTGCGGATGTAGGGAGTGGTGGCCTCGGACAGCTCGTTGCCGTCGTGGTCGTCTTTCGCCCCCTCGCCCCACACGCCGGTGTGGGAGTGGGCGTCGACGAGCCCGGGGAGGAGGTAGCGGCCGGTGCAGTCGACGGTCTCCAGACCGTCGACGGCGATGCCCGCCCCGACCGCTTCGATCTTCCCATCCGTGACGATGAGGGTTCCGGCGTCGATGGCGGGTCCGGCGGCCGTCCAGATGGTGGCGTTGGTGTAGGCCGTGGTCATGGGTCCCAAGCTACCCCGTGCCGATGTCCCTCCGATCGGCTCGGCGAGCCGGCAGCTCCTCGGGAGAGTCCATGACGAACGGGCCCACCTGGAAGACGGGGGCGCCGATCGGCGTGCCCCGGAGGAGCAGACCGCTCCTCGGGTCGTGGTGGACGTCATCGTACGCCCGGGCGTGGGGCTGCGTTCGGGTGGGCGGCCCTCCCTGATCGTGACTAGACGGCATCGCAAAGGGACTCGGCGGGGGCCCTTCGGCCCTGGGGACCGTCTGCGACGCAGCAGGACAATCGGGGGTGACCCAGCCGGTTGCGGTGGTGGCGCAGCGGCGCCTGTGGGACCGCGACTCTGTTGGTTTTCGCCTCGGGACGAAGGGGGTGAGGCCCAGGCCGGAGTCTGAGAACAGACGTTGTGAGTGCCGCGGCGTCTGTCGGTGCGACGGTCGCCGCGGATCGTGGGAGGAGACGAGATGACGAGCAAGGGAGCGAGAATCCTCGCCCTCGCCCTCGTGGCGTTGCTGGCCTTCGCCTTTGTGCCGGCAGCGACCGCCCAGGACGAGACGCTGGAGGACGAGATAGAAGCGGCGGTGGTCGCCGGGCTGGAGTGGCTGGCGGACCAGCAGAATCCCGACGGTTCCTTCGGCTCCTACGAGAAGGTGGCGCATACGGGTGTGGCGATCCTCAAGTTCGAGGATCGAGCCATCGATCTCGGTTATGACCCGCTGGATCCCGACTACGAGTACTTCGCCACGGTCGAGGCCGGACTCGACTACATCGCAGGCGAGGCGTCCACGCAGCCGATCGGCATCGAGCCGACCGGCGACCCGGACGGCGACGGTGACGGGATTGGCGTGTACTGGCACAGCGGATACGAGTACCACCAGATCTACAACACCGGGACGGCGATGATGGCGCTGGCGGCCAGCGGCCATCCCGAGCTCTATGGTGACCTCGTCCAGGATGCCGTCGACTACCTGGCATGGGCGCAGGTCGACCCGGAGTGCGGTGTGCATCGCGGTGGGTGGCGCTATGGGCCCGACGAGTGCGACTCGGACAACTCCAACTCCGGTTATGCGACGTTGGGCCTCGGCTTTGCGGCGGCCTCGCCGCCGTTCGGCTTCGAGGTTCCCATTCCGCCCTTCGTGTTCACCGAGCTCGACGTGTGGATCGGCGTGATGCAGGACCCGGTCGACGGCGATGCCGACGATGGCGGCTCCTGGTATGACCCGTACTACCCGTGGGTGAACATCCTGAAGACGGGCAACCTGCTCTACGAGATGGGTCTCGTCGGCGACACGGTGACGACTCCGCGCGTCCTCGATGCGGTCGACTACATCGAGCGGCACTGGGGCGACACCGACTACTGCGGGGCGGGATGGCTCGGGCATCGGCAGGCGATGTTCACCATGATGAAGGGTCTCGACGCCCTCGGGATCGACCTGCTCGATCTCGACGGGGTGGGTGATCTCGACGACTGGTTCGCCGAAGTGGCGAGCCACCTGATCGCCACTCAGGATCCCGGTGGCTGGTGGCCCGTGGATTGCTGGGGCAACGAGATCCTGTCGACGGCATGGGCGCTGCTCACACTCGAGCGCGCCGTGCCCGTGTTCGAGATCCCGGTTGCGTTCGACGTGCACCCGACCTCGTGCCGGAACCCGATCAATGTCGACAGCAAAGGGGTCACACCGGCGGCGATCCTCGGGACGGCAGAGTTCGACGTGACGCAGGTGGACCCGGGGACGCTGCTGCTCGAAGGCGTCAGCCCGCTCCGGTGGAGCTACGAAGACGTGGCGACTCCCTACGAGCCCTACCTGGGCAAGGTGGACGCCTACGACTGCACCACCGAGGGACCCGACGGGTTCATGGACCTCACGGTCAAGTTCAAGACCGCCGAGCTGGCGGCGGCCCTCGGTGAGGTGAACGACGGCGAGGTGCTGATCGTGACGATCACCGGGATGCTCATGGAGGAGTACGGCGGCACGCCGATCATTGGTGAGGATGTGATCGTGATCCTGCGGAAGTAGCGGACACACACCAGACGATCCGGACCGGGGCCGGTGCGCGTACCGGCCCCGGCTTCGCGCCTTCCCGGTTCATCCGAGCGCCCGCCTCAGGAACGCCGCCATCTGGGCACGGGTGACGAAGTCGTTGGGGCAGAACCTGTCGTTGATGGGCGGGTTGCAGCCTCTGGTGATGCCGGCGGCGGCGAGCTTCTCGATGTCCGCTTCGAAGATGGAGTCGTCGTCGTCGACGAAGTCGGTCGTGCCGGGATCGGTGAGCCCCAGCGCCCGTACCAGGAAGGCGGCCATCTGGCCTCGGGTCACGAGGTCGTTGGGGCAGAACCTGTCGTTGATGGGCGGGTTGCAGCCTCTGGTGATGCCGGCGGCGGCGAGCTTCTCGATGTCGGCTTCGAAGATGGAGTCGTCGTCGTCGACGAAATCGGTCGTGCCGGGATCGGTGAGCCCGAGCGCCCGTACCAGGAAGGCGGCCATCTGGCCCCGGGTCACCGAAGCGTTGGGGCAGAAACGGTCGTTGAGGGGCGGGTTGCACCCCCGGGTGATTCCCTTCCACGCCAGCCACTCGATGTCGGCGAAGAACGTGTTTGCCGTGTCCACGTCGGTGAACGTGGGAACGGCCGGCACCTCGAAGACGTCTCGGATCGTCACCGTCACCGTGGCGGTGTCGCTGAGGGCGCCGTCCGAC
>DKBA01000335.1 GCA_002450985.1 Acidimicrobiia bacterium UBA6912
CCGGTGCGGGCATCGAAGCGGGGCGCCCGTGCCAGGCCCGAGTCGACGACGATGCGCACGCCCTCGACGGTGAGCGACGTCTCGGCGATGTCGGTGGAGAGCACCACCTTGCGCCGTCCCCGAGGCGACGGGGCGATGGCGGCATCCTGCTCGGCGAGCGGGAGGCTGCCGTGCAGGAGGTGGACGTCGGCGGCGACCCCGTCCTCGGCGAGCAGGCTTGCGATCCGGCGCATCTCGCCCATCCCGGGGAGGAAGACGAGTGCATCCCCGGGCTCTGCGGCCAGCAGCTGCCGGATGACGGCGGCGGCGTGCGGCTCGAGACGGGCGCTCCGCGCCGGTGGCGCCCATCTGACGTCCACGGGGAACGCCCGGGTTTCGGCCGCAATCACCGGCGCCGGCTGGTCGCCGCCGACGAGGGCGGCGATTCGTGCGGCGTCGATCGTCGCCGACATCACCAAGATGCGCAGGTCGGGGCGGAGCACCCCCCGGGCATCGAGCGCCAGGGCGAGCCCGAGATCGGTCTGCAGGTTGCGTTCGTGGAACTCGTCGAACACCACCAGCCCGGTGTCCATGAGCCCCGGGTCGCGCTGGAGCCTTCGCGTGAGCACTCCCTCGGTGACGACCTCGATCGCCACTCCCGGCCCGGTGGTGCGATCGGTGCGGGTCACATAGCCGACCGTGCCGCCGACCTCCTCACCGAGCAGATACGCCATCCGCCGCGCCGCCGCCCGGGTGGCGAGGCGCCGCGGCTCGAGTACGACGATCTTCCTGCCCTCCAGCCAGTCCGCATCGAGGAGGCGCAGCGGGACGACGGTCGTCTTCCCCGAGCCGGGCGGTGCGGTGAGCACGGCGTGCCCCTGCTCGTCCAGCGCCGCCCGCACCGCGGGCACGGCCGTCTCGACGGGGAGCCCGGTGTCGGGGGTGTGGGGTGCGCTCATCGCCGCCGAGCGTAGGCAGACGACGGCTGGCANNCAGTCCGAGAACGAGGAGTCGCCGATGCCGGTAGCCGTCACCCGCTATATCGCCGACCGGGGCTTCGAGACCGCCGTGGCCGACCACGTCGTGAAGTCCGATCTCCCCACCACCATGGGAGGCGCCGGCGCCGAACCGACGCCGACCGATCTGTTCGTGGCGTCGCTCGGGTCGTGCGTCGCCTCGTTCGTGCTGTTCCACTGCCGGCGGACCGGGCTCGACGTGCGGGGCATGCACGTCGACGTGGAGTACAGCCAGCGCACCGCACCGGGGCGGCTCACCGCGCTGCGGGTGGTCATCTCGGTCCCGAACGCCGACGTGGAGATGCACCGCGGGGCCCTCCTCGGTGCCGCCGAGCACTGCCCGATCGGCGAGGCCATCGAGACCATCGGATCGATCGACTTCGTCATCGCCGGCGCCGAGGACTGAACGAGCGCGGTCCGTCGCAACGGCCGTCCGTCACACGAACTTCGCGAGCTCCCAGACTGCGATCTCCGTGCCCTCCACCGACTGTTCGGTCTGCCGCGTCCGCGTGAAGCCGTGCCTCTCGTAGAAGGCCACCGCCGTCTCGTTGTCCGTCTCGGTACGGACGAGCATCCGGCGGTACCCGGCGGCCCGGGCCGCCGGCAGCACCGCGGCGAGCAGCCTGCTACCGATGCCTCGTCCGGTCACGTCTGGAGCGACGATGATGCCGGCGAGCTCCACGTCGGTTTCGGTCATGTGCCTGATCGCCGCGAAACCCACCACCCTGCCGTCGCTGCGGGCAACGAACATACGGCGCTCGGGCGGTGCGATGCGAGCGGCGATCGCCGCTTCGGTGGTGATCTCCGCCATCACATCGTCGGTGGCTCCGCTGTAGCCCGGCGCACCCGGGCCTGCCGCCCTCCACGCTGCGACCATGAACGCCCCGATCGCAGCCGCATCGCTTGGTGCGGCCTCTCCAACGACGACCTCGCTCACGTGACGAAGCGTACCTCCGTCGTGATGGCGATCGACCCCGCGATGCTGCGTGCCACCGGGCAGTGGTCGGCGTGGAAGCCCAGCACCCGCTCCACCGTCTCTCGCTGCTCGGCGGTGACCCCGGCGAGCTCATACGTCACGTGGATACGTTTGACGACGAGCACCCTCCCCTCTTTCTCGACCTCACCGACCGACGTCGAGACGAGGGCTCCTCCGCTTGCTGTGATGCCGCGCGCCTCCAGCGCGCCCCCGAAGGTCCCGGTCAGTCACCCGGCGGCAGCGGCGATCACGTAGTCGATGGTCGTCGTGTCAGGCGGATAGTCGTCGGGGGACACGCCGTAGTGCTCGGCGATGGCGCCGTGCACCCCGAACGTGACCGACTCGCTCCTCCCGGGAAGCCACGCCCGGCGTATCGGGCCTCGCACCCGCTCCACCCTGACTTCGGACCGATACGCAATATCGTCACTCACGTAAACCTCCCGCCGTGGGGTCAGAAGGCGAGGGTACTCCCGCAGCCTGCGGCGACGCTTGCGCATCGGTGTACGGTGGTGCCATGGTGCAGATACGGGCTTCGCGCGCGGTGGACCACATCGCCGTCCCGGATGGTCGCAACGTCACGCTGCGCTCCCGGACGTGGCGCGCTGCCGTGGGCGCCGGCCCCGCCGGCCTGGGATGGACGTACTGTCACCCGACGAGGGTCGACCTCTCGTCACCCGAGGGCGCCGTGATGCGAACCCGCGTGATCGACCACGTCATGGTGCTCCGTGTGGCTGCCGCCCTGCTCCTACTCGCTGCGAGACTCACCCGGAGGAACCACCGATGACCCAGAATCGCAACTCCACCTCACCCGCCGAGGTCGCCGACCGCACCGAGCAGATGCTGACCGCGATGTTCGGCGAGGCGCACCCGGGGACCGTGTTCTCCGCCCCGCACTCTCATGGAGACGACCTCATCATCACCGCCGCGGCGTGGGAACGCGCCGGCGGATTCGGCTTCGGCGGCGGCAGCGGTGGCGAGACCGAGGGCGCAGAGGGCTCGGGCGGCGGAGGCGGTGGCGGGGGCACCTCGCAGGGCCGCCCGGTCGCNNGGCGACCGATCGAGGAGCTCCGTGGCGGACGCACCGTATCCAAGGGGAGACGATCTCCAGCAGGCGCGCCTCGCGGTCCTCGCCGCCGTAGGGCAAGGCGACGCCGGCCTGGCCTTCGACGTGGTCGGCGGCTTGATGGCCGACGGCATGCCGTTCGACTCGATCCTGTTCGACGTGATCGCCCCGCTCCAGGCCGAGATCGGCCGCCGCTGGCAGCAGGGGGACTACGGCATCGCCGAGGAGCACGCCGCCACGGGTGCCGTGGAGACGCTCGTCGCCCTCCTCGCCGGGTCGTTCACCAATCCCGAGGATGCCAGGCACGTCGTCGTGGCCTGCGCCGAGGGCGACACCCACTCCCTCCCCGCCCGGATGGTGGCGGCCTACCTCTTGTACCTGGGCTGGCGGGTGACGTACCTCGGCTCGAGCGTCCCCGCATCGGATCTCGCGGCCTACTTGAGCGACGTGAAGCCCGAGGCCCTCGTGCTCTCGTGTGCCATCGTCACGTGTCTCCCGGGGGCTCGCGCCTCCATCGAGGCCGCCCACCACGCCGGGGTCCCGGTGCTGGCGGGCGGACGAGCCTTCGGCGCCTCGCCCGACCGGGCCCGGCGGCTCGGCGCAGATGCGTGGGCCGGCCACCCGGGCGCCATCGACGAGACCCTGCGGAGCTGGCAGCCGGACATTGCGACGGCGGAGCGCGATGCGCTGGCGCCCACCGACGAGATGGAGCGGCTCGAGTCCCGCCGGCTCCAGATCATCGCGGAAGCGGTCGACGCGGCGCGGTCCTCCGAGGGCGGCAACGGCGCCGCCGGTCTGCGGGTGCGGGCGGACGTCCACATCCTCTTCGATGCGCTGCTGGCGGCCCTGCTCGTGAGGGATCCCTCGGTGATGCGGGACTTCGGCACATGGCACCGCTCGCTCGCCGCACCCACCCATGTCGGCACGGCGAGCGCCACCATCGTCGGTGGCCTCCGTTCGGCGGTTGCCCCGCTCGCCCCGACGGCGGTCGCCTATCTCGACGAGACGCTGGTCGCCATCGAGCTGTCCGCCTGAGTCGGTCGCCGCTGCGCCGACGACGAGCCCGTCATCCTGACGAAGGCGGCCGTCACCGGGACGAGGTACGCCACGTAGGCGACGACCATCAGGAGCGACGGATCGGGCGTCCAGCCGAACAGGCCGTTCAGGAAGCGGCCGACGGTGCTCGATGCCGGGTCGAGCACCCCGAGCGAGTAGAGGTGCTCGGAGAAGGTCGGCAGCACGCCGAGCTCCTGGAACTCGTGTACGCCCTTGGCGACGAGGCCGGCGGCGAAGAGGATGACGAGAAGACCGGTCACCCGGAAGAAGACTCGCAGGTCGATGAGGTGGCTGCCGATGTAGAAGAGGTACCCGATCGCCACCGCGGCGGCGAGACCGAGGAGGGCGCCGACGACCTGCGTCGACGACGACGTCTCCCCAACGGTCGTCGAGATCAGGAAGAGGGCCGACTCCACGCCCTCACGGACGACGGCGACGAAGGCGACGGCGGCGAGCGCCGGCGCCCCCCACGAGGCGAGGGCGACGTCGACCTTGGCGTGCAGCTCCGACCGGAGGGTGCGAGCCTGCCGCCCCATCCAGAACACCATCCAGCTCAGCAGGGCCACGGCGGCCACCGCCACCAGGCCCTCGACGAGCGCTTCCGATTCGCCCTCGAGCTCGCCGATGGTGACCCAGAGCACGACGCCGATCGCAGTCGAGACCGCAACGGCCGCCGCCGTTCCGCCCCACACCCACCGCGCCCTTCCCGGCACGGCGAGCCGGTCGAGGTAGGCGAGCAGGATGGCGACGATGAGCGCTGCCTCCACGCCCTCGCGGAGCATGAGCACGAATGCGGACACGGCGTCTCCCTCGCGGAGCGATCGCGATTTCCACTACGACGATAGATGCAATACGACACCGGAGCACCGGCGGTGCGGATGCGTGCCATCGCCGCACGTGATCGCCGTCGGGCAGGCCGATCGCCGTCACNNGCCGATGGAGGCGGACGACGCAGTCGAGCCGAGGGCCGTCCACCAGCTGGTCCCGATGCCGGCTCAGGGTCGGCGACGGACACGGGTTCGATTCCACAGGACGCCGGCGACCCAGGCGGGGATTGCGACGAGTGAGACGACGAGGACGGCCGTCCCCTCCGCTCTCGACCCGCCGTACACGCCGATCGCCGTGAGCAGCGTCAACACCGCCGCCACGACGTACAGCGCCCATCCGCTCATGCGAGTCAAGACGAGCGCAGCAACCCACGTTGCGATGCCGATCACCGCAGCCATTCCGGCGATTTCCCAAGCCAACTCGGGCTTGGCATCGTTGGGGGCCACGACGGCCAGGAGCCCGGCGATACCGGTGAAGAGCACTGCCACGACGGCAACGGCCGACCCGATGATGACGCGCGCCCGGCTCGGTCGGTGCCGCTCGGTACTGGGAGGTGTGAGTGTGTCGCGCATGACAACCTCCTTCCCTTCGATCATCCGCCCGCCCAACCGACCCGTCCATGGGGAGGGTCCCCCAATTGCGCAGACCCCCGCCGCACGCCAGACCGGCACCGTGCCTAGGACGTTCGAGAGCGCCTCGCCCACCGGCGGTGCCGAACTCACGTTCGTTGTCCCGTCGAGAGAGTGATGCCGGCTTCTATCAATCATTGCGACAGTCGCACTGTTGAGTGATAGGAGGAGCGGTGCCTGGCGAGCGGATGACGTTGGAGGAACGCTACGAGTTGAGCGGGTTTGCCGGTGGGCACAACCGTTGCGGGAGGCAGCTCGATGCCTGGATCGGCCAGCCTCGACAGTGACCNNGCTGATCGACAACCCGCTTCTGGCTGCGGTCGTCGAACAGGGCCTCGAGCAATGCTGGTCACCACAGCAGATCGCCGGTCGGCTCCGCGTGGAGCATCCCCATGATCCACACTGGTGGGTGTCGCACGAAACGATCTACCGATCCCTGTTTCTCCAAGGCCGCGGCGGCCTGCGCCATGAACTGCTTGCGGCGCTACGCACCGGCCGCACGCGGCGTCGACCTCGCGGACGCCACGCCAATGGTCGAGGCAAACTCACTGACATGATCATGATCTCGGAGCGGCCGGCCGAGGTCGATGACCGTGCCGTACCCGGCCGCTGGGAAGGCGACCTGATCATCGGCACCCGAGACGGCCACTCCCATATCGGGACCATGGTGGAACGCACCAGCCGATTCGTGATGCTCCTCCACCTCCCCGACGATCGCCGAGCTGAGACCGTACGCAACGCCATAGCCCGCAAGATCCAGCGACTCCCCGATGCCCTGGTGCGCACCCTCACCTGGGATCAAGGCTCCGAGATAGCAGACCACGCACAATCCACTGTCGACACCGGCGTTGCCGTCTACTTCTGCGATCCGCACAGCCCTTGGCAGCGAGGCACCGCAGAGAACACCAACGGACTGCTCCGCCAATACTTCCCCCGTGGCGCCGACTACTCAGCGCTCAGCGAGACCGACCTCGACCTGGTCGCCGACGAACTCAACAACCGACCCCGCAAAACCCTCGACTACCGCACCCCCTCAGAAGTACTCAACGAACTCATCACTGCAACCACCCCTTGACACCGACGATGTCGAATGCCCGGGTCCCAACGCGAGCCTCACCGCGATCGGTATTCAGGGCGTGTCGGGGTCCTCGCCCAGCATCCCCGCCCGGGTCAGCACGTCGTCCGGCACCCCAGCCTCGCGCCAGTCGCCGGTCGACAGCCACGTGAGCGGCCCGGCGGAGGAGAAGGAGCTGAAGGCGCTGCGGCCGTGACAGCTCACCCGGGTCCACCGAGGTCCGCGCTCCGCCACCCGGTTCACCGTCGACAGCCGGATCCTGGCGCTGGCCGACGAACTCGACGCAGCTCTCGCCGCGCTCGAGTCGAGCCTGCTCGACGGCGGCTCCTGAACCCAGGGGTACAGACTGCATCTCTGGCCCGCGCCGTGGTGTCTGGGATCCGATTCGTCGCTGTGGCGGGGTGAGCGGCGGTGAGGTTCAGGCTTCGTTGCGATCGGCTCCGTCGGGACCGTCGTCTCCGTGCCGTCCCCACCACAGCGTGTGTTGGGGGAAAGCGAACTCGATGCCTTCCGCGTGATAGGCGGCGTACACGCCGTGGGCTGCAGCGTCGATCGCCGCGTATTCAGAAGTCTCGTCCGAGGCGTGCCAGAACCGGAGGCGGATCCGCACTGATGACGCCTCGAAGGCGGTGACCTCCGCAACCGGTGCGGGTTCCGCCACGACGTGGACGGCGCTGCCCAGTGAGTCGACCGCGACACGGCACGCAGCTCGCAGGTCCGTGCCGTAGACGACATCGAGGAGCAGGCTGCTCATTCGTAGCCCGCGATGGGTCAGGTTGACGATCCTCTCCGCCAGGACCTGCGTGTTCGGGAGGTGAATACGGCGACCATCGAAGGTATCGAGAACAACCGTGCGAGAGTTGACCTCATGCACCACACCGCGTTCGTCGCCGACCAGGATCAGGTCTCCGGGCTGGAAAGGGGCACGGGCCTGCAGCAGAATCCCGGCACCAAAGGCCTCGAGCAGGGTACGGCCCCCCACAACGAAGACCACCAACACCAGCAGTATCAGCAGCCACAGCGGAGTCACGTCCAGGCCGACGAAGGTCAAGGCCAGCACTACTGAGACGGCCACGACGGTCCACATCACCGTTGTCCCCAACAGATCCACCATGTTGGGTGGAAGATCCACGCTGCGGCCGACACGGCGGGCACCGGCGCGGGCAATCCTCGAAACACCGACACCGACCACAACTGTGATCAGCGCCCACACCGGGTCCCAAGTCGAGACTGCGGACGTGTCGACGGCCTCATCGATCTGCTCAACGATCTGGGTGAGAAACGCGTTCATGACCACGTATGGTTCTCGTGCTGCCCGGGCACCGCAAGTAGCCTGCTGCAGGTCGCGGAGTCCCAGAGGCGTCCGCTCTTCGACCGGGTGTGAGGCTTCCGCCCCTACTCGGCGACCGTGACCTGCGCCGCCTCGATGTCCGTGGCGGGTTTGATCTCATCGATGGGGATGTCCCTCTCGGCAACACCGGCCGTCAGTGCGGCGGCGCCGTACAGGGTGAGCGAGTTGAGGTAGAGGACGAGGAGGATGCCGATCGGCACCGTGAGTGCCCCGTACTGCGGCTTGTCCACCGAGAAGCTCAGGATCAAGGCCATCGGGATCCGTAGCAACTCGATTCCCACAGCCCCGACGACGCATCCAACGTTGAGCGCCTTCCGGGGCGGTCGAATCCCACCCAGGCGACCGAGCACGAGCCGCATGATCAAGAAATCGACTCCGAGCGTCACCACCCCTGCTCCCACCCTCGCCAGCCATCGACTTTCGGTGCCCTCGATCCCGATGGCGTCCATCACTCGGTTCGCGAAGTTCACCGTGACGGTCCCTGCAACCAGCGAAAACGCGATCAGCGACCCGATCACGATGAGCCACCCCAGCAGCCGGAGCCGCTTCACGAAGTAGTTACGTGGATCAAGGGGCGCACCGTAGATGTCATGGATCGATCCGCTCGCCGCCACCATCGCCCCACTCCCCGCGTACAGCATGGCCACCAGACCCACCACCGACGCCGCCTGACCAACCGCTCTCAACTGCGCCGGATCGATCCCCTCCTCACCGAGCAACCCGGGGAACGCCTCAGAGACGGCCTCGGTCACATAGGTGGCCATGCGATCCGCATTCAATATGGCGGTCACTCCATAGGCCAGAGCAATCAGTGAGAACAACGCCAGAAACACGTAGTACGTCGTTCCCGCGGCCAGCAGCGTCGAGCGCGCATAGTTGAAGCGAATCAACGCCCGATACCCCACCCCCACAGCAATCGTCGCCGCCCCCTCGGCCTCATCGAGATCCTGCACCACCTCCGGCGCCGCCTTCGGCGGAGGATCGATCGGCTCGCCCGGGATCGGCGGAGGCGCCGCTATCGCTACCACACCCAATGCCTCCCGCAGCGCCGAACGCGGCTCGCCCCTCCAGCGGTGCTCCCACGACCTCCGACACTGATGCGCCAGCGCATCGCGCAACACTACCCGGGGTACACCCGGCCGAACACTCCCCAACCCCCACTACAGGACCTCGCATCTGCTCAACGCGATGGCCTACATGTCGGAATCGACACCGACAGCGCTGAGTATGCACCCGCCAATACGGGCGAGACGGCGCGCCAAGACAGCGAGTCAGCGGCACTCGAAGGCTTCGGCACCTTTGGGTGACGCCGCTCGCCGGAATTCCCCAGTAGTGCGCATCGGGGTTCCCCACCCTGGGTTGTCGGGGACGCTGGTCGGTTCCTTCTCTGGGTCGCCGTCACGCCAGGGCGGGTATAGCGATGGACCTGGCGAGGCAGTTGCGTGCTGCGACGGCGTGCCGTCGCTGCTCGCCGAATCCACTGCTCAGGTCGTACGAGACATGCCGCCCCGATCGGGCACCACGAGCCCCAGGATCCAGCCGGCCACCGAGATGACGATCGACGCCCAGAACGTGGACCAGAAAAACCCATCAGAGGTGAGGCCAAGGTCGAGCACGTCGGGGCCGGCAAGCCACACAGAGAACTGAAGGATCAGCGCGTTGACGATGATCAGGAAGAGCCCGAGGGTCAGGGCAATCAAGGGCAGGCTGATCAACTTGAGGAATGGTTTGGCGAAAGCGTTGGCCAAACCGACGATCAATGCCACGACCAGAAACTGCCACCAGTCTCCGCTGAACTCGAACCCATCCACCAACCACACCGCGGCCCACACCGAAGCCGCCGTGCCGAGCAACGTCAGGATCACTGTCATAGTGCGAAGACATTAGCACTCGACCCTCGTCCACGGAGAGCCGAAGCAACCAGCCCCGCGAGCCATGCGACGGGGACTGTCCGATCTTCGGGGTAACTGCCGTTGGCATGTCTATCGGTTGGTGGGGAGGGTGCGGCCTTCGTAGGTGATGGCGAAGGCGTTGAGTGCTGCCTTCCATCGGTTGATCCAGCGTCTCCTCCCGCGGCCGGTTGGGTCCAGACTACGCACCACCGCGTAGAGGCATTTGAGGGCGGCCTGCTCGGTGGGGAAATGGCCCCGAGCGCGGGTGGCTCGCCGCATCCTGGCGTTCACCGACTCCACCGCATTGGTATCGGTGCTGTAGATCACTTGGTTCTGCGCGGTGGCGTGGGGTGAGCGTCTCGTGCTCTGCGATCGTCATGTTGGCATGCCAGGGGTGAGGATGAGAGCGCGGGCGGCCAGATTTCCGGACCTTGGTGAATCCGTAGGCGACCCGTTTGAGGACGCCGNNCGCCTCACTCCAGGAGCGTTGCGGTGAGCTTTCGTGCAGCGGGTCCGTCAGGAGGGCTGGGCGGTTGCCCATGCCGCCAAGGCCACGGGGATCTCTCGTCAGTGTGCGCATCGGTGGCTGGCCGGTTGGGATGCCGAGGGCGACGCCGGTTTGGGTGACCGGTCGTCGAGTCCGCATCGGTCCCCGAACCGCACCCCTGGCGAGGTCGAGCAGCGGGTCCTGGAGGCGAGACGCACTCATCGACACGGTCCGGACTGGCTCGGACCTGAGCTGGGGATACCGCCGCGGACCGTCAACCGGATCCTGCGCCGCCGCGGCNNCCGAACCTGAGCGGTTGGATGTGGCCGGTGAGAGCTGTCGATTCCCTCGGTTTGGCAAGCACCTGGACCAACGGGACCAGGTTCTCGTTCGAGCCATGCCGCCTCGACAGTGGGGTTTCCTGCTGCGCGTAATGCGTTGCTGCCAATCGGCCCTCTGGCGTGGCCGCTTCGCTGATGGCGGTTGCCAACACGCCCCGCCCTCCCAGCGCGGCTCGCGATTCCGAGTGGAGCGTGGGACCGCGGTTGGAAGTCGGCACGTTGCTGCTCCGTGCGGTGGAGTGTCTCGGCCGACTCGCCAAACAGCGTAGGACCCGGTCTGCAGGGAGCCGGTCGTCGGGCGCGGGATGACCGACCGACCGCGCACGGCACGAGGCGTACGAGGGCCGGCCGGTCACTCGCTCACATCAGGCCGAATTCAGCTCCCTTTCCGCTCCAGAGAGCCATCATCTCCTCGACATGCTCACCGAAGCCCCAGACCTCGTAGCCGATGTCGGGGGTCGAGAACGACGCCTTCATGTACATCGACAGGAAATCGTCGGTGTGGATCAACTCGTGGAGATACTCCCGGTCGCCGTGCACGATCATCATGCTCTTGGCGGTTGTGCTCATGTAGAGCATCGGCCCGGAGATCTTGTCGTCCGCGGCGAGCTTCCCGAAGAACGTCAACGCGTCCGAGAACGCCTCCATCGCCATGGCCTCGCGTCCCGGCCAGGGTCGGGTATACGTGAACACCAGTGCTGCCTTCACGCTTCGTCACCCCCTCCCCGTGCCCAGAGTCGCCGCCCGCGCCAACGGCAGGGACACTCTTCCCGGGCTAGCTGATGCTTGGAGCGGCAGCCAGGGCCGAAGGGCCCTGATCGGCCCAATCCCCCCGAGGGCTCGCAACGAGTTTCGGCTGGCTCGGGCCACGGTCACGGTGGCGCCGCTCGATCCGGCCCGTCGGTGCTCAGCCCGTCACCGCGTAGACCAACCATTCACCGGGAACACCCCTCAGCTCGTGCCGACCGCGCTCGATGAACGCGACGCCAGAGCCGACTGAGAGATCGCGGACCACCGAAGAGACGATCAGCTCACCGGGAGCGGCAAGGCCCATCAACCGCGCCGCGATGTGTACCCCGAGGCCCCTCACATCACCATCGACCAGCTCCACCTCGCTCGTGTGGAGACCGCCTCGGATAGCCACGCCGATCTCCCCCACCCGGCCGGCGATCGACATCCAACAGCGGGCGGCCCGAGCAGGCCCCTCGAACACACTGAGGGACCCGTCGCCCGTGTGCTTCACCTCCCGTCCACCGTGGCGAGACACTTCCGCGGCAACGATGCCATCATGCGTCTTCAGCAGCGACGTCCACTCTCTGTCACCGAGCAAGGCAGCCTTCTCGGTCGATGAGACGATGTCGGTGAACAACACGCTGGCGAGAACCTGATTCGGAACCGAACCCGGGCGTTCTCCGGTCACGAACTCTTCGATCGCAACCAGTAGTGGCTCAGAATCGCCCATCCACGGGAAGTGGTCAGCCCCCGGTAGCTCCAAGAGCTTGGCTCCCTCGATCTGCTCGGCAATGAACCGGCCACCCTCCACGGGAGTCGCCGCGTCGCCGGTGCGATGGATCACCAGCGTCGGGACATGGATTGCCGGGAGGGCCTCTCTGACATCTATGGCGGCGTTCATCGCCACCATCGCCCGTGCCGCTGCCGGACTCATGCTTCCCCGCAGCGACGCCGCCCACCACCGATGGAAGTCGGGGTCGGAACCCGGAGCCAGCAGGTCCACGGCTATGGGATCGCCCCAATGCTCGGCGACCTCGGTGGCGAACCCCTCGTAGAACTCCGGGCTGAGAGCCTGAACGTGGTCGGGTGCACTCACCCTCTTCGAGTAGGTGCCTATCAGGACCAGGTTCTCGACCCTGCCCGGGTATGTGGCCGCAAAGAGCATCGCAAGCGGCCCACCGTCCGAGTGGCCGATCAGCGACGCCCGTTCGATCCCCACCTCGTCCATCACTGCCTTCAGATCGTCCTTGCGCTGTTCGATTCCGGGGAGGGCGTCGGGTGCCACACGGTCCGACAGCCCTGTCCCGCGTTTGTCGAGAAGGATCAACCGCGCGAAGGACGACAACCGGTGGTAGTAGTGGGCCAACCGGGGAAGCTCCCAGGCCCGTTCGAGATGTGAGCCGAAGCCGGGCACCATCACAACGTCGATTGGTCCGTCGCCGACGACCTGATACGCGATGCTCACGCCGCCGCTGTCCGCATAGCGGGTTTGAGGAATCGACGGGAACGGCGTCGCAGTCATCGCTCGGCGTTGTTTGGCGCGCAGCGGACATCAGCACCCAGGCCCAGTTCAGCGCGGCGCCGTGAGGTGACCCTCGCCTCGGTGTCGGTCATGCGGGCATGCTAGGAGGTCGGTGGCCGGTGGTCGTGGTGACAGCCACCCTCGACGCCACCGGGCACCTCTGCGACGGCCTCGACGCAACCGCTGAAGACGGCCCCGCCCAGAGCGGACGTCGTGGTGGGCACGAGGACCCCGGAGGCGGCGCGACACGCGGAACACGGTGGATGGCCTTGCCCCAGACGATACGTTCGTCCGCTGCGCCGCCGTCTATTCGCAGTGGAGGGGACTGTCGTTTCGGGACTG
>DKBA01000261.1 GCA_002450985.1 Acidimicrobiia bacterium UBA6912
GTACGCACACCGGTACCCGACGCGGTCGCCGTCGATCCAGCCGACGTCGTACATCGACGTGTACGGGAGGCTGCGGAAGTAGGGAGCCGCCCAGAACTCGGTCTGCCGGCCGTCGAGAACGCCGCTCAGCAAGATGTCGAAGCGGGCCCCGCTCGGAGTCGGCAGCGGCGTGGGATCCGGAGTCGGGTCCGGATCGGGCTGCGGGTCCGGATCCGGCTGCGGATCCGGGTTCGGCTGCGGATCGGGGTTCGGCGCCGGCCGGCACTGGCGGGGTCGTCTGCGATCCACGCGACAGTCGTTGCCCTGATCGCCGCCGCCGGGCCGCACCATCGCCGGTGCGTTCACGGCGGAGAGTGTGGTGTCGGCTGCGGCGACGCCTGCCGCCGCAACGGGTTGTGTGTCGAGAGTCGCATCCGCCGATGACGGTGCGACGAGGGTGACCTGTGCNNGCGGAGGTCACGGGTTGGTCACCGGAGGAAGGTGGTACTGAGTACTAGGTACTAGGTACTAAGTACCTAGTACTTGTTCAGATCCCGAAGAACAGTTGCCGGAGGCGGACAGCCGTCGTGGAGTACGTCTCGAGATCGATGCGCATCGAACCGAGCCGGAGGCCCTTCATCCGTTCTCCGTGACGGGTGGCGACCCGCAAGACGCCGTCGACATGCTCGACGACGCCAAGCCCGAGGCAGTCGCCGTCTCCGTCCTGGATCCCTACGAGCATCCCTTCGAGCTTCTCCTCCTCGAATCCTTCCGGGAGGGTCGGGGCGAACACGGTTGGCTGGATGCGCCACCGCTCGAGCGGCTCCGGCAGCGCCTCGGCGAACGCCTTGATCCGCTGCTCGGCACGCTCGACCGGGCTGAGCGGCACGTGATCTGGCAACGGCTCGGCGCGCGCGACCCTGGCGCTGAGGAACCGCTTCAGCATGCCGATGATCGGCTCCATCTCGGTCCCGTACTGCATGGCGATCACGACGGCCGGCTGGGCCAGCTCCATCAGGTGGTACTTGAGCGTCTGACCGACGACACCGCCCACGACGCCGGTCGTGTCGAGCACGATGTAGTCGGCGTGGCGCTTCGCCCTCTCGACGAGCGCCGCCGCGGCAACGACATGGGGAAGGACCACCCCTTGGGGATGGACGGAGCCCACGAAGCGCAGCTCGTCGGCCTCGTGGAGGTTCTGGAGGTCCCGCGGCGAGCCGAGCAGCTTCAGACCCACGCAGGCGGGAGGCCCGACGGTCGTCGCCCCCACATCGGCGTCGATGAAGGCGACGCGACGACCTGCGGCGAGCGCATCACGAGCCAGGTATCGACCGAGCGTGGTCTTCCCGGTGTCTGCGGCGCCGATCAACATCACGACGCCGTGCTCGCCGACGACGCGCTCACGGAGCGATGCGTAATCCTGGTCGCTCCGCACAGCCCTCCTCAGCTCGTGACTACGCGATTGTACGGGGCTGCCGGCGATGCGCAGATGCACCCTGCTGCCCGGGACGGCGTCAGGCGTCGCCGCCGGACCCGGCATCGGCCCCGTGGAGCCGCCTCCCGAACCGGCGCACCCTTGGCGCGCGCAAGCCGGGCGCCGAGCGATCCGAGGTCCACGGGGCGATCGGGGCCATGAGGACCTCGGCGAGGGACAACAGCGCGGTGTCGTAGTTCACCCTCCAGCCGGCGTAGGCGCGCCACGCCTCTCCACGGTCTGCGACGAGAGGGACTCCGGCCCTGTCGAGCCGCTCCCAGGCTTCATCGAACTCGGCTTGCGTGATCGAGATCGGGTCTGTCGGCGCCGGGTCGGGGTCGTAGTCGATACCGAACAGCCCCGCGATGCGCCGCAGCGCCAGATACCCGGCCCGTATGCACAGCGCCGCAGGCCCAGGCGGGACGTCGCGGACGCACGCCAGGTACATGGCCGCCGAATCCAGCGCCGCACCCGCCGCAACGACCCAAGACCGCTCCGGTTGTGGCGAGCGGAAGAAGGCGAGAGCGGGATAGCTCGTGTGGCTCTCCTCGATGTCGGCGAACCAGCGTTCCCAGGCCACCCACGTGTCGGTGAGCCGGTCCAAGGCATCGATGCGGTGCTGGCGCTCGATGAACTCGACGGCGGTCGGCGGGCTCCCGGCACGCACCTCGAGAAGGGACACCTCGGCCTCCCTCCTGGCGAAGGCGGCATAGAGCGACGGGAGGTACGCCACCATCAGCGCGGCGAGGAACAGCCCGAACCCTGCCTCCGTGAACGCCGGAATCCGATCGGTGGGCGACGCCTCGGTGACGAAGCCGAGCGTCGTGATCGAGGAACCGCTGAAGCTGACTGCATCACCGAACGACCCGCCGTCGAGCCCCCAGTAGATGAGCGAGTACCCGAGCGCCACGAGGACGAGCCACACCCCCGGCAGCACCACGAGACCGACCGGGGCGTAGAGGGCCATCACCCGGTCCCGCGCCGTGTAGGTCCTGCGCTCGTTGGCGATCACCCGAAAGACCACACCCAGGATGCGGAACACCCACCTGGCGATGAGAACCTGGGCGGCCCGCGGCAGGATCACCGTCCGGATCGCCGAGAGAACGGTCCAGCCCACGACGCCTGCACCGACTGCGAACACGACGATGCGGGCGGCGAGCATCGCCCGAGCCTACCGCCGGGAGCCGGCCGCTCCAGGGCGGCGGCGGACCGTCACAGACCGGTGAGCCAGGCGCCGAAGACGTCGTGCGCCGTCGCGGCGCTCTCGGTGCGCCGGGTCTCCATCTCACCGATGACGGCCTGTGGGTCGACACCGATCGCAGCGACACGATCGGGGCCGAGGGCGGCGAACCAGTCCGCCGCCATCTCAGGCGACGCTTCCGGGTGAGGCTGGATCCCGAGCGCCGAGCCGTGGCGAAACGCTTGCGGATAGCGGTCGGACGAGGCCAGCACCTCGCTGCCCGGTGGAGGGTCCCAGGTGTCTTGGTGGAGGCTGAGCACCGGCCGGGCGAGGTGCCGCACCACCGGGTCGGCCGCTCCGGTCTCGGTGAGCTCGCAGGATGCGAACCGGGCCTCGAGCGACGGCGCCCGGTAGGCGGCGCCCCCGAGCGCCTCGGCGAGGAGCTGGCACCCGAGGCAGATGCCGAGGACAGGAACGCCCGCAGCGATCGCGTTGCGCAGGTACGCCTTCTCGGCGACGAGGAAGGGGAAACGATCCTCGTCGTACGCCCCCATGGTGCCGCCGAGGACGACGAGCCCGGCGACGGTGCCCGGCTCCGGCAACACCTCGCCGTGATCGAGGCGGACCTCCCTCGTTCCCTCCGGCAGCACGCCGGCCAGGTAGCCCTGCGGGACCATCCGGTCGTGGCGGACCACGACCAGATGGCTCACGGCGCGGCCCCGTACGCGTCCCGGAGGGTGCGCCGCATCACTTTGGCCGAAGCCGTGCGCGGCAGGCTGTCGGCGACGACCACGTCGTGGATCTTGAACAGCGGGTTCAGCTCACTCCGAATCGCCGCCTGCATGGCGAGCTCCCAGGCGGCGACGTCGGGAACGAAGCCGGGGGCGGGCACGGCGTACACGACGAGACGGCTCGGGCCCCCGCCGGGAGGCTCGACGGCCACCGCCGCCACCTCGGCGACACCCTCGACATCGGCCATCGCCCGTTCCAGCTCGGCCGAGCCGACCTTGATCCCACCGAGGTTCATCGTGTCGTCGACCCTGCCGTGGGCGCGGTAGGTTCCGTCGTCCAGTCGCTCGAAATGGTCGCCGTGCCGGCGCAGCGGCACATCGGTCTCGGGCACGCCGTCGTAGTAGACCTCGTGGTGGTCACGGTTGAGCAGCTCGACGCTCAACCCGATCGACGGCGGCACGATGAAGAGCTCGCCGGCGTCTGCCGGCTTGCCGTCGTCGTCGAGGATCCTGATGTCGAGCCCGAGTGTGGGCGTGGTGAACGCGGCGGGCCTCGCGGGCTGCACCATCGTGGCGGCGATGTACCCACCACCGATCTCGGTTCCCCCGCAATACTCGATCACGGGTCTTTCGCCGGCCAGGCCCATGAGGTAGCGCATGTCGTCGGCGTTCGAAGCCTCGCCGGTGGAGCTGAAGCGCCGGATGCGGCTCCAGTCGAGCCCTTCCATACACGCCGAGGTCCGCCACGCCGCCACCAGGCTGGGGACGACGCCGAGCAGCGTGACGGCCGCGTCGGCGACGAACTCGCCGAAGTCGCGCCCGGTGGGGGCGTCGTCGTGGAGGGCCATCGTCGCCCCGTTCACGAGTGAGGCGTAGATGAGCCACGGCCCCATCATCCACCCGAGGTTGGTGGGCCAGGCGACGACGTCCCCCGGCTGGATGTCGTGGTGGAAGTGGCCGTCCATGGCGGACTTGAGCGGCGTGAGGTGCGACCACGGAATCGCCTTGGGATCACCGGTGGTGCCGGACGAGAAGAGGATGTTGCTGTGTCGGTGGGGTTCGCCGGCCGCAGCCGTGAAGGTGCCACCGTCGCCGATCTCGAGGTCGTGCCACCAGGTGTCGCCCTCCCGCAGCGTCATGCCCGCCCCGGTGTCGATCACGAGACACCGCGGCGCCCCCGCCTCGAGCACCTTCTCGTACATCGGCAGGTCGCGGCCGGCCCGGTGGATGCGGTCCTGGGTGACGACGGCGGCGGCGTCCGTGATGCGGAGCCTGGTTGCGATCTCCTCTGCGGCGAAACTGTCGGCGATGGACACGACGACGCCGCCGAGGGCGACGATGGAGAGGTAGGCCACCACTGACTCGACGGTCATCGGCATCGCAATGGCGATGCGGTCGCCGGCACCGAACCCCGCCGCGACGAGCCCGTGGGCCGTGCGATCGACGGCGTCCCGCACCTCGCCGTACGTCATCCGGCGAAGCTCACCCCCCGCCCGAAAGACGATGGCGACGTCGTCCCTCGGCGCCGTGAAGCACGACTCGACGATGTTGAGCTCGGCCCCGTCCAGCCACCGAGGCTGCTCCACGCCACCTGAGACATCGAGCATCGTGTCCGGCGGTCTTCGCAGGACGACACCCAGCCGGTCGACCACCGCTTCCCAGAAGCCGGCGCGATGCTCCACGGACCAGCGATGCAGCGCCGGATACCCGTCGATTCCGTGGTCGGCGGCAAAGGTCGTGACGTTCGCCCGGGCGATCGTCTCGGCGTCGGGGATCCACGCAGGCGGCGTTTCGGGTGCGGTCGTCATGTCGGCGCGCCGAGCGTAGTCCCCTGCGGGCGCCGCGGCTGGTGCGCGACGGGCCGCGGGACGGGCCAGAATGCGCCGATGCCCAGCCGTCCCGCTCGCCCCGCCTGGTGGGGCGGGCACGCCCACGTCGTGTTCACCGTCGTCGTGTTCGTCGTGTTGGCGTCGCTCGACAACGCGGCCATTGCGTTGATCCCGGCGATGGTGCTCCCGGTCACCGAGGCGCTCGGCACCAGCGAGGCCGCCGTCGGTGTCATGACGGCGACGGTGATCCTCGTGACCGCACTCACGGCAACGGCGTGGGGGTACTGGAGCGACCGCGGCGATCGCAAGCGGCTGCTGTTCTACGGCACCCTCGTCTGGGCGGTCGGGGCGGCGCTGTCGGCATCCGCCCAGGCCTACTGGCAGCTCTTCGTGTACCAGGCGATCCTGGCGATCGGGCTCGGGTCGATCGCCTCGGTCGGCTTCTCGGTCGTGAGCGACTTCATCGCCCCCGCCCGGCGCGGGCTGGCGATGAGCTTCTGGGGCCTGTCGCAGGGCCTCGGCGGCCTCGCCGGCGGCCTGCTCGCCAGCCAGCTCGGCGCCGACGACTTCCGCCGCCCGCTGCTGGTCATCGCCGTTCTCGGCGCGGCCTTCGCCCTCCTCTACCTGCTCACGTTCGACGCACCCCGCGGATTCCGCGAGCCGGAGCTGGCCGAGCTGTACGCGACGGGAGGTGTGTACGAGTATCGAATCGAGCGCAGCCACCTCCGCACGCTGTTCCGAACCCGCACCAACGTGTGGCTCGTGCTGCAGGGCCTCAGCGCCCAGATGGCCTACGGGTCGCTGATCTGGGTGCCGCTGCTCTACCAGGAGAAGGTCATCGCCGAGGGCTACAGCGTGACCACGGCGACCAGGGTAGGCGGGCTGCTCGGTGCCGCCTTCCAGCTCGGCGGGCTGTTCTCGATCATCGCGGGCCACATCGGCGACCGGCTCCAGCAGCGAACGCTGAAAGGCCGCGCCATCGTCAGCGCCGTCGGCATCCTCGGCGCCATCCCCTTCTTCATCGCCTTCTTCTTCGTGCCGCTGCGCGGCCTCGATGTCACCGATGGCGCCGGGACGGCAACGCTCGTCCCCGAGGTGCTGCGTGCACTGACGACGAACGGCTGGGTGGCGACCGCCTTCCTGCTCTCGCTGCTCGCCCTTGCGTTCACCGGCGCCGATTCCCCCAACTGGTTTGCGCTGATCTCCGACGTCAACCTGCCCGAGCACCGCGGTACGGTGTTCGGGCTGGGCAACCTCGCCAACGGCATAGGGCGATCGGCCGGCAACGCCCTCGCCGGTGGCGTCGCCGGGACCATCTCGTCGGCGTTCCCTCCCCCGCTCAACTGGGCGCTCGGTCTCACCGCTTTCCAGGCGTTCTTCCTGCCCACCGGCTACTGCTACTGGCGCGCCGCCGGCACGTCGCCGCACGACATCATGGAGGTTCGGTCGATCCTGCACGACCGTGCGGCGGGACGGCCCAGGGCACCCGGTCCGCCCGAGCCGTGACGGGCGCCGCGCTACGTGACGTGCCGTCCCGTGGCGCTCAGTGCCCCACGTCTCCTTGGCGGTACCCGGTCCCCGGTTCGAGGTCGTAGCGAGCGACGCCGCCGGCGATCTGCGACCTGACCGCTGCCGGATGGTGCGCCGCCACGATCGCGTCGAGATCCCGATCGCCCACCGCATACACGAACCGCCGGGCGGCCGCGACCATCTCGCCGATGTCGTCGGCGCCGTCCGATGGGGTCACCAGGGCGGCGTCGACGCGACGGCTGCCAAGGGACGTGTGCGCCCACACGATGCGATCGCCCTGCTCGGCCTCGGCATCGCTCGCTCCGGCGCCGACGACCAGCGAGTCGACGTCGGCATCGAGGATCGAGGCCGGCGTGCGTTTCGCCCTGGGCGCGACGCGGGGGGCGATGGCCAGGAGCTCGTTGACCCGGTGGTCGTAGGTGTGCTCGGCGTAGGCCCGCCTCCGCCCCGCCGCCGCGAGCGGCGCCCCGCCGCGAGCCAGCGCGGCGACCTGCGCCACCGGATCGGCGCCGATCACCTCGTACTCCTCCCCGCGTGCGAAGAGCACCGCCATGCCCGGCAGGTCGTCGCTCAGCAGGGCGGCGCCGCCGCCGATTGCCTCGAAGACGCGCATCGTGATCGGTCGGTGCCGGTCGCCTCCTTCGTTGATCACCACCTTTGCGCTGCCGTAGATGGCTGCGAGCTCTTCGGGTGAGACCCGATCCGGGAAGTGGGCCCGATCCCCGAACGTGTCGCGCAGCGCAGCGGCCAGCTCGGCGCGGCGGGAGTACCGCCCGCCACCGTGGTGGAGGCCCGCGCCCACCATCGCGACGTCCCACCTCCGCTCGGCGAAAGGCGCGGGCTCGGCGTACAGCTCGGTGGCGACGCCGAACGGGAACCGGTGAACGGGCACCGGGAAGCGGTGGGCGAGGTGCCATGAGTGGGCGAGCAGCACCGCATCCGCCCCGTAGCGGGCGAGGAGGCGGAGGTTGGTGTCGAGGTGGTGCTCGCCGTGGTGGACCCAGAACACGAACGGGATCGGTTTGCGGTCGCCGTGGATCTCGACCGGCGGCAGGGGACTCTCGACGGCGATGACGGCTGCGGTGCGATCGGGAACCTCCCCCCAGTCGAGCCGTGCGCCCACTCGGATGACCTCGATCCCGGCTCGCTCCATGGCGGCCGTCAGATACCGCCCCGGGGTGGTGGCCGTCTGCCGGTAGGCGGCGACGATGGTCGTCCCGCGGAACCGGTCGGGGGCGATGCTCCCCTCGACGTGGACGCCCGGGAGATGATGGGGAACGCCCGGCCCGGCGGGCGAGATGCTCCAGCGCTCCTCGTAGGGAGCAACGGCGGCGATGTCGCGTTCGAGCGGCTCACCCCACGAAGGCCTCGCCGCAACGAGCGCGGCGCCGTCGGCCTGCAACGCGATCTCGAGCGCCCGCCGCGACATGGGATAGACGAGCGCCGGATGGGCGTCCCGCAGCGCGTGTCCCAGGCGGCGGTGGTAGCCGGCCGCACGCAGCGAACGAGGCTGGATCGATCGCGCGGTCCGGGCGACGAGGCCGGGTCCCAGGGGGAGCCGGCTCGGTACGCGGATCGCAGAACCCGGCCACTCGACGGCCCCGGTGCCGCCGTCGACCGTGATCACGTCGTGGCCGACGCCGTGGAGGGACCGGGCGAGGTACCGCATGCCGGGGTCCCGGCCCGCGTCCCCCGTCGTGACCACGGCGATCCGCATCTCAGGCGGTCGCCTCGAGGTCCGCGACGTCGACGCGCTCGGGATGATGGCCCTCCCACGCGGTCGCCGCGCCCGCCAGGAAGATGTCGGTCGACGCCTGGTAGGTGTGGCCCTCGCCGTGCCGGACGAGGCAGAACTCGAAGCGGTGACCGGCGCGGGTCCGCTCTCCGTTCGCGCGAGCCGCATCGAGGAACACCGCGTCGACGAATCGTGGACGGTGCGGGAACGCAGCCTCGTCCCACACCCGGCGGTGGAACACGAGGCTTCCTCCGGGCATCGTCCCGCTCACGTAGCGCTCCTCGTCGGCGGCACGGCGAATCACCGTTCTGTCCTCGTCGCCCAGGTAGACGTACATCGCCGCCTTGCCGACCACGCCGGCGTCGGAGGTGACGAGGGTGTGGACCGAGTCCTCCACGTAGTGGGGGCCGTAGTGGTCGTCGTCGTCGATCTTGGCGATCACGGAGGCTCCGGTGCGTTCCACCCCCGCGTTGAGACAGCGGCCGAGGGTCCAGCTCTCGGGTGCGTGCACGACCGTCGGCGCCCCATCGAGCTGCGACGACGGCACGTCGATCCCGTGGAGGACCACCACGAGATCGACATCGGGATAGGACTGGCGCCGGATGCTGCGCACCGCCGCCTGGACTCGATCGGGCCGGTTCGTCACGAGGACCGCACCGACGCTCGGCCACGGCGAGCGATGGTCGACCCCGGCCGTGACGAGGATCTCGCTCATCCTCGCCCACGGTGCGTGGGTGCGCACCGCCCAGCGGCGTACGGCGACCGAGGCCCGATCGCGGTCGCCGGAGGTGCCGCCCGCCGCTGCCGGCGGGCACCCCCGCATCGCCGCACGAATCACGTCGATCTGGTCGCTCGCCTCGTCCGGCGGATCCTCGCCCAACCCCGGCCGGCCGTCGGGAGGTTCGGCGACGGGGGGCAGACCGACGATGGCCGCCGCCGCGTCCCGGAGCGGCACCGGGACACGCCGAGTGGCCTCGTCCCACATGGCGACCGGCGGGGCGCCCGGGGCCGACAGGTACTCCTCGAGTTGCGCACGCCGGTCTGGGGTGAGGGCCTCCCACCCGGCAGTGTCGACGAGGACGAGGTCTGCGCCCTCCGGGCCGTCGGCCGACAGCTCCTTCCAGCGGACGTCGAAGCACACCGGTCGGTGGCCCGGATCGCCCAGGGCACCCGCCACCGTCAGGTTCGCCAATCGCGGCGCGCGCTGTGCGCGATACGCCGCCGCCGGCTCCGCAGGCGACGACGGGAGGGACGAGCGGCCGCGATCGACCCTCACGAGGTTGCGCAGCGCGGCGAGCGGGCTGCGCCGCCGCGTGGCGTCCGCCGTGAGTCGCTCGATGCGCTCCGCCCGCTCCTCGGCCCGTTGCCGCCACGTCGCCGCCTTGTCCACCTCGGCCGCCAGGCGGCGCTCGAGCCCGGCGCGGAGCTCTCGTTCGTCGCGCAGGAGGCGTTCGATGTCGTCGGTCATGATCGAGGAGTGTACGGACCGCTACCCGAAGAGCGTCTGCATCCAGGCGGCCAGCACCACCTCCAGCCGGTACGGCTCGATGTCCCGCCTGGCGGCGGCGGCGACGCCGGGCCGGTCGGACTGGGCAGCCAGTACCGCAGCCGCCGCCTCGGCGATCGACGACACGATCCACCTCTCGGCGTAGATCCCATCCGATCCGGGCCAGTTCCAGACGACCGGCAAGGTCCCCGACGCCATGCCCTCTGCAGGGGCGAGGTGGAAGCTCTCGTCCTCGCTGACCGAGAGGATCGTCCCAACCGACCGGAACCACCCGGCGACGTCGGGACCGGCGGCTTGCCACACCAAGGGCTCTGAGGCCGAGTCGCGGAAGAAGGCCTCGAACGCGGCCCGGTGGGCGGGGTCCTCCCAGATCCACCTGTGTGCTTCGGGCCGCTCGCTCTTGATGAGGAGGCGGTAGCGGGGGTCGTGACGGCGCAGCTCCGCGAGGACGTCGAGCGCCCGGTCGGGCCGCTTGCGCCACGGGACGGCGCCGAGCAGCCCGATGGCGTGGGGCGCATCGGGACGCTTCGGTCGATCGAGCTGGAGCGCATCGACGTAGTTCGGGATCACCACCACCTTGTCTGCGGGCCACCCGGTGTGTTCGAGCACCTGGCTGCGGTAGTGGTCGCCGACGGTCACGACCGCATCAACCGCATCGATGTCGACATTGCGCCAGTGCTCGCGCTCGAGCTCGAAGCGGTGGAGCCGCACCACCAGCCGCTGCCCGGGTCGTTTGGCGCGGCTGGCCAGGACGGCGTTGGGTCCGCACCACTCGGCCACGACGACCTCCGCCCACTCGATGGCCGCTGCGGTGGCCGCAGCGTCGTGCACCTCGAACTTCGGCCACTCGTCGATGCGTACCTCGGCGCCGGGGGTACGCGCCAGGTGCTCGCAGATCAGCCGGACGAACTTCAGGTTGTAGCCGATGACGCTCACCCGCCTCGGAACGGACAGGGCGGGGGGCCGGTACCGTCCGGCCATCCGTCTCGCCCAGAGCGCGGCGTCGTCCTGGTCCGGGGTCGTCCACACCCGGCCGATGAGGTCGGGACGCGCCTGCTCGATGACCTCGCGTTCGCCCTCTCCGGCGCAGAGCACGGCCTCGGGGGCGCCCGCGATGTCGCCCGGGTTCGAGGCGTACGCCCAGTCCCCGAGTCGGTGGCGACGGGCCACGTGGATCGGCAGACCTGCAGCCGTCAGGAGCTCGGCGACCGCACCGGCTTCCCGCCGGCGGCGTCGCGGCGCCCTGAGCGTGATGGGAGGAATCGCGCGCACGGCGTCATGCTGGCAGACCCCCGGCGCTGGACCCACGATGTTCACCGGTAACATCCTCCCCATGCGGATGTGCGTGGTCTCGCGCGGCAACGCGACACATTGCCCCACCCTCCAGAGGCCGCTGGGGCGCCCCCCGGTCGCACAGGTCTTCGGATGACCGTCGCGCCCCCCTGCACCGCCCCGGAGAACGACTACCGGGAGGTCGCCGACCGCGATCCCGTTGGTTCGCCGCGTGTCGGTGTGGTCATCCCGGCGTACGAGCGAACCGCACTGCTCGACCGTACCCTCGCCGGGCTCGTCGCCCAGACCGTCCCGGGAGCAGGCTTCGAGGTCATCGTGGCCGACGACGGCTCGCAGGAGGACGTCGACGCCGTGGTCGAGACGTACACCGACCGTCTCGCCATCGGCACGGTCCGCCAGGAGCGCCGCGGCTTCGGGGCGTCGCGTGCTCGCAACCTCGGTGCGTCCGCCGTCGGCGGCGATGTTCTGCTGTTCCTCGACGCAGACTGCATCCCCGACCCCGAGTTGCTCGAGCGCCACCTGTGGTGGCATGCGAGAGCCTCCAATCTCGTGGTCGCCGGCAGCCGCCGCGCCATCGACTCCTCCTCGTTCGCCGCCATCGACATCGCCGCCGGAGACGTCGACCTCGCCGCCGCCGCCGGCGGTCGCGACGCCTCAGGCGGGTTCGTCCCAGACGACTGGCGGGCCGTCTTCTACCGTCGCACCCGCCGCCTCCTGATCGGCGACAGCGCCTTCCGCAGTGGCATCAGCGCCAACGTGTCGATGCGGCGCGAGCGTTTCGATGCGGCGGGCGGCTTCAGCGAGCACTTCCGGGCGTGGGGTGGGGAGGACACCGAGCTCGTGTGGCGGGTGTGGAACGACGGCGCCTTCGTCGTTCCCGACAATCGGGCGATGGCCTACCACCAGACCCAGGACGACCCCCGGACCCGCACCGAGGACCGGGAGGAGGCGAGACGCCGTGCCCTGCCGCTCGTGGCCGACCGGGTGCCGCACCGCTTCTACCGCAAGGCGCCGACGCCATTCGCCGAGGTGCCGAAGACGTCGTGGCTGGTGCGGGTACAGACCGCAGACGAGGCGGACCGTGCATGGCGGGAGTGCTCGCTCGCCACGTTCGCCGACACCGAGATCATCATCTGCGGTCCGGGCGACGCCATCGCCCACCTGGCTGCGCTCGATGTCGCCAACGACAAGCTCACCACGATCGCCGACGACGTCCCGCAGGCGTTCGCCACCGCGCTGCGGTCGTCGCGCGGCGAGTACGTGGCGTTGCTCGACGGCCGCGCCCGCATCGAGCGCACATTGCTCGCCAAGGCCGTGCAGCGCCTCGAGGCCGACGGTCGGGCAACGGCGGTGCGGGTGGCCTACCGGTTCCCGAGCGGAGATCGGTACCTTCGCCTCGACGATCTGCTGGCGGTGGACGAGAAGGTGGGGAGGGACGGCCTTCCGCTGTTTGCGGTGGCACGCAGGCGCGAGCTGATGAAGGATTGGGGGCTGCTGGCCCTCCCCCATGAGCTGTGGACCACCACGATGGCGCGCAGCGATCGCGTGGCGCTGATCATCACGACGTCGGTGGGGGTCGATGCACCGCCTCCGATGAAGGCCCGCCGCATGCGGGCGCGCACCGTGGCGGCGACGGGGATCGACGAGCTGGCGCGGGCGGCGGTGAAGCAGGCTCGAGCGCTCCGCGCCCGCTCGGCGCCCACCCCGGTTCCTGAGGGTGAGGACACCAGGGTCGCCGTCGAGTACGTGGGGCTGTACGGCAAGAACAACCTCGGCGACGATGCGGTGCTCGCCGCCATCCGCCGGTTGATGCCATGGGCGACCATTGGACGGGACCTCCCCGATCCGAAGCTCCTCCTCGTGGGCGGGGGGACCCTGCTGAACGGCCGCCGCTACTACCTGACGCGAATGCTGCGCCAGGACGCTCCGACCCTGGAACGGGCGCTCTTTGCCCCGGGCGTCCGCAACCCGGAGTACTGGGGCGTCACCGAGCCGATGGAGGAGTGGTTCAGCTTCATCGACTCCTGTCTCGTCGCCGGGCTGCGGGGGCCGGATTCGGTCGCCAACCTGCGCGCCCTGGGGTATCGCCGCGACCTGCCGGTCTTCGGCGACCCCGCCCTCGCCCTGGAACCCCCCGCCGATGCCGCAAGGGTCGACGGACGCGTCGTCGTCTCCCCCGTCCACACCGACGGCAATCTGCTCGGCAAGGACGACGGTGCGGTGTTCTCCGCACTGGCGCACACGATGCGCCGCCTGCGCCGCGAGGGGCGCGAGGTGGTGATGCTGTCGGCCTTCCCAGAGGACGACCGCTGGATCATCGAGCTCATGCGCGAGGCGGACGCCGCCGATATGCCGTACGTGGCCGGGTACGCCGACCTCGACGCAACGATGGGCCTGCTGGCGTCGGCCGACCTCGTCATCGGCGAGCGGCTCCACGCCGTGATCCTCGGGGCGGCGGCCGGCACTCCGTTCGTCGCCCTGGAGTACCGCCCCAAGGTGCGGGACTTCACGCGGTCGGTCGGGCAGGAGGATGCCACGCTCGCCACCGACGACCTGAGCAGGCTCGACGAGGTCGTCGACCACGTGCTCGCCAACCGGGCGGCTACGGCGGCGGCGATCGCCGAGCCCGTCGCCGAGTACCGGCGCCGCCTCCGCGCCGCGGCGGAGGAGCTGCGCACCGCGCTCAGCGGGTAGCGGGCGCCGAGGTGGCGGCGACGGCCCTGTGGCCGACCCACACGACCGCCACCGTCGCGACGATCAACGCCCCGGCGACCGCCAGCCACGCCGCGGCAAACGAGGCCCGATCGATCACGGCCCCCAGCACGACGGGCCCGAGGCCGGCGCCGACGAAGATGCCCGCCTGGGTGATGGCCGACGACGAGGCCGCCGAGCCGGCGTTGGCGTTCACGACGGTGAAGGTCATCAGCCCCGGCCATCCCCACCCGGTGGCGAAAGCCGCCAGCACCAGCGCGGCGTATGTCGCACCGCTCGCCATCGCCACCCCGACGAACACGGCGGCGCCGGCGCCGGTGAGCACGGCGACGGCGCCGAAACCCCGACCACCGATCCGGTCGGTGACGAACCCCGCAACGATGCGTCCGGCGATCGAAGCGAGCGAGCCGGCGAACAGGAGGAGCCCCGCCGCCGTCTCGCTGAATCCGATGTCGACCGATGCGGCGACCAGGTAGGTCCCCAGGGCGATAGCTCCCCAGGTGGCCAGCGAGGACGCTGCGGCCAGACCGGCGAGCAGGCGAGGAGGCATCGGAGCGACGGTGCGCCGGGGGTCGGCGGCGAACCGCCCCGCCGTCGGTGCGAGCGGCCGGCGGGGGACCCCGGTGGCGACCAGGAGCGCCAGCAGCGCGGCGGCGACGTAGGCGAATCTCCATCCAACACTCAGGATCAAGGCGGGGACCGCCAGCCCGGCGACGAGCGTCGACGACGGGATCCCCGCGTGCTTGAGGCCGAAGACGAGGGCGCGCCGGCGCGGGTCGACATGATCGGCCAGCGCCTGGTTCGCCGCAGGGTTGGCCAGCCCATACACGGCGCCCCCGACGACCAAGAGCACACCGAGCGTCAGGGTGCTGCGCGCCAGGAGTGCGATCGCGAGGGTCACGAGCGCCGAACCGAGGGCGTTGCGGCGCATGGCCCGCTGCCAGCCAATCCGCTCCACGATGCGGCCCATCGGTGTCGACGCGAGCGACGCCGTGAGGAAGAAGAGGGCGGTGAGGACCCCGAGGCCGGTCGGTCCGAATCCCAGCTCGTCACCGATGCGCAGGAACCCGGCGCCCAGCAGGAACACGGGTTGGGTGCTGACCGTGACGATCAGGATCGCTCCGGCGAGGAGCCTGGCGAGGCTGGGCACGTGCATGCGGGGATGCTACGAGGAGACCGGGTGCTCCTTCTCGGAGCGGCCGGCCGATGCGAACCACCGGCCGGCACGCTCCTACCGGCTCCTTCCACGGGCACGGAGAAGGAGCACGGACCCTGATCGGTCTTCCAACCTCCTCAGGGACACGGCCGAGCCGCATTTGACACGAGTCGTCTCCCGACACCAAGTCGGGCAGGCACCCCGCTCGAGTGAGCGGCCGGGGCGGAAGACCCGTCCCGGCCGCTCATATCCCGGTACCCCAGGGCACATTGGGGAACCGGAAACCCTCAGGCGTCCGCCTCGTCCTCCCTGCGCCGTCGCGTGATCACGAGGAGGAGGCTGCCGATGAGCAGCATCAGCAGCCCGATCGGTGCGAGCGTGTCGGTGGGGAGACCCGTGAAGGGCAACATCCCCATCGACGTGGTGCGCGTGTTGTTGGAGAGGTCGATGTCCCGCCCGAAGCCGGTGACGAAGGCGGTCACGCTCAAGTCCGCATCGGTGCGCACGACGAACGCCTCGAAGGTGAAGGTCAACTCGTCCCCGACGACGAGCCCGCCGTCGTACGTGAAGACCACCTCGTCGCCGACGATCTCGTACGTCCAGCCCGCCGCGCCACCGTAGAGGAAGGAGAGTCCATCGCCGAGGCTCAGCACGAGCTCGATCGGACCGATCTCGTCGCGGGGGCCGTTGTTGACGACGGTCACGGTGAACGCGACCTGATCGCCGGGGGCGACCACCGAGACGTCAGACGAGATGATGACCTCGAGGTCGACCACCGGGGCGAAGCCGAAGTCGACGTCGCCGAGCGCTTGGCCGGCACCGAGCTCGACGATCGTGTCGTCGCAGGCCGCCGTCGCCACCGCCGGGCACGCAGAGCTCTCGATACCGGCGGGCAGGGACGCATCGTCCACCCGCACGGCGTAGGACCCGGGTTGCAGGCCGGGCACCACGTAGGAGCCGTCGGCGGCCGTCGTCACCGTGAACGTCTCGTCGTCGCCGCCGCCGCTGCGTCCGTCGGGGCCGAACCAGGTGACCGTCACGTCGACGCCGGCCAGGCCGGGCTCCCCGAGATCGCGGATTCCGTCCCGGTCGCGGTCCTCCCACACGATGCCGGAGATGGATGCGTCGGCGCGGTAGCCGAAGTCGAGCCCGGTGACGTCGGCGTCTGCGGTGACGGTGACGGCCACTGCGGCGTCGTCGCCGCCGTCCGGGCTCGAGGTCTGGACGTCTGCGCCGGGCGGCAGGGTCGTGGTGTCGACCGCGACGACGTAGGCCCCTATGCGCACATCTCTGAAGACGTAGCTGCCGTCGGCCGCCGTGGTCACCGAGGCGACGAGGGCCCCGGCCGCGTCGTACAGGTCCACCGTGACGCCTGCGATGCCGGCTTCGCCCGCATCGCGGACCCCGTCGCCGTCGGCGTCGTTCCACACCACGCCGGAGACGTCGGAGACGAGCTGGTACCCGATGGGCGACGCCGCCGTGACCCCGTCCCACACGGCGGTGACGGTCTGCGAGGCATTCGCCGTGGTGAGCTGGGCCCCCGGCGGCACGGTCGCCGGGTCGACGGCGATCGTGGTCGCCCCGGGCACGACGGCGGCCGAGTACGAGCCGTCGGCGGCCGTGGCCACCACGGTCATGGTGCCGTCTGCGTCGGTGACGATGAGGTCGATGCCGCCGAGACCGGGCTCACCGGCGTCGTAGGCCCCATCGCCGTCGAGGTCCTCGAACACGATGCCCGCGACGGTGGCCGGCGGGCGGTAGCCGAAGTCGAGATCGCCCAGCAAGCCGCCGAGGGTCACCGTGATCGCCGTACTGCCGTCGCGCAGGCCATCGGGATCGGCGGTCTGCGTCGTTCCGGCCGGGAGACCCGTCTCGTCCACGACGATCTCGTAGTCGCCGGGGGTGAGCGGCCCGAACTCGTAGCTGCCGTCGCCGGAGGTGGTCGTCGTGGCCACCACGGCG
>DKBA01000028.1 GCA_002450985.1 Acidimicrobiia bacterium UBA6912
GTCGATCACCCTGGATGACGCCGAGTGGACGACCTTTTTCGCCAATCTCGCCGAGGTCGAGCACATCGCAGCAGAACGAGGATTGGTGACGGCGCTCCACCCCCACTGGGGGATGGCGGTCTGCGTGATGGACGACGTCGAGCGGTTCCTGGACCAGAGCTCGTGTGCGATGTGCCTCGACACCGGGCATCTCTACCTNNGTCCACCTGAAGGACGTCGACGAGGCCGCGGCGGAGCAGGTCCGCAGCGGCGAGGTGCCCTTCCGGAAAGCGGTCATCGATGGGATGTTCCGGCCGCTCGGCGAGGGCGCCGTCGACATCGCAGGCGTCATTCGCCATCTCGAGGCCAACGGCTTCACCGGCTGGTACGTCCTCGAGCAAGACACGGCGCTCTCCGGCGATCCCGCCGAGGGGGAAGGCCCCGCCGCCGACGCCCGCATCAGCGTCGCCTACCTCGAGAGGCTGGCTCGTGAGCTGTGAGTGAGCATTCCCACTGGCCGAGGCCGGTGGGTACCGGGTACCGTCCCGGTGGTCCGGCCCTGTCCCCCCCCGGGGCGTGGGCACCTGACAATGGAGGAGGAGACCGTATGAAGAGAAGGGTATGGCTGGCATTGCTGCTCGCCCTCGCCCTCGTGGTCGCGGCATGCGGCGGCGATGACGACAGCGGCGGCGCCACCACCACGGCCGGCGGCGACGGGGCAACCACGACGGCAGCTTCCGGCGGCGACGGACAGGTGTCGCAGCGCGACTACCGGTTCGTCGTCGTCTCGCACGGCCAGTCGTCCGACCCGTTCTGGTCCGTTGCGGCCAACGGCGTGAACGCCGCAGCCGATGACATGGGTGTCGAGGTCCAGTACCAGGCGCCGGGCACGTTCGACATGGTCGAGATGAGCCAGATCATCGACGCGGCGGTGGCTTCGCAGCCCGACGGCCTCGTGGTCACCATCCCCGATGCTGCAGCCCTCGGCCCGTCGATCGAGGCGGCCGTTGCCGCAGGCATCCCCGTGATCTCGATGAACTCGGGCTCGGACGTGTTCGCCGACCTCGGCGTACTGGTCCACGTCGGGCAGACGGAGTACGAAGCCGGCTTGATCGCCGGACAGCGCATGGCGGCTGAGGGTGTCACCGAAGCGCTCTGCGTGAACCAGGAAGTCGGCAACGCCGCGCTCGACCTGCGCTGTGGCGGCTTCACCGACGGGCTCGGTGGAACCGTGACGGTCGTCCCGGTGGATCTCGCCGACCCGACCGGCGCCCAGCAGGCCGTCGCCGGTGCGCTCCAGTCGAATGCCGGCGTCAACGGCATCCTGACGCTGGGGCCGACCGGCGCCGCACCTGCGTTGGCGGCACTCGAGGAAGCCGGGATGCTCGGCACCATGAAGATCGCCACGTTCGACCTCGGTCCTGACGTGCTCCAGGCGATCGTGGACGGCAACATGCTGTTCGCGATCGACCAGGCGCAGTACCTGCAGGGCTACCTGCCCATCGTGCTGCTCACGCAGTACCTGGAGACCGGGGCGTTGCCGCTCGGCAGCGTCGACCGTGTGATCCTCACGGGTCCGCAGATCGTCACCGCCGACACGGCGGCCGACGTGATCGCTGCTTCGGAGGCCGGCCTCCGCTAGCCGCACACCGATGAACCGGGGCCTGCGAATGCAGGCCCCGGTTCGCTAAGGTCGCCCCAGGGAAGGGAGGAGCCCCGCGTGACCACACAGACTGCGCCACCTGCGGCTGCGGATGAGCGCGTACGGCGCGTCAGCACACTCACCCGTCTACTCGTCCGGCCCGAGTTCGGCGCGATCGTCGCAACCGTCGTCGTGTGGCTGTTCTTCGCCGTCGTGGCTTCGGACAACGCCTTCGTGAGTTGGGGCACGACCGCAGCGATCCTCAACAGAGCGGCCCCGCTGGGCCTGCTCGCCATCGCCGTCTCGATGTTGATGATCGGCGGAGAGTTCGATCTCTCGGTCGGATCGCTGCTCGGGTGGTCGGGGATGGTGATCATGATCCTCGTTACCCCCGAGAGCGGGGGCGGGTGGGGGTGGTCCCTGTGGCCCGCCGTTCTCGTGGCGCTCGTCCTCGCCCTCGTCGCCGGGTTCCTGAACGGGGTTCTGGTCCTGACGACGAAGCTTCCATCGTTCATCATCACACTCGGCTCGCTCTTCATATTCCGCGGCCTCGCAGTCGCCATCCCCCGGCTCACCACCAACCGGACCCAGCTCGGCGGACTCGATCAGGTGTCGGGATTCGACTTCGCCAACACGCTGTTCGGCACCAAGTTCAGCCTCTTCGGCTCTTCGTTCGACATCGCCATCTTGTGGTGGATCGGGCTGACCGTCGTCGCCACCTGGGTTCTGCTACGAACGCAGTTCGGCAACTGGATCTTCGGCGCAGGCGGCGACGCCAACGCTGCTCGCAACACGGGCGTCCCGGTCACCCGGGTGAAGATCATCCTCTTCATGACGACCGCCTTTGGAGCCTTCTTCGTCGCGCTCGTCCAGGCCGTGCAATTCACCGGCTCGGACTCGCTGCGCGGCACGCTCCAGGAGTTCAACGCCATCATCGCCGTCGTGGTGGGAGGAACATTGCTCACCGGAGGCTACGGGTCGGTGGTGGGCGCCTTCTTCGGGGCGCTGATCTTCGGCATGGTGCAGCAGGGCATCATCATCACCGGAGTCGACGGCGACTGGTTCCGGGTCTTCGTAGGCGGGGTGCTNNGGCGACAACGGCGCCGGCAAGTCGACCCTCATCAAGGCGCTGTCCGGCGTGCACAAGCCGACGAAGGGCGAGTACCACTTCGAAGGCCAGCAGCGCGTATTCGAGTCGCCCCGCGAGGCGCTCGAGCTGGGCATTGCCACCGTGTACCAGGACCTCGCCATGATCCCGCTGATGTCGATCTGGCGAAACTTCTTCCTCGGCTCGGAGCCGACGAAGGGCTTTGGTCCCTTCAAGACCTTCGACGTCGACTTCGCCAAGAAGACGACACGCGAAGAGCTCGCCAAGATGGGCATCGACATTCGCGACCCCGACCAGCCGGTCGGCACGCTCTCCGGTGGTGAGCGGCAGTCCGTGGCGATTGCCCGAGCGGTGTACTTCGGCGCCAAGGTGCTGATCCTCGACGAGCCCACGGCGGCCCTCGGGGTGAAGCAGGCGGGGGTCGTGCTCCGCTACGTCGTGCAGGCCAAGCAACGCGGCATCGGCGTGATCCTCATCACCCACAACCCGCACCATGCCTACCCTGTGGGCGACCACTTCGTCATCTTGCGCCGCGGGCAGATCTACGGCGACTACGCCAAGAGCGAGATCGCCCTCGAGCAGCTCGTCCAGATGATGGCGGGTGGCGCCGATCTCGAGGTGCTGAGCCACGAGTTGGAATCGGCGTCGCGGTCGGACAACGGCACTGCGGACGAGGCGCTGGAAGAGGCGGCGAGAGGATTCCAGGACGAGGCCGGGTCGTAGTTTCTTGGTACCTAGTACTAGGTACTAAGTACTAGGTACTACGAATGCCCTCAGCTCCCCCGGGTTGAGCTTGGGGTCGTGACGTCTGACTACCAGTAGCCCGTGCTCCCACTGCGGGCTACGGGCTACGTCATTGGCCTGTCACCAACCACTGTGCGACGACGTCCACGGCCTGCGGCGTGAGCTGCATCCTCAGCAGGTGTCGCTCGCGGCCGCCGAGCACCACGTGGACCACCGCTTCGGCGAACTGCTCCGACGGGATCTCCTCCCAGACGTCGCCGCCGAACCATGGCGTCGCAGGGTCGAGGCCCTGTGCGGCGAGGAAGCGCACGCGCACGGCGGGATGGGACGGGCACGACAGCTCGAGGTGGTGGGCGAGCTCGTGAATGAGCGATGCGGCCAGGCTCGAGGCCGTCGCCGGCACCCTCACCGACATGACGTGGGTTCGCTGGTCGTAGACGGCGAGCTCGTCGAGGTCGTAGACCGCCTCGAGACGGGGGCTGCGCACGCACTCGCCGATCCCGGGCGCTGCCGCCACGAGAGCTCCGTACGTNNGAGCGCCAGCGCGGCCACGGCGACGGTGCTGCCCACCTTCACGACGCGTACACCTCGGGATTGGCGCACGCCTCGAGCGGCCTGCCCTCCAAGCCGAGCACCAGGTTGCGGGCCGCCAGCTCGGCCATGGCCGCCCTGGTCCGCTGCGACGAGCTGCCGAGGTGCGGGATCACGAGGCAGTTGGGGAGCCGGAGCAGCGGGTCATCAGGGGAGATCGGCTCGGGATCGGTGACGTCGAGCGCCGCCGAGGCGATGGTCCCGTCCGTCAACGCCTCGGCGAGCGCCACCTGGTCGACGACGCCGCCGCGCGAGACGTTCACCAGCGTCGCGGTCGGCTTCATCAGCGCCAGCGTGCGGCGATCGAGGAGGTGGCGGGTGTCCTCGGTCATGGCGATGGTGAGCACGACGTGGTCGGCAACGGCGAGGAGCTCGTCGAGCGGTCGCCAGGTGACGCCGAGAGCCGATTCCCGCCGTTCGTCGCGGGAGCGGTTGTAGGCGATCACCGTGCAGTCGAACCCGTGCAAGCGCTTGGCCAGCTCGGCGCCGACACCGCCGAGGCCGACGATGCCGACCGTTGCATGATGCACGTCGCGGCCCATCAGCAGATCCGGTTGCCAGGATCGCCACCGCCCGGCTCTGACGTAGTCGGCGCCCTCGACGATTCGACGAGCCGATGCGAGCAGCAGCCCGATCGCGGTGTCTGCCACGGTTGCGGCGAGGACGCCCGGGGTGTGGCCCACCGGAATGCCACGCCGGGTGCACGCCGCGAGATCCACGTTGTCGACACCGACGGCCATCGAGCTGACGACCCGCAACCGGGGCGCGGCGGCGAGGAGCTGCTCGTCGATCGCATCGGTCAGCATCGCATAGAGACCGTCGGCGTCCGCGACCGCTGCCAGCAGGCGGTCCCGAGGCATGATCGCCTCCCGGTCCCACACGACGACCTCACCGGCAGCGCCCAGGATGTCGAGCGACCGCCCCGGGGGCCGGCGAGTGACGACGATGCGAGCCGGGGGCCCTGCTGCGTCCATGGCTCGGAGGTTAGAGAGCCGCCCGTTGGAAGGCGCTCGTGCCTTGACACCTCTGTGTCGGGACGATACGTTCAGCGTGCTGGAACGTTCCAACTGTGAGGCATACGATGGCCCGGCTCTTCTACCCGAACGGAACCGCCGCAGACGGCGCTCACCACCTCATCGTCGATCCCGAGACCGCCGGATGGGACTACTCGGGCCTGCGGGTGCTCACCGTGACCCCGGACACGCCACGGGAGCTCATCACGGAAGGCGACGAGATGGCGGTGCTGCCACTCAGCGGCGGATGCGTCGTGGAGGTCGAGCACCACCGTTTCGTCCTCGCCGGCCGCAGCGGCGTGTTCGACGGCGTCACCGACTTCGCCTACGTGCCGATCGACGCGGAGGTCCGGCTCTCGGCGCCTGACGGTCCGGCNNGGCGGCTTCGGCACCAGGCAGATCAACAACTTTCTCAGCGCCGACGTTCACGACGCCGACAAGCTCATCGCCGTCGAGGTTCTCACGCCCCAGGGCAACTGGTCCTCGTATCCTCCGCACAAGCACGACGAGTTCTCCGAGCATGAGGTCGCCCTCGAGGAGATCTACTACTTCCGCATCGACGGCGACAAGGGCATCGGGTTCTTCAACATGTACACGACCGACCAGGAGATCGCCCTCACCGAGATCGTCCGTGACGGCGACCTCGTGCTCGTCCCACGCGGCTTCCACGGCCCTGCCGCCGCCGCACCCGAGCACCACATGTACTACCTCAACGTGATGGCGGGCCCGGCGGAGCAACGCGTCTGGCGATTCTGCGATGATCCCGACCATGCCTGGATACGCTCCAGACTCGACGAATACCCACCCGACCCGCGGCTTCCGCTGACCCGGGCGTACTGAGCCCTCAGCCTGCGCCGGAAGCCGGCCGACGCCAGAGTGTCTGCGACGAGCCGGCCCGACGTGACGAGACCCCACCCAAAAGGAGAGCGATCGATGCAGGACCTGACATTCGTCCTCGGACCCGACCGCACCGGAAGCGAGGTGTGGCAACACCTCGGCGCCGCCGACATCAACATCGAGGCCGCCTGCATGTTCCCCCGAGTCGAGGGGCGCGTCATCCACGTGACGGTCAACGACGAGGACGCGGACGCCGCACACCGCACCCTGGTCGAGGCGGGCCTCGCCGAGCTCGACCGGCGACCCGTGGTCATCGCGTCGTTCGTCGACGAGCCGGGTGCGCTCGGGGCGCTCACGCAGCGCATCAACGACGCAGGGGTGACCATCTACCTCATGTACATGGCAACGGGGGACCGCGTGGTCGTCGGCGCCGACGACCTCGAGAAGGTCGGCGAGGTGATCTGACCAACGCCCGCACCCCGGGACCGGCCGGGTACCCGGACCGGGCCGGCGGGCGATGGCGAGTCGACGGCCGTCCCCCGGCCTGCGGAGGGCCGAGGGGCCGAAGGACACGCGGTCGTCAGACCTCGTCGCCCTCTCGCCTGCGGCGCTTGCGGATGTCGGCGATCTCGGAGAGCACGTCGCCTGCCTGGTCCCCGATGCGGGGGAGCTGGGCCGACTGCCTGGCATAGCGGCTGCGCCGGCCCGCCGCGGTATCGGGATCGTCGCCCACGTCGGCCGGCTCGTGTGCGTCCTCCGGCTCGCCACCTTCGCCTTCTTCCGAAGTGTCGCCGGGCACGGGGCGGGGCCTGCGATGCTCCGCGTCCGAAGCCTGATCGCCGGAACGAACCCGCTCGAGCATGCCGACGGCCTCGGCGCGAATCGCCGAAGCGTCATCCTCGGCGTCGCGCCGGGTCTTGTCCGCCTCCTCCCGAGCCCGCTCTGCGTCCACCCTCGCCCGATCCGCCATCGCCTGGAGCTCTTGGGCCCGGCGACGCAGGCGATCGTGCTCGACCCGAGCCGCATCGAGGATCTCCTGCGCCTCGGAGCGCAAGGTCTCCGCCTCGAGCGCAGCCTGGGTCCGCAGCCTGTCCGCCTCGGTGCGCGCATCGTTGATGGCGGCGCGAGCGGCGATGGCGCTCTCGCGATCGGTCTGTTTGGCGGACTCGAGCACCCGCACGGCTTCCACACGCAGCTCCGCCGCTTCCGCATCGATCCGTGCCTTGGCTTGCTCGGCGCCCGCGATGATCTCGGCGGAACGCTGCTCGGCGTCGGCGATCATCTTCGCCGCCTCCGCCTCGGCTTCACTGCGGATCTCGTCGGCGCGCTGTTGCGCCCCGGCGATGCGCGACTCCGACTCCTCGGTGGCGGCGAGCCGGGCCGCCGTCGCCTCCTCCAGCACCTCCGCCGCCGCGGCGTCGGCGGTCTTGCGCGTTTCCTCTGCGGCCGACTGCGCCGCCCCGGTCAGCGCGGCGGCCGCCGCCTCCGCTGCGGAGACGATGCGGGTGGCCTCCTGCTCGGCCGTCTCGGCCGTGGCGACCGCTGCTGCCGCCCCGGTCTCGCGAGTGGTCTGCGCCTCCGCCACCAGTGCGGCGGCCGCCCGCTCCGCATCGGCGGTGAGCGATGCGGCGCGAGCCTCGGCTTCGGTGACCAGCCGCTCGGCCTCGGCGGCGGCGCCGCTGCGTTGCGCCTCGGCGGCCGCCATCATCTGCTGCGCCTCTGCGCGGAGGGCTGCGGCCTCTGCCTTCGCCGCCGCCTGCAGCTCCCGCGCCTGCGTCTGGGCATCGGCGAGCAGCTGCGCCTTCTCCTCGGTTGCCGTTGCCACCATGGTGCCGGCCTCTTCCTCGGCATCGGCGAGCAGCACGGTGACGCGCTCGGTGGCGTCGGCGAGGGCTTGCGCCGCAGCGACCTCCTTGGCCGCAGCGTCCGCCATCATCTCCCCGGCCTCGCGCTCCGCCTTCCGCACGATGCCTTCGGCCTGACGCTGGGCTCGCTCCAGCTCCTTGGCGGCCGAGGACGTGACCTTCTGATTGCGGGCGTCGGCCCGGGTCCTGGCGACCGCCATCATGGCCTCGGCCTCTTCCGCGGCCTGCGAGGTGAGCTGCGCCGCCTCGCCGCGCGCCACCTCGATGATGGCGGCGGCCTCCGCCTCGGCATTGGCCTTCATGGCGTCGGCCTGGCTGCGCAGCTCCTCGAGGCCTCGCTCGGCCTCGCCGGCATCGGTGGATGCGGCCCGCAGCACTGCAAGCTCGGCACGCAGCCGATCCGCTTCGGTCTCGGCATCGGCGGCGATCTGCGCGGCCTCGGCGCGGGCGGCTGCCATCAGGGCCTGGGAGCGGCGCTGCGCCGCCTCGAGCACCTGGTTGGCGCGCTCGCTCGAGGCCTCCGCCTCCTCGCGCCGTGCGGTGGCCTCGCTGGCGATGGCGATCTGCCGCTGCGCCTCCTCCTCGAGCTTCGAGGCCCGCTTGCGCCACCTGTCGACCTGGATCTCCAGGTCCTCGACCTGCTGCTCCATCGAGTTGACCTGGGTGCGCAGCGCAACGAGCTCGTCGCTCGGCTCGGCCGGAACCGCAGCGGTCGGCTCCACGAGGGCGGTGGCCTTCTTCCTGGCCGCCTCCTCGATCTCCCAGGCGCGCTCTTCCGCCTGGAGGAGGATACGTTCCTTCGCCTCGAACGCAGCCAGCATCGCCTCGTCAACGGCACGGCGCTCGGCCTCCCGCGCATCACGAGTCTCGGCCTTGGCGTGCGCGATGCGGGACTCGAGCTCGCGCGTGAAACGGACGAAGTCCTTCATCAGGCGCTCGAGCCTGCCGATGTAGCCCTCGACGGCGTCCTGGTCGAGGCCGCCCTTTCGCAGCAACGGAAACTCGGGGCGGCGCAGCTCGTTGTATTCAAAGCGCGGGTCGGACACCCACCGATCGTCCCCGCGCCGATCTTCCGCCACTCGGCCTCTCCCCTCCCACGACCGTCAGGCCGTTGCGCGTTCTAAATGGCGGAAACGATGCTAGATGCCAATCCGGGAAACTTGGACAGGTATGCCCGGCGGCTCTCCGTGAGGTCGGCGACGATCGCCTGATACTCGCTCATCCGCCCCTGACGCTCGTACAGCTTCCGGGGTTGAAGCAGTTCCACGTCATCGAACTCGGGGATCGCCGATGCGACGAAGTACCCGAAGTCCGGATCCTCCTCCCAGGTGATCGTCCCGGCCACGATTCCCTGGACGACCGCCGAGCTGTGCGGGATCCGCACCTTCTTCGACCGCTCGTCACCGTCCGTGCCCCCGACCCGCCCGGTGTTCATCAGGTACACCTCGAGGTCCGGCATGGTGTCGAGCAACTCGAGGAACCGGTTGCCCTGGAGGGCGTCGTTGTCGAAGAAGAACGGGTTGGTACCCGGCACGCGCAGGCTCTTGCCGGCCTCGGCGGCGCCTCCTGCGGACGTGCCCTTGGTCTCGCCGAGCATGAAATACGCCGCAGCCTGCTCCCGGCGCAGCTTGGCGACCGCAGGGATGATGTTCTCGTTGCGGTTCAGCAACAGCAGGTAATTCGCCTTCGGCAGGTTGCGCGGGTCGCGATGGCGGATGTTCGCCAGCGGGAACGTCGACCGGCCGTTCCTCGTGTACGAGTCGTCGAAGAAGTCCACATGGCCTGCCTCGTCGACCGCCGTGTTCTCCAGCCACGCGTCCGGCCGGGTGGTCCCGCCGTAGATGGTCGGCTCGTCGTCGGGATCCAGACCGTAGGTCTTGGCGAAGCAGCCGTCCTCGGTCGTGTACACGACACCGCCCGGCATGAGGGCGACGAAATCGTCCTGTACCGGGAGCGAGCCGAGCTGCTGGCGGAACGTGGTCGTCGTCTTGCCGGTCCCCGACAGGCCGAGGATCAGCATGACCTTCTCCTCACCGTCGACGTCGGGGTACGTCTTGAGCCCGGAGTGCAGCGCCAACCCGCCACGCTCGTAGACGAGATGGTTCCACATCCGGAGCCCGCCCATCTTCGACTCGCCGAAGTAGTCGGAGCCGAACACGCGGGTGACGTAGTTCTCGTGATCGACGATGATCAGGCGGTCATCCGGCTTCCCGGGAGCGCGCAGCCCCGGGGTGTAGATGACGGTGAACTCCGGCTCCCAATCGTCGTCGGGATCGAAGTACAGCTGCTGCTGCATCGCCGGGATGTTCGCCTGAGTTCGCTCGATGTAGACGCGGCTCCCGGTGCGGAACTCCGGATCGGGACCGATGTAGCCCTCGATCAGGATCATGTCCTTGTCGGCGATGTAGGCGTCCTGCTTTGCGGCCCACTCCTCGGCTTCGGCGCGAGGCATCCGGTTCTGGTAGATCTCCTGCTCGGCCACGAAGAACGTTGACCGGGCGAGGCGCGCCGTGACCTCGGCCTCGTAGTTGATGTTGTCGAACTCGGTGACGGTGACGCGGGGCATGTACTCGAGCACCCACTCCCGCATCTCCTTTTGCGTGGGATTCACGGCGACGGACTTGGCTGCCGGCAGCTCAAATGGCACGAAAACCTCCTGGCGGTCGGGCGCTCGGCCCGGCCGGGCTCGGCGCAACGAGTGTTCGTACGCTCACGCGATCGTCACCTCGGCATCGAGATAGACGTCCTGGATCGCATTCAGCAGCTCGACGCCCTCGGCCATCGGCCGCTGGAACGCCTTACGGCCGCTGATCAGGCCCATGCCGCCGGCCCGCTTGTTGATGACGGCGGTGCGCACGGCTTCCTCGAGGTCGCCGGCTCCGGAGGAGGCGCCGCCGGAGTTGATGAGGCCGATGCGGCCCATGTAGCAGTTGACCACCTGCCAGCGGGTGAGGTCGATCGGGTGATCGGTGGTCAGCTCCTCGTACACCCGCTTGTGGGTGCGGCCGAAGCCGACGGCGCCAAAGCCGTTGTTGGACTCGGGCTGCTTCTGCTTGATGATGTCGGCGCCGATGGTGACGCCGAGGTGATTCGCCTGACCGGTGACGTCGGCGGCCGCCTCGTGGTTGACGCCGTCGACCTTGAAGCCGGGGTTGCGCAGGTAGCACCACAGCACGGTGAACATGCCGAGCTCGTGGGCGAGAGCGAACGCCTCACTCACCTCCTGGAGCTGGCGCATGGACTCCTCGGAGCCGAAGTAGATCGTGGCGCCGACGCCGGCGGCCCCGAGGTCGTAGGACTGCTCCACCGAGGCGAACATCACCTGGTCGTAGGTGGCGGGGTACGTCAGCAGCTCGTTGTGATTGAGCTTCACGATGAACGGGATCTTGGGGGCGTAGGTGCGAGAGACGGCACCGAGGACGCCGAGGGTGGAGGCGACCGCGTTGCAGCCTGCCTCGACCGCCAGCTTGCAGATGTTCGCCGGGTCGAAGTAGGCCGGGTTGGGGGCAAACGACGCCGCAGCGGAGTGCTCGATGCCCTGGTCGACGGGGAGGATCGACACGTAGCCGCTACCGCCGAGCCTGCCGTGATCGAAGAGGCTCTGCAGGCTACGGAGCACCTGAGGGCTGCGATCGCTCTGGAGGAACACCCGGTCGATGAAATCGGGGCCGGGAAGCGTCAGGTCCTCCTTCGGGACTCCCTTCGACTCGTGGGCGAGCAGGTAGTCGGCATCGTCGCCGAGCAGGGCAGCGATCTCCATTTTCATCTCCTCGAGGCAGGGTGTTGCCGCTCATTATGGCTGATGCCGCCAAGGCGAGAATTGGGCCGTTCAGCCCGCACCGGGCCTACGAACGGACCTAGGACACACCACTCACCCACGCTGGTGGACACCCGCGGTGGCGCTTCCGCCGATCGGGAGGGTCAGACGGCGTCGAAGCCGAGCCGCGCGACCACCGCCTCGCCGAGCGCCTGCGCCTCGCCGAGCAGGTCCTGCTCCCTCTCGGCGGCATCGGCCTCGGCGTCGAGGGGCGCCGTGAGGTCGATGTAGATCTTCAGCTTGGGCTCGGTGCCGGATGGGCGCACGAGGATCCTCCCCTTCTCGCCGAGATCGAGGGCGATGAGGGGCTGGGCGCCGAGGTAGCGGGGCCGCTCCTCCGCCCCGGTGCGGTAGTCGGTGACCGCCACGACGGGGACGGCGCCGATGCGGTCGGGCGGGGCGGCGCCGAGGCGCGCGATGGCCGCCGCGATCTCGGCGGCGCCCTCGGTGCCGGGCCGCACTACGTTCCGCTGCGCCGACACCCAGAGACCGTACCGCCGGTACAAGGCGACGAGCCGGTCGCGCACCGTCTGCCCCTGATCGGCGGCGTTGGCGGCGAGGTCGGCGAAGAGGACGGCGGCGCTGATGCCGTCCTTGTCACGGACTCCGGGAAACACCGAGTAGCCGAGCGCCTCCTCGTAGCCGAAGACGAGGCGTCCCTTGCCCGCCTCTTGGAGGTCGAGGGCGGCGTTCCAGATCCACTTGAAGCCGGTGAGCGTCTGGGCGAACGCCGCACCGTGAGCGGCGGCGATGGTGGCGAGCATCGGCGACGACACGATGGAGTTGATCACGATCGGGTGTGGCTCGTCGGTCGTCGACAGTATGTAGTCGCCGAGCAGCACGCCGATCTGATTCCCGGAGAGGGACGACCACTCGCCGTCGTGCTCGAGGCTCACGGCGAGACGGTCGGTGTCGGGATCGTTGGCGATGATGAGGTCGGCCTGCTCGGTGGCGGCCTGGGCCATCGCCAGATCGAGGGCGCCCGGCTCCTCCGGATTGGGGAACGCCACCGTCGGGAAGTGGCCGTCCGGTGGGAACTGCTCGGGGACGGGGCTCACCAGGTCGTAGCCGAAGTGAGCGAGCGCCTCCATGACGTAGCGCCCGCCGACACCGTGCATCGGCGTGTACACGATGCGCAGGTCCTTGTGCGCGGGCTCCACCGGGCGCACGTTCCCGAGATCGTCGAGATACCGGGCGAACACGTCGCCGCCGACGGGGGCGACGAGCGGCGAGGCGAAGGGGTCCTCGACCCGGGGCACGTCGGCGGCGGGGCCGACGGCGTCGATCGCCGCAGCGATGTGCGTGTCGGTTGGCGGCACGATCTGGGCGCCGTTCGCGTCATAGACCTTGTAGCCGTTGTCGTGAGGTGGGTTGTGGCTCGCCGTGATCACCACGGCGGCGCGGGCGTCGGCCGCGAGTGCGGCATAGGCCACGATCGGGGTGGGCACCGGCTCCTCGAAGTACCGCACGCTGAGCCCCGCCGCCGCGAGGACACCGACGGTGTCCTCCATGAAGCGGCGGCTGGAGAGCCTGGCGTCGAAACCGACGACGACGGGACCGTCGCCCCCGGCCCGGATCAGGTGGTCGGCGAGACCCGCCGTGGTGCGGATCACGACGGCGCGATTCATGCGGTTCGAGCCCGCCTCGACCTTGCCGCGGATGCCGGCGGTGCCGAACTCGAGGGTTCCGGCCATTCGCTCGGTCAACTCTGCGAGATCCTCAGCAGCGAGGATGGCGGCGAGCTCGGCGCGGGTCTCGGGATCGGGGTCTCCCTCGATCCACTCTCGGGTGGCGGCGGCGAGGTCGGGGGGAGTGCTGCTCATGACGCGAGGTTACCCAACCCGATTCCGCCCTCATCGAGGCGATGGACCAGAATCGGCGCCATGACGGCACCTTCACCTCAGGTCCTCGGTCCGCACACACGGCGCCACAACCTCGATCGTCTCGCCGACGAGCCGTTCGACGTGGTGATCATCGGGGCAGGGGTCACGGGTGCGGGAGCCGCGCTGGATGCGGCGACCCGGGACCTCCGCGTGGCGCTCGTCGAGCAACGCGACCTCGCCTCGGGCACGTCGAGCCGGTCGTCGAAGCTGATCCACGGCGGCCTGCGCTATCTCGAGCACGGCGCGTTCCGGCTGGTGCGCGAGGCGCTGATCGAGCGCGAGGTCTTGCTGCGCGCGATGCCGTATATTTCGTGGCCCCTGCGCTTCGTGCTGCTGCAGCCAGGCGGGACGCAGCCCCTTGTGATGCGGCAGCACGAAGCGCAGGGGCCACGAAATATGCGGCATCGCGCGCAGCAAGACCTCGCGCTCGATCAGCGCCTCGCGGACCAGCCGGAACTCGTAGAATTCGAGGTACCGCAACCCGCCGTGGAACAGCTTGGTCGAGGCCGACGAGGTCGCCTGTGCCAGGTCGCCCTGCTCGCACAGCAC
>DKBA01000315.1 GCA_002450985.1 Acidimicrobiia bacterium UBA6912
CCGCTGTTCGAGACGATCGACGACCTCCAGGCGGCCCCGAGGATCCTCGGCGACTTCCTGGTGCATCCGGTGACACGCCGCACGCTGGACACCCTGGCGCCGCCCGGGAGGCGGCCGTCCCAGCAGGTGATGATCGGCTACAGCGACAGCAACAAGGACGGCGGCATCCTGGCCAGCCAGTGGGGTCTGTACCGGGCGCAGGAGGCGCTCTCGGCGGTCGGCGAGTCCGCCGGGGTGGCGATCCGGTACTTCCACGGCCGGGGCGGCACGATCAGCCGTGGGGCCGGTCCCACGCATCGGTTCCTGCGGGCCCTGCCGCCGGGGTCGATGTCCGGATCGTTGCGGCTGACCGAGCAGGGAGAGACGATCTCCCAGAAGTACGCCAATGTCATCACCGCCGAGTATCACCTGGAGCTCCTCTTGGCGGGCGCCGCCGGCGCCGCCACCGGGACGGCGCAGGATCGGATGGCGGCTCCCGAGCTCGAACCCGTGATGGACGGCCTGGCCGCGGCCAGCCGCGAGGCGTACACCGCCCTGGTGCAGCGCCGAGGGTTCATCTCGTTCTTCCGGCAGGCGACGCCCATCGACGTGATCGAGCGCAGCAGCATCGGCTCGCGCCCGGCGCGCCGCACCGGCCAGGCGACGATCGCCGATCTGCGTGCGATCCCGTGGGTGTTCGCCTGGAGCCAGAGCCGCTACTTCCTGTCCGGCTGGTTCGGTCTCGGTTCGGCCCTGGCCGGGCTGCGGGCGAACGATGCGGCGCAGTTCACCGCCCTCATCGCCGCCGCCTTCGACTGGCCTCCACTGCACTACGTGATCAGCAACGTCGCCACCAGCATCGCCACGTCGGATGCCGAGATCATGGAGCGGTACGCCGGCTTGGTCGAGGACCCGGTGCTGCGTGACGACGTGCTGGGGGTCATCCTCGAGGAGCGAATGCGGACGGTGGCGCTCCTCGAGGAGATCTATGGTGGCCCGCTCGAGGTGCGGCGACCCAACATCTCGCGCACCTTGGAGTTGCGGGCGCCCGCACTGCGTCCTCTCCACCAACGCCAGATCGACCTGTTGCGGCAGTGGCGCCGCGGAGGCGACGAGGCGTTGCTCGGCGAGCTGCTGCTCACCGTCAACGCGATCGCAGGAGGGCTCGGGTCGACCGGGTGATGTCCCTCACCGCGCCTCAGCCCCTCGCCGGTCCCGGCCCGGCCATGATCTGGGCCACCGGACGCAATGACATCCACGACTGCTCGAGCGGGCGATGCGCCTCTTGCTCGGTCAGCGCCTGGAACCGGTCGAGACCCGTGAAGCGGATCTTTCCCCGGCGCAGGCCGATGAAGGCACTCTGTGGCTCGCCCGCTCCGACCTGCTCGATGAGGTACTCGACGCACGTCGACGCCAGCCGGGTGGCCTGGATGCGATCGAACGGCGACGGGTCGCCGCCCTGCTGGATGTGGCCCAGGATCGACTCCCGCACGTCGAACAGGTGACCGCCCTCGCGTTCGAACAGAGCCCGGATGAAACTCGTGGTGTACACCGGATCGACGTTCTCGCTGCGGATCACGAGACCGAGCCGCTTGCCCTCGCGGAAACCGATGCGCAGCGCCTCGAGATCCTCTTCGAGATCGCTGAGGGACACACCCTCCTCCGGCAGGTAGACGCGCTCCGCCCCCGTCGCCAGCCCGCTCATCAACGCCAGATAGCCGCAGTGGCGTCCCATCACCTCGACGACGAAGCAGCGGCCCGAGGCCACCGCCGACTGCTTGATCTTGTCCACATTCGCCACGATGTTGTTGAGCGCGGTGTCGGCGCCGATGCTCAGCTCGGAGCCCGGCAAGTCGTTGTTGATCGACGCCGGCATGCACACGATCGGGAGCCCCAGCGCCGCGTGCTCGCTGCGCCGGGTGTGGAGCAGGTGCGCCGAGGCGTAGCCCGCCCAGCCCCCGATCATCAGAATCCCGTCGATGCGGTGTGCCTCTATCTGCCCGGCGATGGCGGCGAGGTCCACCTCGGCGGGGACGTGCCGGCTGGTGCCCAGCTCGGCGCCTCCGCGCGCCACCCAGCCCGAGATGTCCATCCAGCTCAGCTCATCGACGTCACCGTCCCTGAGACCCCGGAAGCCGTTGCGCACGGCCAGCATGGTGTGGCCCAGGTCGAGCCCCACCCGGACCGCCACCCGCACCGCCGTGTTCATCCCCGGCGCCGGGCCTCCTGCGTGGAGGACGGCGAGCCGCAGCCGCTCCGTCTCGGCGGCCGTGGCGCGCGGGTGGGCGCGCACCATCGTGCGGATGATGTCGAAGGAGTCCGTGAAGCTCCCTCCGCGCATCGCCATGGCGGTCCCGTAGTCGCCGGCGGCGATGACGTCGGCCACTGCCTGCGTCTGCCGTACGCAGGCCATGAGCGGGCTGCTGATGATCTGGTGCTCGCGAATGCCGATCAGCTGCGCCTCGGCGCCCGGCGCGGTCAGCACCTGTTGCACGGCGGCGTAGCCGAGCACGGTGCTCAGGTAGCGATCGAAGGCGCTCGGCGACCCACCGCGCTGCACGTGGCCGAGGTTCGTCACCCGGGTGTCCTCACCGAGACGCTCCTCGAGCACCGCCTTGACGTGCTCGGCCGTGATCGGACTCCCGTGGCGATCGCGGGCGCCCTCGGCGACGATCACGAGATTCTGCCGGCGTCCGATGCTGCGACCGGCGGTGAGCGCCCGGCACATCGACTCCTCCCAGTCGTCCGTGTCGGGTGGGTTCTCGGGGATCAGCACCCAGTTGGCCCCGGTCGCCAGGGCGCTCATCAGCGCCAGGTAGCCGCAGTGGCGGCCCATGACCTCGATCACGAACGAGCGCTGGTGGCTGGAGGCCGTGCTGCGGATCGCGTCGATGGCCTCGGTGATCCGGTGCAGCGCCGTGTCTGCGCCGATGGTCATGTCGGTGCCGAACATGTCGTTGTCGATGGATCCCACCATCCCCACCAGGGTCAGCCGGTTGTGGGCATCGGCTCGGCCACGTTCGATCTCGCCGGCATCGACGAGCTCGTCGAGCAGGCCGGGCCACTCCTCGCGGAAGATGTTGGCGCCCGTCAGGCTGCCGTCACCGCCGACGACGATCAGGGCATCGATGCCTCGTTCCACGAGGTGGTGGGCTGCCTGCCGTCGCCCTTCTCTCGTGCGGAACTCGGCGCAGCGGGCGGTGCCCAGGACGGTGCCTCCCTGCTGGAGGATGCCGCCCACGTCTCCCGACGAGAGGAGCCGGATGGCGTCGCCACCTTGCACGAGACCGCGCAGGCCCTCCTTCACGCCGTGAACCTGCATCCCCTCGTGCAGGGCGCTGCGCACGACGGCGCGCACGGCGGCGTTCATTCCCGCCGCATCGCCGCCGCTGGTGAGGACGGCCAGGCTCGTGGGTCGGTGCGGTGTCGTCAGCACGTGCGTCTCCTCGGATGATGGAGGGGTGGGCGATCACCGGCTGGTGTCACGATGCCTCCGCGCATCTCAGCCGGCGGGTGGGAGGGGAATGACCTGCTCATGGCAGCGAGGTGAGCAGGATCTGGGCGATCAGGATCTTGCTGATCGTGGCCACGGGGTAGACGGCGGCGTAGCCGAGGTTGGGGAGCTCGGTACCGGCCTGCTCTCCGGCGAACGCCAGCACCGCAGGCTGGGTCTGCAGTCCCGCCAGCATGCCGCTCAGCACGCTCATGGAGATCTTCAACACCTTGTGCCCGACGACGAGGGTGACGACCGCCGCCAGCGAGGTGATGACGGCGCCGGCGAAGAAGATGACGAGGCCCCCGTCGGCGAAGGTGCTGGCGAACGAGTAGCCGGAGCGGGTGCCGACACCGGCGAGGAAGAGGATGACGCCCACCTGACGCAGCGTGAGGTTGGCGTTGTAGGGGAGTTGCCACACTATCGGCCCGGTGCGGCCCAGCGCCCCGACGATGAGTCCGACGACGAGCGGCCCGCCTGCCAGTCCCAGCTCGAAGGTCGTGCCCCCGGGCAGGGGGATGGGGATCAGCCCGACGAGCAACCCGAGGGCGATGCCCAGCCCGAAAACCCCGACGTCGATCTCGGACAGAGACCGGTACGAGTCGCCGAAGAAGCTCGTGACCGCGGCCATGTTGTCGCGGGGAGCCACCACGCGCACCCGATCGCCCGGCTGGAGCACCATGTGGGGCTCGGCGAGCACGTCGACGTCCCCCCGCCGCAGGCGGGTGACGACTGCTCCGAAACGCTCGGAGAGCCTGAGGTCGCGGAGGCGACGTCCGACGACGTCGTTGCTGGAGACGAAGATGCGGCGGAAGTCGATCTCCGCCCGATCGAGCATCAACGCCTCGTCGCTGGCCTCGCCCAGGTGCTCGATGACGCGGGCGACGTCGTCGTCGGCTCCGATGACGCTCACCACATCGCCGGGAGCGATGGTGGTCCGCCCCGTGACCACCTCCAGGTGGTCGTCGCGCCGCAATCGGCCGAACAGCACGTGCTGGAACACCGGCTGCTTCATGAGCTCGGAGACGGTGACGGCGCCGAGGTCGTGGGCGACCCGTACCGTGCGATCCTGCAACTCCTCGCCGACCACTCCGAGATCGCGCAGCCCGTGCGCCTCGGCGGCGTAGTCGATGTGCCACAGCCGCTGCAGGACGAAGATGGCGAGGATCATGGCGAGCACGCCCATCGGGTACGCAACCGAGTAGGCCACGACAGGCTCGGCGATGGCTGCGTCGAGTTGAGCGGCACTCGTCGTCTCGGTGATCGTCTGCAGGACGCCGGCGAGCGCCGGGGTGTTGGTCAAGCTACCGCTGAGGAGGCCCGCCGCCTGGCCGCCGGTCAGGTCGAAGAGGCGGGCGGCGGCGACGACGAGTCCGGCGGCGCCCACGATCACGGCCAGCACGAAGACGTTGTCCCGCAAACCCTTGCGGCGAAACGCGGCGAAGAACCCAGGCCCGCCGGCGAGCCCCACGGTGTACACGAAGACGATCAAGCCGAGCTGGAAGATGACATCGGGGAGCCGCATCTCCGGGTCCAAGGAGCCGATCGCCAATCCGACGAACAGGACTGCGGCGACGCCGAGGCGGAAGCCGCCGATGCTCAGGCCTCCGATGAGATAGCCGGTCGCCGCGACGACGAACAGCAAGAGCATCGGATTCTCGATCAGCACGTCGACCATCGGCCGTCCCCAAGCGTCAACCCGGGTGCTCCTCTCTCGCACAGGCGCCTCCCCAACATAGGGGACCCCGCCCGGCCGGCCCCCGGCCGAATGACCCGGCCTCGCCGTCATCGGTCCCGGCCGGTCTGGGCCCACACCGCGCTGGGTAGCGAGACGCCCATGGCTACGTTTCCCACCAATGAGCGAGACCTTCACCGTTGTGCGCACCGCGACGATCGATGCCTCCCCGGCGGATGCGTATCGCTACGTCGTCGATTTCCGTCGGTGGGATGACTGGTCGCCGTGGGAGGACCTCGATCCCACGAGAGAGAAGTCGTACGCGGGAGCGACAACCGGCAGAGGGGCGCGTCACGCCTGGTCGGGGAACCACAAGGTCGGCCACGGCAGGATGGAGATCACCGCGGCGGACGAGCCCACGCGGGTCGACATCGTCATCGACTTCCTCCGGCCCATCAAGGCGACGAACACGGCGGCGTTCGTGCTCGAACCATCCGAACGTGGGACCGCAGTGACCTGGTCGATGACGGGCCGGAGAACGCTGTTCATGCGGGCGACCGGTATCTTCAGAGCCATCGAGGCGGCCATCGGCCGAGATTTCGAACGGGGACTGGTGAACCTGAAGGCCGTGGTGGAGGCCTCAGTGCGCTGAGCGAGGCGGCGGCGACCACTGCCGGCCGGTGCGCAAGACGTACGGAGTTCGAGGGCGACTCGGGCGGTGAGAGTGTCTGATGACAAGGTGACGATCGACCCGGAGTTCCGTGGCTCCGGGTATCGGCCGACCGGTGGCGACGGGGGTCCAGGGTGGATCGCCCTCGTGGCCGTAGCGGTGGCGGTCGTCGCCCTCGGGTGGCTTCTCGCCGCTCCGAACGAGGTACCGTCGCAGTTCGAAGATCCGGTCCTCGAATCGCTCACGACCATGCCGCGCGCGAGCCTCGCGTCATCGTCGGTCTCGGGCGTGCCGCTCCGCGAGGCGGTGCCCGGCTTCGGCGACACGATCACTGCGGTGCTCTGGGACAACACCGGTATCGACGTCTTGCGATGGCCGGCCTCGGAGTCCGCGCCTGCCACCGCGCTGGCGTTGGATCATGCAGATGGCGCTCGCCACAGGGCCGTCGATGCCTCCGGCCGCTGGTTCCTCGAGATTCGAGCGGCGTCCGTCCTCGACGTCTACGTGGTGAACGACGGCAATCCGCGGAGCGCCGAGCCGCGGCGGCTTTCCGGCGCACCGGCCGGCGTCGAGACGTGGTCGGCGGTGTGGCACGACACCCGCCCGGGGCGATTGGCGTGGCTGGCGTGCACCGATGACGCGCTCGGATCCTCGAGCGAGCTCGTCACCATCGACCTGACCGACCCGCGCACCGACCCGGTGGTGCTCCCGTTGGGCGATGTGCCGTGCGCGGACCGGAGGACATGGCTCACCCGGTGGGGCGACTGGGGAGTGCTCATGCACGAGACCGAGCCGTCGCGCATCATGCAAGTGCTCCTCGATTTCCAGGGACGGGAACTCGCCGAGGAACAGCTCGGACCCGAGGGCGAGTGGTTCGTCGGCGTCGGGCCGGAGAACACCACCGTGTGGACCGAAGGGCTCGGCCGGAGCGGTGCGTCGTCGTTCCTCTTGACCGCCGACGGCCTGACGCGCAGGCCGGTCCCCGGTCTCGACGACGGAGAGAGGCTCGAGACCGCCCTGACGTCTCCCGACGGCTCGTTCCTCGCCCTGGTCCCCGACCTCCCCGTCGGCGCAGGCTCGGTCGTGCGGATCGTCGACGTCGACTCGGGTGAGGCGATGGCCGAGATCGACGAGGCGAGCTCGTTGGTGACGAGGATGGACTGGTCGAGCGACAGTCGTTTCCTCATGTACGAGCGTTGGCCCGACATCTCCTTGAACTGGGCCGGAGTGCCACAACTCGTCGAGCTGGTATTCCACGACACGGAGGCCGGCACCACCACTGCCCTTCCGCTGCCGGGCTATACCGCAGCGCTCCGGTCGTCACGATGACGGTGTGAGTCGACATTGCGCCCCGCCCGGAGTCGGAGCGGTCGACGCAGAGCCCGTTGTGTGGTCTCGCAGGGTGGGGGAGGGGCCCACGACCACCTTGCAGCCGCCCTGCTCGAGCTCTGCGCTCGCGATGGCAAGGCCGGCGCTCTTCCTTTGCGGATAGCTCGACGGCGTTGAGCGGCGGGGCCGCTGCTCGATGCCGTGCAGGAAGAGCCCTCGTGCTGATCGCGGCTCCGGCTGGGGGTGCCCACGGAAGGGGACCGGGTCAGGGCGGCGCCGTGGCTGCGACTTGACATAATTTGGGTGTACTCACGGAAGGGGACCGGGTCAGGGCGGC
>DKBA01000260.1 GCA_002450985.1 Acidimicrobiia bacterium UBA6912
CGGCCTCAATCTCGCCGTTGCCGGCGCTTTCACCCAGGTGCTGGTTGCCGACCCGCGGGATCTCGGCGGGCTGCTCGCGGCCATCGACAAGCACAAACCCACCGTGTTTCCCGGTGTGCCGACGCTCTATGCCGCCATTGCGCGGCATCGCCACGTGAAGAGCGGCAAGTACGACGTGTCGTCGATCGAGTACTGCATCTCCGGGGCGGCGCCGCTGCCGCCGGACGTCCATCGGGAGTTCACCGAGGTGACCGGGGCGCACCTCGTCGAGGGCTACGGCCTGTCCGAGGCGTCGCCGGTGACGCACTGCAACCCGGTGCACGGCGGCGACGAGGTGGGGACGATCGGCGTGCCGTTGCCCGGCACCGACGCCATCATCGTCGACGAGGACCAGGAGCGGACGGTGCTCGGCCCCGGCAAGCGAGGCATCTTGTGCGTTGCCGGGCCGCAGGTGATGTCCGGATACTGGAAGCGCGACGACGAGACCAAACACACCATGCACACGGACGAAGCGGGCACGACCTGGCTCCACACCGGCGACGTGGCGACGATGGACGCGTCCGGTCGATTCCGTATCGTCGATCGCAAGAAGGACATGATCCTCGGGTCCGGCGGCCTCAACGTGTATCCCCGTGAGATCGAGGACGTGCTGCACGAGCATCCCGCCGTCGCCGGAGCCGGCGTCGTCGGCGTGCCGCCGGGGGCGGTGAACCAGCGGGCGATGGCCTTCGTCGTCCTCGCCCCGGGAGCGACGGTCACCGAAGACGAGCTCATCGCCTTCTGCCGTGAGCGGCTCGCCCGCTACAAAGTGCCGCGCGAGATCGAGTTTCGCGACGAGCTGCCGACGTCGTTCGTCGGCAAGGTGGTGCGGCGCCGGCTCCTCGAGGACGAGACCGGGCCGTGAACCGGCGACGCTGAACTTTCTGTGAACGNNGCTACGCCGGCACCGACGCAGGGCACCACGGCGACGACGGCGACGACGGCCGCACCTTCTTCGGGCGGGGACGACGCGACCACGACGACGGCGGACGGAGGAACCGCGGACCCGACCACGACGGCGGCGCCCGCCCCCTCCGGGCCCGACGGCGAGCCGGCGCCCGACTTCACGCTCGCCCTGGCCGACGGTTCGAGCTTCACGCTGAGCGCGGAGCAGAAGCCCGTTTACATGGTCTTCTGGGCGGAGTGGTGACCGACCTGTCGACGGGAGTTGCCCGTCGTCGCACAGATCGCTGAGGACTACTCGGATCAGGTCGTGTTCTTGGCTGTTGCGGGGAGGGCCGGTTTCGACGAGACCGCAGCCCGCGCCGAAGAGCTGTTCGGGGACCGGTTGATGTGGGGCCTCGACGACTCGATCTGGGAGCTGTACGGCATCCCGTACCAGCCTGCGACGGTGCTCCTCGCCGGTAACGACGTAGCCGTCGATGCCTGGCCGGGCGCTCTCGACGAGGCCGAGATCCGGCAGCGGATCGACGCGCTGATCGCCGTCTCCGGCTGAGCGGGCCGACGCACGGCGGCGTTCGCCTCACGACGGCCGAAGCGCACTAGCGTCAGGTTGTCGGGAACCCTGCGGAAGAGGCCGGGCGTCTCATGCGTGTGTACAAGTGGGCTCGGCTGCTCGGCGTGGCACTCGTCGTCGTGACGATGGCCGCGCCTGCGCTCGCCGCCGACGGCGATGCCCCGCCGGCGCAGGGTCCCGTGACGATGCAGGTGGTCGCCGGCCTCGACGGGTACATCGACCCCGAGACCCCGCTCCAGGTGACCGTTGAACTGAGCGCGGCGACGCTCACCGTCGGCCGGCTCGAGCTCGACTTCGGCGGCAAGGTGACGACTGCCGTCGAGGTCCCCGCCGGGAGCGTGAAACGCTACGAGCTCGATGGTCCCATCCCGCTCACCCGCCGTCAGCTCACGGTGCGCCTCCTCGGAGAGGACGACGGGGAGATCGCCACCCAGACGCTGCGGCTGCGTGTCGCCGGAGACGACCTGCTCGTCGGGCTGCTCGGTGTCCAGGGCATCGACACCGCCGTGCGATCCGCCACCACCACCCCGCTCGATCGCTCCGTCGCCGCGCTCGAGGTCGCGGCCGGCGACGCCGAGCGCTTCGGCCCGTTGGCGTACGTGATCGCAGGACCGGGCGCCCTGGCCGACGCGACCCAGGAGGAGATCGCCGCCATCGCCGACTGGGTGGACGGGGGAGGGCGGCTCTACGGGGCGGCCGCCGACATCTCGCTGGTCGCCGAGGCCGGAGCCGGCGCCGTGCTCGCCGGGACCGACCTCGTGGTCACCCGGAAGGGCGCCGGAGAGGTGGGCCTGCTCACCACACCGGCCGACCTCGACGCGGCGGCGTGGAGTCGGATCCTTCGCGACCGACCATCGAGCGCCTCCATCGTCGACCAGGGCCAGCAAGATGCGACGCTGGCGCTGGTGTCGGCTGCGTCGTCGGGCCAGGAGGCCTCGGTGCCGGCGCTGCCGTGGTTGCTCGGCGGCATCGTCGTTTTCGTCGTGCTCGTCGGCCCCGTCAACTTCCTGGTGCTCCGGTCGATCGGCCGGCCGGAGTGGGCGTGGCTGACCATCCCGGTGCTCAGCGCCGTCTTCCTCGGCGCCTTCTGGGCGATCGGCCGCGCCCAGCTCGTCGACTTCGCCGCCACCCACGCCGTGGTGCTCATCGACCGCGGGCAGGAGGCGGAGGGCCGCGCCGGCCTGGTGGTGCAGGTCGAATCCGCCGGACGGCACGTCTTGGCGCCGCCCGACGGCTGGCAGGCGATTCCGACGTCGTCTCGTTCCCTCGGCTCCGGCGTGGCCTCCGGAGTGGTGGAGGACGATCTCGTCGTGTTCGACCTCGACGATCTCGGCGTCGGCACGGTGGAGCTCGAGTGGACCGAGGAGGAGGTGCCGCTGCAGGCCTCCGTGTCCGGCGCAGCGGGGGAGGGAGCCACGACGCTCGACGTCGACGTGACGAACGCATCGCCGTGGCCCTTGTGGGCGTGGGGCGTCACCGTGGGCGGCGTCGGCTACAACGGTCAGGGCAGGTTGGAGCCGGGTGCCACCGGCACGGTCACGGTGCGCAGCGTGCTCACCAGGGTCCCGTACGAGCCGGTCATCTCAGAGGCCGTTGGGCGACGCCCCTACGACCCGGACTTCCCGATCCCTACGTACGAGGTCGTCTATCCCCTCGCCGCCTTCGCCGAGCAGCAAGCACCGCGACTGCGGGAGCGTGACTCGTTCGTCTTCGGGTTCACCGACGGCCGCAGCCTGCCGCTGACCGTGGACGGGCGCAGCGGTGACGCGTCGGGGACCACCCTGCTGCTGCGCCGCTTCGCTCTGCCGGAGGGCACGGCGGCCACGCTTGGTGGGGTCCGCCCCGAGGTGCTGTCCGTCGTGGGGGCATCGAGCGTGGAGCGGTACGGCGACGAGATCTACGCCTATGGCGCCGATGCGGTCTACTTCCACTACGAGGTGCCGGTCGGAGCTCCGGCACGGGCCGAGATCGACCCGTCGTTCACCCAGCTCGACGAGGTCGCCGTCTTCGACTGGGCGGCAGGCGAGTTCGTCCCATTCGAGTGGGGCGTGCCCTTCACCATCGCCGATGTCGCCTCGTCGAGCGGCGAGGTGGTGGTCCGGGCAAGCCGCGACATCGCCGACGACCAGTTCTTCGAGGAGTCGATCACGCTGAGCCGATACGCGATGCGCTGGAGCACGGCATGATCGTCGAATTCGCCGCCGTGGAGAAGACGTACGGCAAGGTGCACGCGCTCCGCGACGCCGACCTCGGGGTCCCAGAGGGTTCGGTGCTCGGGCTCATCGGGCCCAACGGCGCCGGCAAGACCACCTCGATGCTCATCATGACGTCGCTGCTCGATCGCGACGCCGGGCGGGTCCGCATCGGCGGTATCGATCCCCAGCGCGACCCCAAGGCGGTGCGCCGCCACGTCGGCTACATGCCCGACTTCTTCGGTGTCTACGAGGGGGTGCGCACCCGGGAGTACCTCGACTTCTTCGCCGCCACCCAGCGCATCCGGCCTGCGGCCCGCCCCGCCGTGGTCGCCGACCTGCTCGCTCTCGTCGAGCTCGAGGAGAAGGCCGACGCCGACGTCAACACGCTGTCGCGCGGCATGAAGCAGCGGCTCTCGCTCGCCAGGGCCCTCATCCACGACCCCGAGCTGCTCGTGCTCGACGAGCCCGCCTCGGGCCTCGATCCCCGGGCCCGGGTCGAGCTGCGCGAGCTCATCGCCGAGCTGCATCGTATGGGCCGCACGATCGTCATCTCGTCGCACATCCTCTCCGAGCTCGAGGGTATCTGCACGCATCTCGCCGTCGTGGACCACGGCCGTATCCTCGCCCAGGGGAGCGTCGGCGAGGTCCGGTCACGGCTGTTCGCCTCCCGCAGGGTGACGGCCCGTATCGGCGGGGGCCGGGCGCTCGACGCCGAGGCCGTGCTCCGCGGCCACCCCGAGGTCGGCGACGTCCACGTGGAGCAGGCGATCCTCCGCGTCCACTTCGAGGGGACGGACGAGGTCTCGGCGGCGCTGCTCGCCGCGCTCGTCGGGGAGGGCATCCCGGTGGTCGAGTGGCGCGCCGAGGGTGCCGGGCTCGAGGACCTGTTCCTCCAGCTCACCGCCAACGGCGGGGTCCCGGAGGTGGCGACGTGAACCCGGTGGCCCGTCGCGAGCTCCAGGAGCGATTCCGCACCCTGCGGTCGCCGCTGCTCGTCTCGGTGTGGGTGCTTGCGGCGAGTGTGCTCACCTTCCTCGCCTACCTGTATGCCAGGGGTGCGGCGGAGAGCCGGCTCGACGGTGTCGGAGCCACCGGGCTGGGATCCGTGTTCGCCTCCAGCTCGATGGGGTCGTTCATCCTCCACACCGTGCTGCTCGGCCTGCTCGTCGCCGCCGTGTTCGTCGTCCCCGGCCAGGCGGCGGTGACGATCGTGGGGGAGCGGGAGCGGCAGACGCTGCCGCTGCTCCAGGTGAGCCAGCTCAGCGCGTCGCGCATCATCGTCGGCAAGCTCGTCTCGGCGCTGTCGTTCATCCTCCTGCTCCTCGTGGTCGTCGCCCCGTTGCTCGTCATCCCGGTGCTGCTCGGCGGGGTGACGGTGGGCGACGTCGTGGCCGGTATCGGTATGGTCGCCGCCGCATCGGTCACGATCGGCGCGATCTCGATGTGGATCTCGGCGCGGGCCAAGAGCATGCAGGGCGCGGTACTCGGCTCGTACGTCGTCGCCGTCTTCTTCGTGTTCGGGTCCCTTGCGCTGATCCTCGCCGAGGTGCTGCTGCTGGCGCCGAGCGATCTGGGGCCGACCCGCTATGCCCAGGGCATCCCGCGTGACGGCGGCCGCGAGATCTACGCGAGCTGGATCAACCCGGTGGTCGGCCTCGTCGACGCCTCCGACGACGTGCTGCAATTCGGCGGCGAGGTGGTCACTTCTCCCTACACGCCGTTCCGTCAGATCCTCGTCAAACGCCAGGGGTTTGCCGGGTCGAGCGTCGATCACCTCTACGACCCGTTCGGTGGCGTCACCGTCTCCACCTTCGAGCCGGCCGACTTCCGGGGGATCCCGGCGCAGGTGGCAACGACGTTCACTCCCCGCCATGTCGATCCCATTCGCGGCGCCGTGTGGTGGCGCACGCTCATCTTCCAGGCCGCGATCACCGCGCTGGCGGTGTGGCGTGCGGCCCGGCTGGTTCACGTACCGCGTGCCCGTCTCTTCCGCCGCCGACCCGAAGAGGTGGCAGATGCCGCCTGATGCAGTGCTGCGCATCGTCGCCGCCGCCCGACGCCGGATCACCGAGATGCGGCTGCTACGCCGGTCGGTCGCCGCCGTGGGCATCGTGGCTGCGGCGGGTTCGGTGCTGCTCGCGGTCGGCCGGCAGGTCGTCATCCCGTGGGCGGAGCCGGCAGTCGTCATCGTGGCGGTGGGTGCGCTCGTCGCCGTGGTCGCATTCACGCTTCGTCGCCGGCCGTCGCCGCGGCACGCCGCCATCGAGCTCGATCACCGGCTGGGCGCGAAGGACCAGGTGAGCACCGCGCTCGAGCTCGCCTCGCACCGGGACGTGTCGCCTGTCGAGGCGGCCCAGGTCCGCCGGGCGGCGGCGTGGGCCGAGGGACGGTCGCTGGCGGGGTTTGGTTCGGTGTGGCCATCGCGCCGCCTGGTGCTGCTCGCCGCCATCGCGGTGGTCGCCGCCGTCGTGCTCGCCGTCCCCGCCTCGCCTGCCGATGCGGAGCAGGCCAGGCGGGCCGCCATCGCAGAGTTGGTGGACGAGGCCGTCGCCCAGCTCGAGCAAGCCGCCGGAGAGGTCACCGATCCCGCCGTTGCCGACGAGTTGGCGCGGGCGGCGGAGGAGCTGCGCGACGCCGAGGACCTGGACGAGGCCATCGCCAGATTGGGAGACGCCCGCAGCCGCCTCGCCGAGATGGAGGACGCCACTGCGCTCGCCCTCAAGACCGCGCTGGCCGCCGCCGAGCAACAGCTGCGGCAGTCGCCCATCGGCGCCGGTGACGGTCTCGCCGAGCAGCTCGAATCGCTCGCCGCAGAGGAGCCCGCCCTCACCGATGAGGAGCGGGCGGCCGCCGCCGCCCAGCTCGCCGAGCTCGCCCGCAACGTGGATCCGACCGACGGTGCCCTCGCCGATGCGCTCCAGGCGGCGGCCCGGGCCCTCCAGACGGGCGACGATGCTGCCGCCGCGCTCGATGCGGCCGCCCAGGCCGCGGCCGATGCCGCCGGACGGGTCGCGGCCGCCGATGATCTCGCCGACGCCCGCGCCGCGGTGCGCGACGCCCAGCAGGGCCTCGCCGACGCCCGCAGCAGCGGTGAAGGGGACGGGCAGGGCCAGGGCGATGGTCAGGGGCAGGGCGACGGGCAAGGTCAGGGTCAGGGTCAGGGGCAGGGGCAGGGCCAAGGACAAGGTCAGGGAGGCGGCGGGGGAGGCTCCGGCACCGGCGCCGACAACCCCAACCCGGTCCCGGGTGGCTCGGGTTCGGGCTCGTTGCCCGGCACCGGCACCGGGGACGACGACATCGTGCGCGATCCGATCCGGGGGCAGGTCTTCGACCCGCCCGGCGGGACCGCAGGCGACGAGCAGCGGGTCGACTTCGACACCAGCGACCCGACCGGTCAGGTGCAGGGACGTACCGAGGGAACCGGGCTCGAGAACCTGCCGCTGGTGCCCTACGCCGACCGGTATGCCGCCTACCAGCAGACGGCGCTCGACGCCCTCGATCGTATGGCCATCCCGACCAGCCTGCAGGATCTCGTTCGCGTCTACTTCACGGAGTTGAGCCCATGATGAGCCCAGAGGAGTTCGCCGCCCAGGTCGCCGCCGTCGAGGACGAGATCGGGAAGGTCATCGTCGGCCAGCGCGAGCTGGTGCGCGCCGTCATCATCGGCATGCTGTGCGAGGGCCACGTGCTGCTCGAGGGCGTTCCCGGGCTCGGCAAGACCCTCTTGCTACGGACGTTGGGGGAGGCGCTGCATGTCGAGTTCGGCCGGGTGCAGTTCACCCCCGACCTGATGCCNNCCCGAGGCGCAGCTCGATCGGTTCCTGCTGAAGGTGCTCGTGCCGTTCCCCGCCGTCGACGAGCTGGTGGCCATCCTCCAGCGGACCACGAGCGACGCCGTCGCCGAGGTGCGGCCCGTTGCGACCGGCAGTGTCCTCAACGAGATGATCGGCCTGGTGCGCCAGGTGCCCGCTGCGTCCCACCTGCTGGAGTACGCCTCGCTCCTCGTCGTGGCGAGCCATCCCAGACGACCCGGCGGCGCCCCGATGGTCGACAAGTACGTGCGATTCGGCGCCAGCCCCCGGGCGGCGCAGGCCATGGTGCTCGCCGGCAAGGCGCGAGCGCTCATCGAGGGCAGGCTCAACCTCGCCGCCGACGACATCAGGGCGGTGGCACCGCTGGCGTTGCGCCACCGCCTCGTGCTCGGCTACGAAGCGGTGGCCGACGGCGTCGCCCCCGACACCATCATCGCCGAGGTGCTCGCCGCCCATCCGGCGCCACCCGCAGGAGCCTGATGCTGCTCGACGCCCCCCTCCGCTCCCGGCTCGATCGGCTCGCCCTCCAGGGGAAGCGGCGGGTGCGAGGCGTCTGGAGCGGGCGCAACCGCTCGGTGCGGCTGGGAGAGAGCCTCGACTTCGCCGACTACCGGGAGTACTTCCCCGGGGATGACTTCCGCCGCATCGACTACAACCTGTGGGCGCGGCTCGGCGTGGTGCTCATCCGTCTGTTCGAGGCCGAGGACGAGATGCCGCTGTCGGTGGTGGTCGACACGTCGGCCTCGATGGGGTTCGGCGCAAAGTTCCCGACCGCCCAGCGGCTGGCGGCGATGGTCGCATACCTCGCCCTCGCCTCGGGTGAGCGAGTCCGCCTCCTCACAGTGCCTGCCGCCGGGCGTCCCGCTCTCCAGGGGCCGTGGGCGCGTCACGTCGCTGCGTGGCCGCGCACCGAGGCGTGGCTGGAGGCGCTGCAGACCGGTGGCGGCACCGATCTCCCCGCCGCGGCCCGCCTCATGGCGGCGCCAGGGGCCCACCGCGGGCCCGTGGTGCTGGTCAGCGATCTGCTGACCGACGACTGGGGCGCGGCCATCGACGTGCTGGGCACCATCGGTGGTGGCGTCGTGCTCCACGTGCTCGACCCCGCGGAGCTCGAGCCCGAGATGACCGGCGACCTGACACTGCGCGACGTCGAGACCGGACGCGAGGTGCAGGTGTCGGTGAGCGACGCCGCCTTGCAGCGCTACCGGGAGCGGGTGGACCGCTTCCTGGGCGATGCGGCCGTCCGGTCGCAGCGGGCGGGCATGGACTACGTGGCGGTGCGCGCCGCACCCGGCGCCGTCGACGCCGCACTGCGCGATCTCGTGTCGGGAGGCTGGGTGCGGTGAGCCTGATCGCCCCTGCCGCGCTCGGGCTGCTGGCGCTGGCGGTGCCGCTCATCGTCATGTACATGCTGCGGTCGCGCCGCCGCGGCATCGAGGTGACCAGCACCTTGCTGTGGGAGGACGAGAAAGAGTTCGTGTCGGCGGCGCTGCCGTGGCAGCGGCTGCGCATCACCGCCGCCCTCGTCCTCCAGCTCCTCGCGCTCGCCCTCTTCGCCATCTTGTTGGCGCGGCCCTTCTTCCGGGAGACGACGCTGCTCGGGCCGCACACCGTGCTCATCGTCGACACCTCGGGATCGATGGCCCTCGCCGGTCGACTCGACGCGGCGAAGGCGCAGATGCAGTCGCTCGTCGCGGAGGCGTCGGAGGAGCAGCTCGTGTCCATCGTCGAGGCGGGCGCACGTCCCAGGGTGCTCGCCGCCTTCTCCCGTGATCCCGCCCAGCTCGCCGCCCTCGTCGACGGGCTGCAGCCGGGTGGCGGCACCGAGGACCTCGAGGGGGCGCTGCGGCTCGCCAGAGGGCTCGCCACACCCGACCGTCCCACCTCCCTGCTCTTCCTGTCCGACGGGGGGCCGGCACAGGTCCTCGACGAGCCGGTGACCGACGCCCGCCACGTCCTCTTCGATGCCTCCGGCGACAACCTCGCGGTGACCGGGCTCGGCACCAACCCGGTCGGCGAGGGACCGGCCCGCATCTTCGTCGAGGTGGCCTCGTTCTCGCCGCGCACCGAGGACGTCGCCGTGGCGATGACGGTCGACGGGCTGGACGTCGGGACGCTGCGGCTGGCCGTTCCCCCGGGCGAGCGGCGCCGGGAGGTGCTCGCCGTCGACGCCGGGCCCGGCCAGGTGGTCGAGGCGGCGATCGTCGGCGACGCCGACGCCAACCCGCTGGACGACGCCGCCGCGGTGGTGCTGACCGGCACGGCCTCGCTCGGCGTGACCGTCGTCGGTGAGGGTTCCCCCTTCCTCGATGCGCTGGTTGCGGCGACGCCGGGGGTGACCGTTCCGCAAGGACGGCCGCCAGACGTCGTCGTCGTCGACGGGGGCAGCCCCGACCTGGTCGACCGGCCCGCTTGGCTCATCCATCCCGAGGTACCGCCCGCCGGCGTGCGGCTCGAAGGCGTGGTCGACAATCCTCGCATCACCTTTGCCCGGTCCGGCGAGCCGCTGCTCGAGGGCCTCGACTTCACGGAGGTGGCCATCGCCCGCGCCGACATCGTGGCCGCTCCGGGCTGGCTGCCCATCCTCAGCGCCGGGGACGTTCCCCTCATCCTGCTCGGCGAGATCGATGGCCATCGTGTCGCCTACTTCACGTTCGACGTCGTCGCCTCGAACCTCCCCGTACAGGTCGCTTTCCCGATCCTCGGTGCGCGGATCCTCGATTGGCTCGGCGGCAGCCGGCTCGGCACGGCGGCCACGGCCGATGCCGGCGCGCCGCTCGCCCTCACCCCGCCGGACGGTGCGACCAGCCGGGTCACCCGCCCGGACGGCGTGGTGCAAGAGGTCGCGGCGGATGTCATCGAGTACGTGCGAACCGAGCTCCCCGGTGTGTACCGGGTCGACTACGTGAAGGGCGACGGCGAGGTGATCCCGGGCGCGACCGCAACTCGCCGCTTCGCCGCCGGCGAGGCGGCAGGTGCGGCGCGGCGTATCGCCGTCGTCGAGCCCGGCGGTGCCGCCGGCGAGGAGGCGACGCTGGTGCGCGAGTGGGCGCCCGCGCTCATCGCGCTGCTTCTCGCCCTCGTGCTCCTCGAGTGGTGGGTCGCCTTCGGCCGGCCGCGGCCGCGGCGGCGCGTGGTGGCGACATGAGGCTTCAGCACCCATGGGCGCTTGCGCTGCTCCCCGTTGCGCTCGCCGTGGTGTGGCTCGTCGCCCGTCGCGGTCACCGGGTCGTCGGGCCGCGCCAGCTCCGTATCGCGACGATCGTGCGCGGCGTCGGCGTGGGGCTGCTCGTGCTTGCGCTCGGCCTGCCGCTGCTGGTGCTCGGATCGAACACCCGGAGCGTCGTCATCCTCCTCGACCGGTCCGCATCCATCACATCTTCGGCTCGAGGCGCCCAAGACGCCTACCTCGCCGCAGCCGTCGCCGCGGCGGGACCAGAAGACGTGACAGCCGTGGCCGTGTTCGGTCGCGACGTGCGGCTCGACCGGGCGCTCACCACCGAGCCCGACCCCGGTCCGGTGCGAACGGTGATCGATGCGGCGGCGACCGATCTCGGTGGCGCACTGCGCGCCGCTGCCGCCGTGCTCCCCACCGAGGGCTCGCGGCGCATCGTCGTTCTCACCGATGGGGTCGAGACCACGGGGAGCGCCCGGGCTGCCGCCGCCGAGCTGAGGGATGCCGGTGTCGCGGTGGACTTCGTGACCGTCGAGACCGGGCTCAGCTCCGACGTCATCGTGCTCGGCGTCGATGCCCCGGTCACGGCTCGTGTCGGCGACGACGTGCCGGTGACGGTGCGGCTGAGGTCGACGATCAGCGGCCGAGGCACGGTTGCCGTCACTGCAGGGAACGATGAGCTCGAGGTGCCCGTCGATCTGGTGCCCGGGACGCAGGAGGTCGAGGTCACCCTCCCGGCGGAGGCGGCTGGGGTGTTGCGCGTCCGTGCCGAGGTCGCCGCTCCGGCGGACGCCGTGCCGGAGAACGACCGCGGCGAGGCCCTCGTGCGAGTGCTCGGTCCCGCCAAAGTGGGTGTCGTCGCCGGGAGGATCGGGGAGGGCGACGATCTGGTGCGGGCCCTCGATGCCGGCGGGCTCGATGCCGAGCCGCTCACCGCCGTGCCGGCCGCCGCCGAGCTGCTCGGCTACGACGCCCTCGTGCTGGTGAACGTACCGGCGCCGCAAGACGACATCGCCGCCGACCTCGCCGGCTTCGTCGAGGATCTGGGACGCGGCCTGGTGGTGGTCGGTGGCGATCAGGCCTTCGGGCTGGGCGACTATCAGGACACGTTGCTCGAGGACCTCCTGCCGGTCACGAGCGACCCTGACGACTTCATCAGGCGCCAGCCGGTCGCCGAGGTGCTCGTCATCGACACGTCTGGCTCGATGGCGGCGTGCCACTGCGACGACACCACCAACCGCAACGACTTCGACACCGGAGGCATCAACAAGACGGACATCTCCCGCGCCGGCGCCGGGCTGGCGATCGGCGCGCTTCAGCCCACCGACCGGGTGGGGGTGCTGGCCTTCACGTCGGGCACCCGATGGGCGCTGCCGCTCGCCGAGAAACCGACCGGCGACGCGGTCGCCTCCGCGCTCGCCACGCTCACTCCTCAGGGCGACACCGAGATCTCGGCGGCGCTGCGCGAGGCGCTGGATGCGCTGCGCGACGCTCCCGAGGAGATCCGTCACATCGTCCTGTTCACGGACGGCTGGGGCGATGACGCCGACCTGCTCACGGTGGCGCAGGACATCGCCGCCGAGGGCATCACGCTGTCGGTGCTCGGGACGGGTGAGGGGACCGGTGAGACGCTGCGCCGGATGGCGTCGCTCGGCGGTGGTCAGTTCTACCCGGGTCGGGATCTCGAGTCGGTGCCGGAGGTGTTCGTGGAGGAGACGCTGCGGGTGGCCCGGCCGCTCGTCGCCGAGGGCTCCTTCGTGCCCGCCCTCGGTGCCGCATCGCAGGTGACGGCGGGGCTCACCGCAGCACC
>DKBA01000134.1 GCA_002450985.1 Acidimicrobiia bacterium UBA6912
CTCCCCCGATGGGGGAGCCATTCGAACCACGCGCTCCCGTACCCACGGTGGATTGAGGTAGGAGGGACCGTCTGCCGTCTGCCGTCTGACGTCTGATCTCTGACGTCTGACGTCTGCCGTCTGCCGTCTGCCGTCTGTCGTCTGACGTCTCTCCTCAGTATGCCGCCAGGGCCACCACCGAACCGGCGGCGAGGTAGATGAAGCCGGCCAGGATGGGGAGATTGGTCTGTGCCGTTTCGGTCCCGCGGGCCATCTCCCAGTCGGGACCGTGGCGGAGCAGATGGATGAGCGAGGCGGCGATGGGCACGATCACGAGCGTGATGAGACCGAGACCGATGGTGAAGAAGCCGATCATCGCCTGTGCCGACACCGGGCTGCACTCCACCCCGCGTTGGGCGTTGATCCGGTTGCACAGGGACAGGTAGTGCGGCTGGAAGATGCGGGCGAGCAGGGCTGCGGCGACGAATCCCCCGACGAGGTAGGTGGGGAACCGCACCCACCGGCTCCGCAGCACAGCCATGGTTCCAGGATACGGGTCGTGGGGCGTTGCGCCGGTGTCCGCCGGATCGATCCGAGCGCCCGACCCGCGCATCAAGGTTGCTGCAAGGTGCGGTCGGCACCCTTCGCCTGTGCCGGACGTCGCAACAGCGGGGCGTCCACGAGCTCAGGAGGGTGACATGCGCCGAACACTCGCTGCGCTGGGCGGCGCCGTTGCGCTTGCGGTTGCGGTGGCGGTTCCTGCGGGCGCCGTCCCCGGCACCGGTGCGCTGATGGCGTCGTTCCACGCCGGCTTCACCGGTGGAGAGGCGATCTTCGTCAACGACGGGCAGGCGGTCGTGCACGCCTCGCCGAATCCGGACACACCCGGGCGGCTCTCGCCCTTCGTCGACTCGACCGTCTGCGACCAACAGCTCGTCGGGAGCTGGTTCTACGGCTTCGGCGACGACAAGAACGCCGGCGACATCTACGAGGTCGTCTCCTACACGCTCGACGGTGAGGAGCTCGACGTCGTCGAGACGACGGCCAAGCCGATCGCGCTCGCCCAGGACTTCTGGTGGATCGCCGCCGGTGCCCCCGTCATCGGCGTGCTCGAGCCGGGCCTGCATGTGATCCACCTGGTCGTGGACGTGCTCGGCGAACCGCTCGAGTTCGAGGCGCTGGTCGACGTCGATGCGGCACATTGNNCGCGGGGAGCTTCGCGTCGAACGTCGGCGGTATGGCCGCGGTCGTCGAGGAGTGCGGCGGCGCCACCAGCATCATCACGCTGGCTCTCGAGGGCGACTTCGAGGGTTGCCTGTACACGGACGAGATCACCCAGGCGGGGGTTCGCGCCAACGGCGTGTACGTCGAGCACGGGTTCGAGACCATCGTCGGCTGCATGGACACGCCGGACGGTGAGATGTGCGGCACCCTGAGCACCAGCTTCGTCTTCATGGCGACCTTCGCCCCCGACGGGACCCAGCTCACCGGTGGGTGCGTACACCCGATCCTGGGCGGCACCGGCGACTTTGCGGGCGCAAGCGGCGTGATCGTGTTCCACGACGACGTGGCGGCGGGCACGGCCGAATACAGGGGGCTCATCGAGCTGCCGTGACACGGAGCCGCCCTTCGGGCGGCTTCGACTTCCAGCAACAGCACACGGTGCCCCGGTCGAAACGGCCGGGGCACTGCGTGTCTCGTTCGACGACGAACGGGGTGCCATGGGAACCGCGAGATGCCGTTACGTAGGATCGATGGCGGATGGCCGTCTTGGAGTTCCGATTGCTGGGCCCGCTTCAGGTGCTTCGTGGTGGCGAGACCCTCGATCTCGGCTCGCGCAAGCAGCGAGCCCTCCTGGCGCTGCTGCTGATCAACCGGCATCGCGCCGTACCGATCGACCGGATCGTCATGGCGCTGTGGGGTGCCGATGCTCCCGATGCTCGGCGCAAGGACGTGTGGGTGTACGTGTCGCGCCTGCGCAAGGTGCTCGGCGACCGATCAGGGGACGACGACGCGATCCTTCGCCGCAGCGGTGGCGGCTACGTGCTCGATGTTCCCGACGAGTCAGTCGATGCATCACGGTTCGAGCGTCTCGTCGGCGAAGCGCGCCGGATCTCGGCGAGCGACCCGGCGGCGGCCTCGCTCGTCCTGGCAGAAGCGCTGGCGCTGTGGGAGGGCGATGCCATCCAGGAATTCAGCGCGGATGGGTTCGCCGCAGCCGAGGTAGCCCGCTGGGCAGAGCTCCGGCTCGTCGCCCTCGAGCTTCGCGTCAGCGCTGACATGGCGTGGAAGGACCCGGACGCGGTGATCCCCGAGATCCAGGCGCTGGCGCGGCGCCATCCCCTGCGACCGGAGTTGACGGCGAGCCTGATGATCGCGCTGTACCGGAGGGGCCGGCAGGCGGAGGCACTCCAGGCGTATCGCCGGTTTGCACAGGCACTCGGCTCCGAGCTCGGCCTCGACCCCCCGGCCGAGCTCCAGTTGCTCGAGGAACGCATCTTGCTCGATGCACCGCTGGAGCCGTCGGACGCACCGCACGTCGTTCACTCGACGCTGCCGGCGCCCATCGCAACGTTCATCGGCCGGACCGCACCGCTCGATACGCTGGCCGAGCTCACCGACGGTCACCGCTTGGTCACGATCACCGGTGCGGGCGGGATCGGGAAGACGTCGCTGGCCGCCGAGTTCGGCCGCCGCACGTCGCTGCGCTACGAGGACGTAGCGATGATCGACCTCACCCGAGCCGAGGCGGCCGAGGACATCGTCGGTCTCCTCGCAGAGGCGTTGCGAGTTCACGCCGAGGGGCGCAACGTCATGGACGCGCTCATCGCGAGGATCGGCACCCGGCGCGTGCTTGCGATCCTCGACAACTGCGATCCCGTGGCCCGGGACGCCGCCGGCGTGGCGCGGCGCCTCCTCGAGCGGGCTCCCGGCCTGTGCGTCCTCGCCACGAGCCGCGTTCTGCTGGGTGTGGACGGCGAGCGGGTGTTCGAGCTGGCACCCATGGGGACCTCTCCGGGCGGTGAAGCCGAGGAGCTGCTGACCGACCGGGTCGCGCTGCTCGGAGATGCCGTGGCCGGTGCGGTCACGCCTGCCGAGCTGCGCCAGATGTGCGCACGCACCGCCGGCTTCCCACTTCTCATCGAGCTCGCTGCGAGCCAACTCCGTGCCTTTTCGCCTGCCGAGGTGGTCGCCGCCCTCGACGACCAGACGGCGGTGCTCGCCTCGCCGGGGCGGGACGGTCCGGAACGGCATCGCGACACACGGGCGAACATCGCATGGAGCGAGCGTCTCCTCTCGCCCGCCTCTGCGGCGCTGCTCCGCCGCCTGGCCGTCTTCTGCTCGAGCTTCACGCTCGAGGCTGTCGCAGCGGTGGCAGGCTTTGCGCCGCCGGAGGCGAACTCGGCACGGGTCGAGCTGCGCGGTCTCGTCGATGCCTCGCTGGTCGTCGCCGACCGGGGATCGCCGTCGCGATACCGTCTGCTGGAACCCGTTCATCACTTCGCCTGGCTCCGCCTCGTCGAAGAGGGCGAGGCAGCCGAGGCGGCGCAACGTCACGCCGCTCACTACCTCGAGGTGTTCGACGACGCAGAGCACGTCACCCAGACGGCCGAGGGGCTCGCCGCGCTGCGGCCCGACGGCGCCAACCTCGAAGCCGCGATCCGCTTCCTGCTGGACCGGGGGGACACAGAGGCGGCACAGACGGCCGCCGCTCGAGCCGTTCCCTTCTGGCGGCTCTCCGAGGACGCCTTGGCGACGCTGCCGTTCGTGGAGCACGTGCTGGCCGCGGACGCTCGCCCGACCAAGGCGCGGGCGGCGCTGCTGCACCACGCAGGTCCGACCTTCGGGCTCGTGAGAGGCCGCGACTTCTGGTACGGCGCAATCGTTGCGGAGCTGCGAGCGATTGCCGGCGTGCTGGACGACGCGGAGGTCGGCGCCTGGTTGCTCCGCCGAGAAGCCGATCAGGCGTCGTGGCAAGGCGATCCCAACGAGGCGATACCGCTCTTCGAGCAGGCGATCGCACAATGCGAGGAGGTCGGGCTCGGATCCGAGGCGGTCGCGTGCTGCCACAACCTCGCCTGGTATCTCTACTGGCTTCCCGATCGACTGGACGAGACGGAAGCCGTGCTCGACCGCTGGCAGACGGCAGCGGCGGCGAGTGGTCTCGCCCGAGACGTGCTCAGCAGCCGCGTCGTGCGGTGCTGGATCGCGCTGTCGCGCAGCGATCACGCGCTGGTCGAGTCGCTCTGCGCCGAAGTGGCAGAGGCGCTTCGCGCTCTCGGGGACCATCGCTTGGCGGCCACGTTGTCGCAGCAGCTCGCCGTCAACTCCCTCAGGCTCGGCGACCTGGAGCGGGCCGAGGGGCGGGCGACGACGGCACTAGAGGGTCTCGAGGAGATGGGGATGGTGCTCTTCAGCAGCGAGTGGCGGCTCTTTCGGGCGGCGATCCGCGTACGGCTCGGTCACGGCCAGGGGGCCATCGCCGACATGATCGCCGCCTGCGAGGCCCTGGCGGGCATCGCCGATGCCGAGGCAACGGCGACGGCGCTCGCCGTTCTCGGGCGGGCGTTGGTGACGATCGCACCCGAGCAGGCGGCAACGGTCCTTGCGTGCCATGCCGCGCACGGGCAGCCGTGGATGCTCGGTGTGGTGCCGCGATTCTTCGTCCCGGCGCTGGATGACCGCATCGGGCACCCGAGGGCGACCCTGCGTCGGACTCTCGGATCGGAATCCGTCGATGCCGCCGAACGGCAGGGCGCCGGCATGGACCCACACTCGGCCTATGCCGAAACCGCGGAGAGGTTGGCGGCCATCGCCGCGGGCACGCCGGAGCAGTGAGGTCGTCAGCCGAACGGGTTGCGGCGCCGGATGTCGGGGAGGTGGCGCTTGCCGGTCACCGTCACCCGTGTCACCGTCTGGCCGCCCGGCGGCTGACCGGTCACTCGGGTCTCTGCCTCCCCGAGCAGTCGACGCAGCCGGTCGACCTGGCCGCGCAACCGGCTGTTCTCTGCCTGAAGGTCGAGGATGCGCTTGACGCCCTCCAGGTTCACGCCGTCCGCCGTCAGCTCCTGAATGAGCCCGAGACGCTCCAGATCCTCATCGGAGTACCGGCGGGTGCCGCCAGGCGTCCGGTACGGCTCGATGAGCCCCTTCCGCTCGTAGATGCGGAGTGTCTGCGGGTGGACGCCGGCCAGCTCGGCGGCGACCGAGATGATGTAGACGGCGTCGTGTCGCTTGCTCATCGCTCACACTCCCAGATGCGCTCGGGGGTCGTCGACCGTGCTGTCCCTGAACTGCTCGAGCAGCGACCGCTGATCGTCGGTGAGGTCCTTCGGCACGACGACCTCGATCGTGACGAGCAGATCGCCGGTCGTCTTGGTGGAGGCCACACCCTTGCCGGTCACCCGGAAGGTCTTTCCGCTCTGAGTGCCCGCCGGGACGCGCAGTCGCACCTTGCCGTCGAGGGTCGGCACGTTGATCTCCGCACCGAGCGCCGCCTCCGCAAACGTCACCGGAACCGTGATCAGCAGGTTCCTCCCGGACCGCCCGAACACGGGATGGCTCCCGGCGTGGACCTTGACGAAGAGGTCGCCCGGAGGTCCGCCGTTGCTTCCGGACTCGCCGCGGCCCCGCACCCTGACCCGGCCGCCGTCGTCGATCCCGGCCGGAATCTTCACCTTGACCGTCGATCCGTCGACGGTGATGGTGCGGGTCGTCCCCGAGATCGCCTCGTGGAAGCTCAGCGAGACCTCGGCCGTGACATCGCGTCCCGGTTGGGGACGGGGCTGCGCCGCCGTCCTGCCGAAGAGGTCGCCGAATCCGCCGAGCAGGTCCTCGATGCCACCGAAGCCCCCGCCGCCGCGTCGGGCGCCACCGCCGAAGAGATCCTCGACACGGACGTATTGCTGGCCGCCGCCGGGACCGCCGACGAAGTAGCCCATCTCGCGGACGTGGTCGTACTCCTTGCGCTGCTCGGGGTCGCCGAGCACGTCGTAGGCCTCGTTGATCTCCTTGAACTTCAACTCGGCAGCGGCATCGTCCGGATTCTTGTCCGGGTGGTACTTCTGGGCGAGCTTGCGGTAGGCCTTCTTGAGGTCCTTGTCGGACGCGGTCTTCGGAACGCCCAATGTGGCGTAGTAGTCCGTCTCGAGCCACTCCTTGCGCATCGTCGTCAGCTCGCTTCCTCCACGATCACGAGGCTCGGGCGCAGCACCCGTCCCTGCAACGTGTAACCGCGCCGCAGCTCCTGGGCCACGTGCAGGTCGCCGTCACCGCCGCCGGCGACGGCCTCGTGCACGGCGGGGTCGAATGGCTCGCCTGCAGCCGCGATGGCGGCGACGCCCTCCTTGCCGAGTGCATCCATGAGCTGGCTGTGCGTGCCGCGCATACCGTCGAGGAGCTTCTCCTCAGGTGGCGTCTGCGGCTCGTAGGCGAGTGCGGCGTCGAACGCGTCGAGCGTCGGCAGCAGCTTCTCCACGAGACGCTGCGACGCACGGAGGACGTTCTCCACCTGGTCGCGCTCGACCCGCTTGCGGTAGTTCTCGAAGTCGGCGGCGACCCGTTGCAGCGTCTCGAGGTACTCGGACGCCTCGGCACGGGCTTCGGCGAGCTCGCGCAGGAGCAGCGCCTGCGCCGCGTCGGGGTCGTCGGGCAGCTCGAGGCCGAGCTCTGCCGCGGTCAGGCCCTGATCGTGGCTCATCGGGGCGAGCTCGTCCGTCAGCACGACATCGTCGACGATCTCGGCAGTCACGGCCTCGGCCTCATCGGGTGTTGGCGTGTCGTTCATGCGTGGTTCCTTCGGTCCGAGTGGTGACGAGTCCTCAGGACTCGTCACCCTCGTCGACGATCTCGGCCTCGACCACATCGTCCCCTGCGGGGCCGGAGGCGGCCGCTTCCTCCTCGGGCTGGCTCTGCGACGACTCGTAGATCTTCTGCCCGAGCAGCTGCGCCGCCTCGAACATCTGCTCGGTCGCCGTGCGCAGCTCATCGGCTGCCGTGTCCTCGGCGAGCAGCTTGCGGACGTGGGTCACCTTGTCCTCGATCGCCGTGCGCTCGTCGTCGCTCACCTTGTCGCCGTGCTCCTTGAGCTGCTTCTCGATGGTGTAGGCGGCGTGGTCCGCCTGGTTGCGGGCCTCCGCCTGCTCCTTGCGCCGGGCGTCCTCGTTGGCGTGCGCCTCGGCGTCCTTCACCATTCGATCGATGTCGTCCTTGCCGAGGGCGGTGCCGCCGGTGATGGTCACCTGCTGCGACTTGCCGGTGCCGAGGTCCTTCGCCGACACCGACACGATGCCGTTGGCGTCGATGTCNNATGGTGGTGTTGCGCTCGATCATCCGCGTGAACACGCCGCCCTCGGTCTCGACGCCAAGCGTGAGGGGAGTCACGTCGAGCAGGAGGATGCCGGAGACGTCTCCCTTGAGCACGCCGGCCTGGATGGCGGCGCCGAGGGCGACCACCTCATCGGGGTTCACGCCCTTGTGTGGCTCCTTGCCGGCCAGCTCCTGGACGAGCTTCTGGACGGACGGCATACGGGTCGAGCCGCCGACGAGGATCACGTGGTCGATGTCGCCGATCGTGACGCCGGCGTCCTTGACGGCCTGCAGGAACGGGTCCCGGGTGCGCTCGACGAGGTCGTTGGTCATCTGCTCGAACTCGGAGCGCTTGAGACTCCGCAGGAGGTGGATGGGTCCCTCGGCCGTCGCCGTGATGAACGGCAGGTTGATCTCGGTCTCCTGCACCGACGACAGCTCGATCTTCGCCTTCTCCGCCGCCTCCTTGAGGCGGGTCAGCGCCATGGGGTCCTTGGAGAGGTCGACACCGTGCTCGTTCTTGAAGCCGGTCACCAGCCAGTCGATGATCCGCTGGTCCCAGTCGTCGCCGCCGAGGTTGGTGTCGCCGTGGGTGGACTTCACCTCGAACACGCCCTCGCCGANNAGGTGCCGCCGCCGAGGTCGTACACGAGGATCAGGTGGTCCTCGGACTTGTCCATGCCGTACGCCAGCGATGCAGCGGTGGGCTCGTTGACGATGCGCAGCACCTCGAGCCCTGCGATCTGGCCGGCCTCCTTGGTCGCCTGGCGCTGGGCGTCACCGAAGTAGGCGGGAACGGTGATGACGGCTTCGGTGATCTGCTCGCCGAGGAAGGCCTCGGCGTCGCGCTTGAGCTTCTGAAGGATGCGGGCCGAGATCTCTTGCGCGGTGTAGGTCTTGCCCTCGATCTCTGCGGACCAGTCGGTGCCCATGTGGCGCTTGACCGAGCGGATGGTGCGGCCGGGGTTGGTGATGGCCTGGCGCTTGGCCTGGTCGCCGACCAGGACCTCGCCGTTCTTGGCGAAGGCCACCACGGAGGGGGTGGTGCGGCTGCCTTCGGCATTGGCGATGACTCGGGGCTCACCGCCCTCGAGGATCGAGATGACCGAGTTGGTGGTGCCGAGGTCGATGCCCACTGCGCGTCCCATGAATGATGCTCCTTGTGGCGTGTCAGCGACCCATCGTGTCAGGGCGCCTGACACGCCACGACGGGTCGCACAGATTCTGTCTGAGTTCAGTCGGAGAGTATAACTTGAGTGCTGTATTGTCATATTCCCGATCATTCGCCAGGGCGAAGGAATTGGCAGCCGGCATGTCGCGGGCCTGCTTACATACCGCCATGCGCGACTTGACCGACGCCGAGATAGACGAGCTGCTGCGGACCGAGAAGGTCGCGCACGTGGCCGTGGTCGATGGCGACACCCCGTACATCGGGCCTCTCTCGTACGTGTACGCCGACGGTGTGATCGCCTTCCGCACCAAGGAGGGGAGGCGACTCGACGCCATCAGGACGAACCCCCGTGTCGCCGTCGAGGTGACACGGACCGGGCCCGGCGCCGCCGAATGGTCGACCGTGCTCGTCACCGGCGTCGCCCAGGTGATGCGCCATGGCTCCGAGGCCGCCGGTTACGTGTCGCAGATCCTCGCCAAGTACCGGGCGGCGTACGGCGTGGTGGAGCACATGCCCGACTGGTTGATCGACCCGGGTGCCTCCGTCGTCCGCATCGTCCCCGAGGAGATCACCGGACGGGGCGCCGGTGACACCAGACCCGGCAGGTTCTGAGCCGACCTGTCACCCGGGGATCCCGGCGGGGGTCGCCCGGCTCATTCCGGCACGGCGGCGTGTGATGTCGCCCAGAAACGTGTCTCACCCACGAGCGATGGTGATCGGGTAACCGACAGCCTCAGCGACGCCCGACGCAAAGGGGAGAGCGCATGTTCGAGAACGCCGGTGAGATCGTGATTCTGGTGCTCGCCGTGATCGTGACCTGGATCGTGGCCAGGGCGAGCGCCGATCGCCCCGGTGCAGCCGATCGCACCGTGCTGTCCGGCCTCCGTGCCGCGACCCCGGTGCCGCCCGCTGGGAGCGAGCCGGAGTTCGATCTCATCCGCGTCATCCACCCGCCGGACATCGCGAGGACGGCGTAGCCGCGTCACCGCCATCCGGCGCTCAGCTCGACACCACGGCCACGATCGTCGTCTGGGGTGGGATCGGGTCTCCCGTCGACCATGCCGGACCGAGCAGCAGCTCGCCGGTGGGGAGGCCCCCGAGGTCGTAGTCGACCTGGGCCTCGTTGGAGAGGTTGACGACCACGACGAGCGTCTCGGCCGGCGATGCCCGGGTGAAGGCCAGCACGGCGTCGCTGCCGGTGTCGACCAGCGTCATCGCACCTGTGCGCATCGCCTCGTGCTCGTTGCGCAAGGCGATGAGGTTCCGGTAGTGACTCCACAGGGAGTCGGCGTCTGCGGTCTGCGTCGCCACGGTGGCATCGGCCGCATCGTCGTCGAACGGTTCCCACGGCGCCCCGGAGGTGAAGCCGCGGCCGGGCTCGTCGGTGGTCCAGGCCATCGGGGTGCGGATGCGCTCGTCGGGCTTGCGGCCCCTGGCGCCCACCTCCTCGCCGTAGTAGAGGAACGGGACACCGGGGTTGGTGAGCAGCAGGCTCGCGGCCAGCTTGGCCTTGGCGACGTCACCAACGAGCACCGAGGCGATGCGGTCCTGGTCGTGGTTGGTGAGGAACGCGGCGTACTGCCCGGGCGGGTAGGCATCGAGCACCTGTTGCAGCACGATCGGGAGCACCCCGACCCTGCCCCGCTG
>DKBA01000341.1 GCA_002450985.1 Acidimicrobiia bacterium UBA6912
GTGGCCGTGTCGGCGCCGCACCGCGGGGAGGCCTTCGCGGCGGGCCGCTACCTCATCGACGAGCTGAAGGCGCGGGCCCCCATCTGGAAGAAGGAGCACTGGCCGGGCGGGGCCGAGTGGGTCCGGGAGGACCTCCGTCACCGATAGCCGGCTACGGCCGACGTTCGTCCGGAGCCCGCAACCGGGGCGGCGGTTCGGTCCATCCCGCAGACGGCTCTGCATGCGCTGGGTGCGCCTGCAACCCCCACTCGGCATGGAGAGGACGCATCGCTCGGCATTCGCCGGCGCTGCCACGCCGCAATCGGGCCGGGTGCATGGGCGGCGACCCATGCACCCGGCGATGGCTCAGCCGTCCAGCGGATCCCTCCGGCGCCGGAGCGTGGGAGCGATGAGGACCGCGCCTGCTGCGAGCAGCGCGATGCCAAAGAGGACGAGATCGCGCGACTCTGCACCGGTTGCAGGCAGTTGGATCTCGACGACGGCGTCATCCTGGTCGGTCACGACGATGCCGTTGGGATCCTCGCCGGTGACCACGGCAACGTTGGTGAACCCGGCCTCGATCCCGGATCGGGTGCACGTGTAGCTGGTGCTCTCCCCGATGGCGAGATCACCGAGGAGGCGGTCGCAGCCCGGTGCCTGAGCGTCGGTCACGGTGACGTCGGTCAGGTCTTCGTCGCCGGTGTTGGTCACGGTGATCGTCCAGGTGGCGGTGTCGTTCTCGGTGAGCACGAGCACCTGGAGGTCTGGATCCTTGACGATCTCGATGGCGGGGTTCCCTCCCTGCTGGGCGGGAGCGTTGTAGTTGCTCGGGTCGCTGTCGGTGACCACGGAGCCGTCCGGCGCAACGCCGGTGACGGTACCGATGTTGGTGTAGGGACCGAGTTCGGCAACGCCCGCGGCGGTGCAGGTCATCGATTCGCCGACGGCGAGTGTGTCCTGGGGACAGGTGACCGTGACGCCCTGATCGTCGGTGACCGTGACGTCGCTGAGGTCCACGTCGCCGGTGTTGGTGACGACGTACTCCCAGGTGATGGCGTCGCCGACGACCAGGTCGACCGCCTCGGCCTGCGTGTCCGCATCCTGGCCGTTCGTCGACTTCTCGATGTCGATTGCCGGGTTCGGCTCGACCATCTCCACGCCGATGTAGTGGCTGGGGTCGGTGTCGGACACCGTGCTCTCATCCGGGGCGACGCCGGTGACGGTGCCGATGTTGGCGTACTGGCCCACTTCGGCGATTCCCGACGCGGTGCACGTCATGGTCTCGCCGACGGCCAGTGTGTCCTGGGGACACGTCACGGTGACACCTTGGTCGTCGACCACGGTCACATCCACCAGGGCGACGTCGCCGGTGTTTGTCACCACGTACGTCCAGTCGACCGGGTCCCCGACGATGATCTCGGGTCCGGTGGGGGTGTCGGCGTCCTCACCGTTGGTGGCCTTCTCGATGTCGATTGCCGGGTTCGTCGGTGGCTGGCAATCCAGCGTGAGCGTCATGCCCCCGCTCGACACGCCCTGCGGACCGAGCCGCATGCTCACCACGATGGTGTCTCCCAACGGACCCAGCGGTCCCTCCAATGTGTATGAGGCGCCCGGAACCGACTCCACGTCTTCGATCACCTCGACGTCGTCGCCGCTCTCGATGATCAAGTCGTTGTCGGGATGTACCGACTGGTTGTTGTCGAGTTGGAGGACACCGAGGCATTCTGCGCCCACGAGGCTGGCGGGAACGGGCACGCTGGCCAATTCAATAACGTCTCCTGCGTTTCCCCTGACGACACCCTCGAGGGTGATGGGCGGGATCGTGTCACCCTCCTGGGCGACTGCCGGAACAGCCAGTGAGAATGCGGCCAGGACGCCGACGATGACGGCAATCTTCTTCATGCAACCTCCCCCGGGGGGATGCCTGTTCGGCGGGGAACGGACATCACGTGAATGTGTGCCGGAAGGTAGCCAGAGCCAGGCGGCTATGCAATCACCGGTGAGCCGGCGGGCAGTTCACGTCGGGTGACGCTCGCAGGGGCTGGGAGAAGAGCGGCGGCGTCGCGTACCTCGGCCTGGCGATGGGTGGCAGGCGTTCACGCGCACCCTCAGCGGGGGGGATTCACGAGCATCGACGCGACGTCTCTCACAACCGGGTTACGGTCTCTCGCTGCGGCGAGGAGCGCCGGCTCGATGGCCGCATCGTCGAACGCGGCCAATGCCACGGCGGCCCGGCGCCGCACTTGGGGAGGGCCCGTTCTCAGCACCTCGAGAATCGTCTTGAGGCTGCCCGGGTCGTGAATCGCGCCGAGCGCAGCAACGGCCGCCTCACGGACCAGACGGTCGGCGTGGCCGCGTGCCGCCTGCTCCAGCCAGGGCACCGCCTCCACAGCGCCGATCTCGCCGAGCGCGGTCGTGGCTGCCTCGACGACGCGTTCGTCGGGGTCTTCGGTCGCTGCGATCAGGACGTTGATCGCTTCCGGGCCGCCCGCAGCAAGCGTCTCCGCGGCCTCGGCCCGGACGCAGGCCTCCGAATCCGAACCGAGGATGGCCTCGAT
>DKBA01000092.1 GCA_002450985.1 Acidimicrobiia bacterium UBA6912
CTGCTTCTGCGACTTGCCGCAGAAGCTGCACTTGAGAAGCTCGGTCCCCTCGTATTTGGCCAAGGTCTTTCTCCCTACCCGGCGGTCACAGCCTCGAGCTTACGCCCCACGATCACACGGTCAACGATTCCGTACTCCTTGGCTTCTTCGCCACCCATCCAGAAGTCCCTGTCGGTATCGGCCTGCACCCGCTCAAGGGGTTGCTTGGTGTGCTTGGCCAGGATCTGGTTGATGTCCTCGCGAGTCTTGAGGATCTCCCGGGCGTGGATCTCGATGTCGGTGGCCTGACCGCCGAGACCCGAGATGTGCGGCTGGTGCAGCATGATGCGCGAGTGCGGAAGGGCGAAACGCTTGCCCTCGGTGCCGCCCGCCAGCAGCACGGCGGCGGCGGAGGCGGCGAGACCCATGCAGTAGGTGGCGACGTCCGGCTTGATGAACTGCATCGTGTCGTAGATGGCCATCAACGCGGTCGTCGAACCGCCCGGCGAGTTGATGTAGAGGGCGATGTCCTTGTCCGGATCCTCGCCCTCGAGGTGGATCAACTGCGCCATGATCAGGTTGCCCACCGTGTCGTCGATCGGCGTGCCGAGGAACACGATGCGGTCCTTCAGCAGGCGGCTGTAGATGTCCATGCCCCGTTCGCCGCGCGGCGTCTGCTCGATGACGGTCGGGACCAAGTAGTCCATGGAAGTGGGGAGATCTCTGCGGCTGGTCATGCATCCTCGTCGACGTCGGGGCCGGCGTCCTGGTCACCGACCGAGCTTGCGTCAGGCGCCGCTTCTTCCGGGTCTTCTTCTTCGTTGTCGGCCCGGAGACTCAGGTCGACCGGATTGCCGTCGGCGTCGACGGGTGTCGAGGCCTCGAGGATCCGGTCCAGCGCCTTCCGTCTCAGGATATCACCGGCGAGCACACTGTCTTGACCGTTGGCGACGAGGACCTCTTTGAGCTCGCTCTGGTCACGGCCCGAGCTGCGGGCCATGTCGGCGAGCGCGGCGTCGATCTCGTCGTCCTCCACCTCGATACCCTCCGCCTTGGCGACCCCTTCGAGGAGGATGCGGGTACGCAGCGATCGGTCGGCGCCTTCACGAAGATCGTTGACGAACTCCCGCTGATCCTGCCCCGTCACCGCCAGATACGTGCCGAGGTCGAGACCCTGCGCCTGGAGGCTGTGCATGAGGTTGTGCAGCGACGACTCCAGCTCCGCCTCGACCAGCGCCTCGGGAAGCTCGACGTCGAGCTCTGCGACGAGCTCGCCGAGCAGCTTGTCGCGGTAGGCGGTTCGAGTGACGTTCAGCTTCATCGCGGTCAGGCTGTTGCGGAGCTGGCCCGTGAGCTCCTCCACCGTGTCGAACTCCGACACGTCCGACACCCAGTCGTCGGTCAGCTCCGGCAGCTTCTTCTGCTTGACGCCCTTGACGAGAACGCGGAGCGTGACCTCTTCGCCGGCCTTGTCACCAAACCCGTCCGGCAGCACGCCGGGACCTTCCTTGATGGTGCCTGCGGTCACCCCCGTCACCAGGTCGTCGAGCCCCGGGATGAACGAGCGTGACCCCACCTCGTACAGCAGATCATTGGCAGTGACGTCCTCGAGCACCTCACCGCCGTGTAGGGCCGATACGTTGACCATCACGAAGTCGCCCTCATTGGCTTCGCGTGCAACGTCCTCGAGCTCGGCGTACTGGGCGCGGGCGCGGTCGATCTGCTCTTGCAGCTCCGCCTCCTCGACCTCGGGAAGCTCGACCTCGATGGTGCGGGCGATGTCGGGAACGTGGTCGACTGTGGGCCACAGCGTGATCTTCACGTCGACCTCGACGCCCCCCTCATCGCGATCACGGACTTCGGCGATCTGGGGCGCCGTCACCGGGTCGAGGTCGACGTGTTCCAGCGCCGAGCCGACGAGCCCTGGCAGCGAGTCCTCGAGCGCCTCGGAGCGCAGCGCCTCGGAGCCGACCATCCGCTCGACCACGGCTCGCGGGGCTTTGCCCGGCCGGAAGCCCTTGATCTTCAGCTGGCGAGACAGCTTGCGCGCCGCCGCGTCCTTGGCGTCCTCGAGCTCGGCCTCCTCGAGATGCAGGGTCAGCATGCGTTCGAATGGGCCTGCTTCTATGACGTCGGTCTGCACGATTCTTCTTCTCCACGATGAGGCGGCGCTCGGGGGCGAACGATGACAGTTGCCGCCATCGCCGAAGCAGACCTTCGCCCGAGGCGGAATGCCCGTTCCCCGGCGGGGCCGGAGGCGAGCATTGGGGTGGCCGACGGGATTCGAACCCGCGACCTCCTGGACCACAACCAGGCGCTCTAACCGAGCTGAGCTACGGCCACCATGTGCAGGCGAGTGGCCTTGCGGCCCCTCACATCGGAAGGGATCCTCCCGGTGCCCCCGGAAGGATTCGAACCCTCGACCAAGAGCTTAGAAGGCTCCTGCTCTGTCCACTGAGCTACGGGGGCGCGGTTCAGTGAACCCACCTGCGAGCGGATGACGGGAATCGAACCCGCATAACCAGCTTGGAAGGCTGGGGCTCTGCCATTGAGCTACATCCGCGAGCGGCAAGAGGTTAGCCGCCACCGATCCGCTGTCCGGAGCGCCTTGAGCCTCGCCCAGGGGGACATTGCCCGAACGGTCAGGCTCGGGACGGGGAGCCCCCGGCAAGGCGGGCAGGGACGACGACTCTCGTCGGGCTGGCCGGATTTGAACCGGCGACCCCCTGCTCCCAAAGCAGGTGCGCTGCCAAACTGCGCCACAGCCCGTGACGGCTGCATTGTGCCAGGTCGCGGCGCAGACGTACCACACGATGGAGCCGCTCACGGGCCTTGCTATCCTCCCTGCCGGGTCGCTAGCTCAATTTGGCAGAGCATCGGACTCTTAATCCGCAGGTTCCGGGTTCGAGTCCCGGGCGACCCACGATCTCCGATCGAGCGTTCCGGCGAGGCTCGGATGCAGGTCCCGCGGGCGTGGCGGAATTGGTAGACGCGCCAGGTTTAGGTCCTGGTGGGCGATGTCCCGTGGGGGTTCGAGTCCCTCCGCCCGCACCGCACGGCAGGGTTCCGCCACGGCGCGACCGCGGGATCACCTCACGGCCAGAGGAAGCTCTCGCCGCACCGCAGCCCATCGTCGAGCGAGAAGAAGGCCGTCGCGTCGGGTCCGGGCCAGTACCACTCGCCCGTGGTCGCGCTGAACGCCACGCGGAATCCGGCCATCACGAGTGCGTTGCTCTGCGGCCACGACACCACCACCGACCCGCTGCGCCCTTTCGCGGCTACCTCGAGCACGATGGGCTCGAAGGGATCACCGTTCAAGAAGACGCGCTGCCCGACCATCTCCACCGTCTTCTTGCCACCGGGCCACTTCTCCCACGCAACGGTGACGTGCAGCTCACAGCCCCCGAGTCCCACGGTTTCCGTCACCCACTCCACGGTGGTCACGTCGGGCACCGGCGGAGCCGCCGCGATTGGCGCCGTGGCCGACATCCAGATGACCGCCAGCACGGTTGCGACCATGAGTCGCTTCGCCTCTCGAGCTCCTGAGCGCTCCGACACTCACCGTGCCATCTCCGCGACCGGCGCACCCAGTGCCGGAGGTCCCCAGTCGGTCCGGCGGCGCGTGACCCATGCCCGCCGCGCGATCGTTCACCCCCACGAGGCGGCGGTTCGTCCGTCGACCGGATCGAAGACATGGCCGCCGACGACGGTGAGGCCGACGGCGTCGCCGCGGACGCCGAAAGCACCCTCCGTCCGGACCGCGACGATCTCGCTCCCGATCCGGCAGTCCGTCATGACGTACGGTCCGTGGGGAACGACCCTCTCGATGACCCCGCGCAGCCCCCCCGGGTCCGGGGCCAGGTGCTCCGGACGCAGTCCCACCACGACGTCGAGGCCGACGTACGGCGTGAGGGCCTGCGCCCACACCCGAATCCGAAACCCGTCGTGGTCGAGCCAGTAGCCCGGCTCGTCCGCCGTCACACCGAAGAGCATCGTCGAGACGTCGCCCGTGAGCTCGGCCACCTCGCGGGTCGCCGGCCGCGCGTAGACGTCTTGCGGCGGGCCGATCTGAACGATCTCGCCCTCGACCAGAACGGCGAGCCGGTCGCACACCGCCATCGCTTCGCCTGGATCGTTGGTGACGTAGAGCGTCGTGACGCCGTACCCGCGCTGGACCAATCGCAGCTCGCCGCGCATCTCCATCCGCAGCAGGGCATCGAGACGCGCCAGCGGCTCGTCCATGAGGAAGACGCTCGGCACCCTGACGAGCGCCCGTGCGATCTGCACGAGTTGCTGGTGCCCCGCCGAGAGCTCTGAAGGGTCGCGCTCCATCAGCCGCTCCAGGTGGAGGGCGCGGCCCTCCGCCTGGACCCGGGCGGCGATCTCGGGTTTGGGCCGGTGCTCCAGCTCGAGCGGGAACCCGACATTGCCCGCGACGTCCCGGAACGGATAGAGCACATTGGCCTGGAACACCATCGCCACGTTGCGAGCTTTCGTGTCGGCGGTGGTCACGTCGATACCCCCGATCCTCACCTCCCCGCCGGACACGGGATCGAGCCCGGCGGCGGCGCGCAGCAGCGTCGTCTTTCCTGAGCCGGACGGTCCGACGATGGCCACGAGCTCGCCGTCCGCCACCGACAGATCGACGCCGCGCAGGACGGGCTGGCCACCTTTCGTGACCTCCACAGCGGAGAGGTCGAGCGTTGCGATGTGCTTCTCCTCCCCGAACTCCGGCCGTCCTAGAGATCGCTGCGGAGCGCTGCGGCGAGCGCGTGGATGGCTCGCGCCCGATGCGAGATGCGGTTCTTCTCGTCAGCGTCCATCTCGGCGAGCGTGCGCCCGCCCACTTCGAATACGGGGTCGTAGCCGAATCCACGGTCGCCGCGTCGCACGGTCGTGATCCGGCCCTCGAGGACCCCTTCGACGACGAGCTCGGCCCCCTCGTCGTCGACGAGAGCGACTGCCGTGCGGAACCGCGCCGACCGGTCCGTGACATCGGCCATCTCGGCGAGGAGCTTGGCGACGTTCTCGGCGTAGGTTGCGTGAGGTCCCGCATAGCGCGCCGTGTGCACCCCGGGCGCCCCGCCGAGCGCATCGACCTCGAGCCCCGTGTCGTCGGCGAGGGCGGCGATGCCCGTCGCCCGCCGAACGGCGATCGCCTTGAGGAGGGCATTGCCGGCGAGGGTGTCCTCGCTCTCGTCGACATCCGGCCACTGCAGGCCCCTCACGACCTCGATCGGGTGTGGGAGCTCCGCAAGCACCGCCTCGATCTCGGCGACCTTGTCGGGATTCTGAGAGGCGACGACGATCCGGGAAAGACGCATCAGCTCCGCCGCGCCTCCCGTTGTATGCCCACGAGCTGCTCGATGCCCACCGTGGCCAGGTCGAGCATGCCGTCGAGCCCCTTGCGGGGAAACGGTTCACCTTCCGCGGTGCCCTGCACCTCGACCAGCCGGCCATCACCCGTCATGACGACGTTGCAGTCGACATCCACCGCGATGTCCTCCTCATAGGCGAGGTCGAGCAGCGCCTCGTCGCCGAGCAGACCGACCGACACGGCCGCTACGTGATCGCGGATGGGGCTGGCCGCGAGCTTGCCCTCGGCGATGCGCATGTCGAACGCATCGGCGAGCGCGACCCACGCACCCGTGATGGATGCCGTACGGGTCCCGCCGTCGGCCTGGATGACGTCGCAGTCGACGCGAGCCGTGAGCTCCCGCATCGCATCCAGATCGACCGCAGCCCGCAACGAACGCCCGATCAGCCGCTGGATCTCCTTCACCCGGCCGCCGCTCTGTGAGTTGCGGGAGATGCGCTCCGTCCCGGAGCCGGGCAGCATCGAGTATTCCGCGGTCAACCATCCCCGCCGGCTCTCCCGCATCCACGGCGGCACGTCCTCGTCGAACGACACCGTGCACAGCACGCGGGTGCGGCCCATCGAGATGAGCACCGAGCCCGGCGTCATCTCGGTGTAGCCGCGTTCGATGACGACCGGACGGAGCTCGTCGGCCCTCCTGCCTTGCCGCATGGTTCCGCCCTTCTCTCGCTAGATCTCGATCTGGAGGCCCGGTGTGGCAACGAGCACCGGCCCCGAGAACTCCGCCCGCGCTGCGGCCGCCACGTCCTCGCCGGGCAGCGTAGGCGCCAGGTGGGTCAGGATCAGGCGCCCCGCCCCTGCCCGCTCGGCGATGGCACCCGCTTCGGCGCCGGACAGGTGGAGCTGGAACGCCGCGGCCTCCCGCGGCTCGTCGAGGCCCGCCTCACACAGCACGACGTCGGCACCGCCGGCCAGGGCGGCGAAGCCACCACCGGGACCCGTGTCGCCCGAGTAGACGAGGCTGCGACCTGCGTGTTCGACCCGGACCGCATTGGTGGGCACCGAGTGCTCTGCCGCGGCGAAACGGAGCGTGAGGTCTCCCACCTCGACCACGTCGCCGCCGCCCACCTCTCTCGGTGAGAACGTCGTGGAGAAGACACCGTCGGGCTCGGCATCGAGGAAGGCGGCGAGCTTGGCCACCGCACCCTCGGGGACGAGCAGGGGCAGCCCGCTCACCGTGCCGAGACGGTACGCGAGGTAGTGGAACAGACCGAACACGTCGGCACTGTGATCGGCGTGGAGGTGGGAGATCACGACCGCATCGAGCGACGCCGGGTCGACCCACCTGGTGAGCGCCATGAACGTGCCGGTGCCGGCATCGAGCCAGATCGCCGTCGTGGCCGACCGCACCAGATAGCCGGAGGCGGGACCTTCGGGTGAGGGGCCGCTGCCGGAGCAGCCGAGGACGATCAGCTCGAACGTCACGGCGACCAGTCCAGCACGGCGCCGCCGATGGAGATCAGCCCGACCCACGCAAGGCCGACCGCGACGCCCCACATCACTGGCGAGAGCATCTTGCGGCGCCAGGTGCGGAGCGACGACATCACCGCGAACCCCCAGAACGCCACCAGGAGACCGACCGCCCACAGTGGCGCCACGAGCCCCGAGGCGAAGACGAAGACTCCCATCACGAGCAGGAGGGCGGCGCCGACCAGTGCATAGAGCACGTGGCGGGAGCTCAGCTCGTCGTGCGGGGAGGTCACGGTCATGAGGGTACCGCGGCCCGTCACGTGACTCGCAGCGGCACCTCGACCGCTCCCGCCGGCCCGATCGCAAATCCCCGTACGTCGGGATCAGGGAGAGGACCCGCCACGACGTGCAGCCAGTCGGACGCGGAAGCTCCGGCGATGTCCGCAGGCGACGGCTGCGCCGCCGAAGCAGGGTGCGAGTGGAAGGCGCCGGCGATGACCCAGCCGTTGCGCTCGGCATGCCGGATCGCCCGGAAGTGCTCATTGGGATCGAGCGTGAAGCGTGTGGGCGACGCATCGACGTTGGTGAGGCAGTAGGCCATCCGGGGCGTGGCCGTCGCGTCGAACGCGAGCAGACCGCAGGCCTCGAGGGGGGCGCAGAAGCGGGCGTGGGCGACGATGGCGTCACGAATCTGGCGCGCCATTGGTATCGGGGCGCCACTGGGGCCGAGGACGGCGGCTGCGACGATCCGATCACCGGCGCGCACCGCGAGGCGCACCCGGTATTCGCTGTAGAAGCCGGGATTCAGGCCGCCCTCGTCGTCGGCCACGACCACCGAGACGATCCCTTCCGCGTCCAGGTGGGCTCGCGCGATCTCGGCCTCCCCACGGTGCAGGTAGCGCCCGGCCGTGACCAGACCGTTCTCTGTCACGGGAGCGGATCACGGAGGAGAGGCTGGGTCATGCAGCGGCTGCCGCCCCGCCCCCGGCACAGCTCGGAGGCGTCGAGCTCGAGCACCTCCACCCCGTGCTCGCGCAGCCGGCGGTTCGTCTCCTGGTTCCGCTCGTAGGCGACCACGACTCCCGGGGCGAGGGCGAGCGTGTTGTTCCCGTCGTCCCATTGCTCCCGCAGGCGTCCGATCGCATCGCCACCGGTCGGGATCATCACCAGGTCGTTGCGCCCGAGTACGTGACGAAGGGCAGACACCAGGTCGTGGGGGTGCTCGACATGCACCCCGCCGCCCTGCGGCGTCAGCACGTGGACGTCGACGTTCTCGAGCAGACCCGGGAACACGTTGAACATCGCCTCGTCCACCATGGTGAACACGGTGTCGAGGTGCATGACCGACCGATCGTGATGGAGATGCACCACCAGCACCTGCTGGACGACACCGGCATCGAACAGCCGGCGGGCCAGGATCTCGGCGGCGGCCGGGGTGGTGCGCTCTCCCAGGCCGATCATCACCGTGTCCGCAGACAGCACGAGCACGTCGCCGCCCTCGATGCTCGCCGGGTACACATCGCGCGGCTCCTTGCCGAACCACACGGGGAAGCGCTCGTCGGCGAAGCGCGGGTGGTGCCGGTAGATGGCTCGCATGTACCCGGACTCTCGCGCCCGTGCCGGGGTCGCCAGCACGTTCAGGCTGAGCCCGTCGTTCACCCACGCCGCGTTGTCACGCATGAAGAGCAGGTTCGGCAGCGGGCGCAGCACATAGTGGAAGCGATCGGCCACCAGGTCGGCGTAGAGATGGTCGACTCCCCACTGGGCGAGCTCCACCTCGAGGAGGCCGCCCACCAGCACGTCGACCACCTTCTCGGTCGGCGCCTCCATGAGCGCGGCGCCGAGTCGATCCGCCACCCTGGGGCCGCACTGAGCAGGGGTGACGACGTCGGCAACCAGCTCGGCCCTGACGTCGGGCCGCTCGAGGACGGCGCCGAGCAGTTCCTCGAAGTAGAGGACCTCGATGTCGCGCTCACGCATCATCGCCACGAATCGGTCGTGCTCCTGCTGCGCCCGCTCCAGCCAGAGCAGGTCGTCGAAGAGCAGCGCCTCCTTGTTCGCCGGGGTGATACGAGCGATCTCGAGGCCAGGCCGGTGCACCATGACGGTGCGCAACCTGCCGATCTCACTGGAGACGCGGAGGCGCTCGCTCACTGGGTCACGTCCGCCGCCACCTGCCGGAGGTCGTCGAGGATGGAGCGGTCGCCGGCGACGGTGAGCCCCTCTGCAGACCGGCGTCCCCACAGGAAGAGGAGGAGGTCCTCCGCGGCGCCGTCGGCGGTGGTCGCGGGCTCGGGATCGTCGATGAGCTCGAAGGTGGGCTCCGCGTCGTAGTGCGTGCCGGTCCGCGGCGACGTGCCCGAGAACGTCGCGAACCGCAGCGTCCAGGACGCTCCGGTATCGGCGGCATCGAGTCGCACGGTGCGGTTGGTGCGCTCGACGTCCGCCCACTCCGGATAGCCGGTCATGAACACGACCAGGATCTCGTCGACGGCATCGGCGGCCAGGTCCGCAGGTATCGGCGTCACGACGCCATGGGCGAGCTCGGCGTCGATGCGATGCACCACGGTCTCGCACGCCATGCGCCGGTACCAGAACCCGACGGACTGATCGTCTGGATACCAGGTGGCCACCGGTTCGGCGGGGTCGTGGGCGGCAAGCGTGTCGAGCAGCTCGTCGAGGCCACCGCGGTACCAGTCGAGGACGCCGGCCGCCGGTGGATCGACCGGAGCCGGCTGTCCATCCCGCCAGCCCTCGCCCACGATCTGCACCTTGTGCCGATGCACGACGCCAGTGTGGGCGACCAGGTCGGCGACGGTCCACCCTGGACACGACGGCACATCGACATCCATGCCCAGATCGGCGACGGCGGCGAGCCGCTCACCGTCCGCCCGAATCCACTCGAGGTAGCGGCTGAAGTCCATCCGGAGACACTACCCCCGCGCGAACCCGCCGAACCGCTCGCACCGGACGGGGCCGGACGGCTAACGTCCGCAGCCAGCTGCGGGTAGACCGCCGGAGGGAGGCGAACCGAACATGAGACGGCGCATGATGGCCATGACGCTCGTCACCTTCGTCTCTCTCGCCGTCATGCTCCCCGGCGTCGCCAGCGCCGAGGGCGAATCCGTCACGAGCACCATCCGCTACGACGATCCGGAGAGCGGCGAAGAGCTTCCCGCGGTCGGCGTCGCCATCACGGTGACGGACGCCAACGGAGAGATCGTCGCCGAGACCGCCACCGACGACGAAGGCACGTTCCTCGTCGAGCTCCCCGGCCCGGGCGAGTACTCGGTGCTGCTCGATCCCGACACGCTGCCCGAGGGTGTCGTGCTGCGCAGCCCCGACCGCAACCCGGCAGTGGTGACGGTCCAGGAGGGTCAAGCGGGCCGAACCATCTTCGCCACCACCTCGGGCGAAGGAGGCGGAGGTGGCGGCGGCGGGGGCATCACGGCCCGCCAGGTCGCCCAGCTCACCTGGGAGGGGCTCAAGCTCGGTCTCTTCATCGCCATGATGGCCATCGGCCTCTCGCTCATCTTCGGGACCACGGGTCTCGTGAACTTCGCCCACGGCGAGATGATCGGCTGGGGCATGCTGGTCGCCTACCTGTTCAACTTCTACGGTGTTGCCGGGTTCGTGGGCTTCATGCATGACCTCCCGGCACCGCTCGGCGCCGGCATCAACCTCATCCTCGCCACCATGATTGCGATCGCGGGAGGCGCAGCCCTGGGGTGGTCCCTGGATCGGTTCATCTTCGCTCCGCTCCGCCGGCGTGGGGTGACGCTGATCTCGCAGATGGTGGTCACGATCGGACTGTCGCTCGTCTTGCGCTACCTGTTCCTCTTCGCCTTTGGCGGCGTGCCGCGCTTCTTCCGGGACTACACCGCTCAGTCCGCCGTTTCTCTCGGCCTCGTCGAGATCACGCCCAAGGACATGTTCGCGGCAGCGCTGTCCATCACGGTCCTCGTCGGTGTCGGCCTCTTCCTTCTCCTCACCAGAATGGGGAAGGCGATGCGCGCCGTCGCCGACAACCGCGACCTCGCCGAGTCGTCGGGCATCGACGTCCAGCGTGTCATTCGTTTCGTGTGGACGATCGGTGGCGCCCTCGCCGCCCTCGGCGGGGTGCTGCTGGGCCTCTCGGAACAGGTGAGCTGGAACATCGGGTTCCGCACCCTGCTCCTCGTGTTCGCCGGTGTCATCCTCGGCGGCCTCGGCACCGCCTTCGGTGCCTTGGTCGGGTCCGTGATCGTCGGCGTCGGCATCCAGGTATCGACCCTGTTCATCCCTCCTGAGCTGAAGAACGTCGGCGCCCTCGTCGTGTTGATCCTGGTCCTCATCGTCAGGCCGCAGGGGATCCTGGGGCGCAAAGAGAGGGTGGGCTAGCCATGCTGTTCGCCGCCATCGACTGGGGTTTCATCTTCGACCAGACGCTCACCCAGGTCTTCGGTCTGAACGCCGCCGTGTATGCGATCGCCGCCATCGGCCTCAACGTTCACTTCGGCTATGCCGGTCTGCTCAACTTCGGCCAGGTCGGTTTCGTCGCCATGGGCGCCTACGGCATGGGACTCTCGATCACCTTGTGGGAACTGCACCCCCTGCTGGCCGTGCTCGGCGGGATGGTCTTCGCCACGATCTTTGCCCTGCTGCTCGGCGTACCGACCCTGCGGCTGCGCGCCGATTACCTCGCCATCGTCACCATCGCCGCCGCCGAGATCGTGCGGCTGATGGCGCGCTCCACCGCGCTGCGCAGCGTGACCCGAGGCGCCGAGGGTCTCAACGAGTTCATCGGTCCCTTCCGTGAGTACAACCCGTTCAATCCGAGCCGGGCGTACGGGATAGGCCTCGTCGACTATCGCGGCTCCGAGTTCTTCGCCATCGTCATCGGGTGGGGAGTGGCGATCCTCGCCGTCTTGCTCGTGTGGACCCTGATGCGGAGCCCGTGGGGTCGGGTGGTGAAAGCGATCCGGGAGGATGAGGACGCTGCCCTCGCCCTCGGCAAGAACGCCTACTGGTACAAGATGCAGGCGCTCATCTTGGGAGGCGTGATCGGCGGATTCGCCGGCATGGTCGATGCCATCGGCAAGGCGACGGTGCAGCCCGACTTCTTCGTCGCCCCTCTGACCTTCTTCTTCTGGTTGGTCCTGATCCTCGGCGGCGTCGGCAAGGTGTGGGCGCCGATCATCGGATCCATGATCTACTGGGGCCTGATCACCTTCGTGCAAAACCTCGGCCGCCAGCTGGTCGACCAAGGCATCGTGCCGACGTCGGTGATGGACCCGAGCCAGGTCGACCAGATCCGGTTCTGGATCGTCGGCGCCACACTCGCGTTGCTCATGGTGTTCCGCCCCCAGGGTATCTTCGGGTCGAAGGAGGAGATGGCCCTCGATGCCAGATGACGCCGCCCCGATGACCATCGACGCCACCGGGCTGGGAGCCGTGGCTCACGAGCCTGGCGTGTCCAAGCCCGACCCGATCCTGGTGGTCGACAACATGCGACGCGCGTTCGGCGGCATCGTCGCCGTCGACGTCGACCACCTCGAGATCCAGCGCGGCGTCATAACTGGCCTCATCGGGCCGAACGGTGCCGGAAAGACGACCTTCTTCAATCTGCTGACGGGTTTCGATGCCCCGGACACCGGGCACACGACCTTCAACGGAGCGTCCATCGACGGCGTCTCCCCCCATGTGCTCGCCCGCAAGGGAATGGTGCGCACGTTCCAGCTCACCAAATCGCTCACGAAGCTGAGCGTGATCGACAACATGAAGCTGGGTGCGCAACGCCAGCGTGGCGAGAACTTCTTCCGCGCCCTCGCCGTCCCGATGTGGCGGTCGCAGGATCGCGAGATCGAGGAGCGGGCCGACGCCCTGCTGAAGCGGTTCAAGCTCGACCACATGCGCGACGAGTACGCCGGCACGCTCTCGGGTGGGCAGCGCAAGCTGCTGGAGATGGCGAGAGCCCTGATGTCGCAGCCGGAGATCATCATGCTCGACGAGCCGATGGCCGGCGTGAACCCTGCCCTCACCCAGTCGCTCCTCGGTCACGTCAAGGATCTCCGCGACGAGGGCATCAGTGTCGTGTTCGTGGAGCACGACATGGACGTCGTGCGGGACATCTCGGACTGGGTGGTGGTCATGGCCGAGGGCGCCATCATCGCCGAAGGGCCCCACTCCACCATCACGAGCAACCAGAACGTCATCGATGCATATCTCGGCACCCACCACGACGCCCCGCTCGATCTGTCCGAAGAGGACCAACGAATCGCCGAGGACGAGGCGATCGTCGCCGAGGAGATCGACGAGGACATCGACATCGTCCACGAGATCGATGAGCAGAAACGGCACCACCATGAGTGAGCCCCTCATCGTCATCGACAACGTGGTCGCCGGCTACGTACCGCGAGTCAACATCCTCAACGGGGTGAACCTCGTGCTCCAGCAGGGTGAGCTCGTTGGGATCATCGGGCCGAACGGTGCGGGGAAGTCGACGCTCATCAAGGCGCTCTTCGGGTTGCTCCGCGTCAGCGAAGGCACGGTCACCTACGGCGGTGAGGACATCACCAACCTCACGGCCCACGAGCTCGTCGAGCGCGGCATCGGCTACGTCCCGCAGATCAACAACGTCTTCCAGAGCCTCACCGTCGAGGAGAACCTCGAGATGGGGGTCTTCCTCCGGCCGAAGAAGGCGAAAGAGCGCATCAGGGTCGTCACCGACATGTTCCCGAGGCTCGGCGAGCGCATCAAGCAGCGGGCCGGCTCGCTGTCCGGCGGGGAGCGCCAGATGCTCGCGCTCGGCCGGGCGCTGATGATGGAGCCCCAGGTCCTCCTGCTCGACGAGCCGTCCGCCGGACTCTCGCCCGCCCTCCAGGACGAGGTCTTCATCCGCACCAAGCAGATCAACCGCACCGGCGTCGGCATCATCATGGTGGAGCAGAACGCGCGTCGCTGCCTCCAGATCTGCGACCGGGGCTACGTGCTCGATTCGGGACAGAACGCGTACACCGACACGGGTCAGGCGCTGCTCGCCGATCCGAAGGTGATCGAGTTGTACCTGGGCACCCTGGCCAAGGTGGAATAGCCGCCGGGCTCCGGCGGCGGATCGCCGGGCTCCGCCCGGCGATCGGTACTAGGTACCAAGTACTAGGTACTGAGTACGGGCGGCTCGAGTGCGAGGGGCTTCTCCCGTGGCGGGCAACCTGGTAGCTGTGAGGAGTGCACGACTATCAGCAGCTCCGTGTGTGGCACGCCGCGCGCCGTCTTGCGGTCGACACATATCGGGCCACTCGCGAGTTCCCTCGTGCGGAGCTCTTTGGCATGACCTCGCAACTCCGCCGAGCGGCCGTGTCGATTGCGGCCAACCTGGCCGAAGGAGCGGGGCGAGGCACCGACCGTGACTTCGCCAGGTTCGTGCGCATCGCCGCCGGCTCGGCCTCCGAGTACGAGGCGCACGTGCTCGTGAGCTCGGACGTCGGCTTGATGCCCTTCGAGGTCGCAGAGCAGCTACTCGCCGAAGTCGCCTCGATCAAGCGAATGCTCCACAGACTCGAGAGATCCCGTTCTGATTCCTAGTACTGAGTACTAAGTACCTAGTACCGAGTACTCAATACTTGGTCGCTGAACACAAGCGAAAGGGCCGGCCCCGGAGGGCCGGCCCTGCATCACCTCTACGAGGTGAGGTCGCCTCTAGGAAGCAAACACGTACTCATCGAGCTCCGGGTTCGGGATGGGACCGCCATCGTATTCCGAGATGCGGTAGCTGGCCGCCGCCGGCTCGCCGGCATCCACGAACTCGTAAGGACCGCCCTGCCCGTCGTAGTCGGGGTCGCCCCCGGCATCGATGATCGCCTTGCACGACGCGAAGTCGGTGCACTTCTCGCCGTCCTTGGTGACGCCGTTGATCTCGGCGGCGATCGCCAGGGGATCGTCACTTCCGGCCACCTCCGCCGCAATGGCGATGATGGTGATGGCGTCGTACGTCTCGGCCCCGTACGAGTACACGCCTTGCGTGCCGCCCTCGTACGCCCCGTCGAGCCGGTCGGTGAAGCCTCTGCCTGCGAGCTCACTGAGATCGACGCTCGGCTCGGTCCCTCGCATGCCGACGAGAATCGACGTGTCGGCGACGTTGGCGCCCATGTTGGGCTGGTTGCCGTCGACGCCCCAGACGTTGGTGTCGCTCGTCGGGCCGATGCCCCGCTCGTGCATCGTCGTCACGATGTTCCCAGACTCGGCGAATCCGATCACCACGATGGCGTCGGGAGCGGCCTGGACGAGGGCGTCGACCTCAGGATCGAAGTTCTCGGTGTCGACTGCGTACGCGATGAAGGGTTCGACGATCCCGCCGAGCGCCTCGAAGTTCTCTTTGAGGGCGTTCGCCAGACCCTGGCCGTAGGACTCCTGCCGGTACAGCACGCCGACCGTCTGGTTGCCCTCATCTGCCAACAGATTGGCGAGCACCCTGCCCTGGAGCAGGTCCGACGGCGCAGTCCTGAAGTACAGGCCATTGTCGTCGTAGGTCGTGAAGTCGGGCGACGTGTTCGCCGGGGAGAAGTGGATCACGTTGGCGCCCGTGATCTTGTCGATGACCAGCTTCGATACACCCGACGATGCCGCACCGACGATCGCATCGGCACCCAAGCCCAGGAGGCGATCCACCTCCGGGTTGGCGATGTCCTGGTTGGTGTCGCCGGAGTCACCCTCGTGGAGCACGGCCGGCTGGCCGAGGACGCCGCCTGCGGCGTTGATGTCCTCGATCGCAAGACGGGCGCCTGCGACCTCGGGCGGGCCGAGGTAGGAGAGATCGCCTGTCACCGGCAGCAGAGTGCCGATGGTGAGCACGCCATCGACGCTTGCTCCGCTGGCAGACGCCGCAGTCGTCGTGGTCTCCTCNNTGTCATGGCCTCGGTCGTGGTGGTGGCCCCGGTGTCGTCACCGGAGTCGTCATCTCCACCACAGGCCGCCACGATCAGCACGAACGCGAGCAGCATCGCGAGCAGCTTGATCGGTCGCTTCATTGGTGTCCTTTCCTGTCGTTGTGCAGGTCCCCTGCCGTCGCTCCAACAAGACGCGGGGAGGGGAGTGGCCGAGAGAATACGCAGTTTGCGCCCCGCAACCAACCGATTCTGGGTGCGGACGGTTCATCACCGACCCGAGGAGCGAAGTCGGGTCGGGGGGCCCAACGCCGTTGGGAGTGATGGACGGACTGGCGAGCGAGGGCTCCGCAGAGCATGTGAAGAACCCGGAGAGCTTCGGCACGCCGTGCCGCCGCAAGGGACCAGCTTGCGGTCTCCGGGTTCCCGGTGGTCCGAGTCGGAGTCGCCACCTACCCGCACCTGGTGCGGGAAGCGACCCCTCCTAGAGGCTTTCTGCTAGGAACGGCCGCCTAGCGCTCGGCCACCTCCAGGGTCCTGTGAAGACTGTTGCTGCAGATTTGGACCACCTCCTTTCTCTGGTGGCACGATTCTGCCACACGACGCCACATATGCCAGCGGTTTTCGATGCCGGACCGATACGGCGCGACCTAGCCGGTAGCATCGAACGAACCGCACGCCAGGAGCTGCACAATGGGACAGAGCATCGGCATCCTCACCGCGGGCGGCGATTCGCCGGGCCTCAACGCGGCGATTCGCGGCATCGGCAAGGCGGCGATCCGCAGCTACGACATGAACGTCGTCGGCTTCAAGGACGGCTTCAAGGGCCTGATGCAGCAGCGGTTCATCCGGTTGGACAGCGAGTCGTTGTCCGGCATCCTCACGAAGGGTGGGACGATCCTCGGCACCAGCCGGGAGAAGCCGCACAAGATGGACATCGGCGGCAAGGTCATGGACATGACCGATGTGATGCTGGAGAACTTTGCATCGCTCGGCCTCGATGCGCTCATCTGCCTGGGCGGCGGAGGCACCGCCAAGAACGCCCTCCGTCTCGCCGCCAAAGGCATGCCGGTGCTCACCCTGCCGAAGACGATCGACAACGACGTGTGGGGCACGGACGTCACCTTCGGATTCGACACGGCACTCGGCATCGCCTCCGAGGCGATCGACCGTCTCCACTCGACCGCCCACTCTCACCATCGAATCATCGTCGTCGAGGTGATGGGCCACAACGCCGGTTGGCTGGCTCTCGGTTCCGGTCTGGCCGGCGGCGCCGATGTGATCCTCATCCCCGAGATCCCGTACTCGGTCGAGGCCATCAGCGAGTCGATCCTCGATCGTAAGGCGGGCGGGAGCACGTTCAGCATCGTGGTGGTCTCCGAAGGCGCCGTCGCGCTCCCGGAGCACGAACGAATGACCGAACTGGCCGCGGCGAGCGACGACGCGGATGCTGCAGACGAGCTCGCGTCACTGGAGGCGGCACAGGCCAACGGCACCGACCGTCTCGCACGGGACCTCGAGATGCAGACGGGACTGGAGGCACGGGTGACGATCCTCGGCCACGTCCAGCGCGGCGGAACCCCGTCGCCGTCAGACCGGCTGCTGGCGACGCGGCTCGGCACCCGTGCCGCCCATCTCGTCGCCGACGGAGTCCACGGCGTCATGGTGGCGCTCCAGGGCGAGGAGGCCGTCCCCGTTCCGCTGGAGGAAGTCGCCGGACGCCGCAAGACCGTCCCGTCCGACCATCCGTGGATCCTCTCGGCGCGGTCGCTCGGTGTCGGCTTCGGGGACGAGGGGCATGGCTGAGGCAGGGGGCGCTGCAGCCGTCGAGGCCCGGGTGCGAGAAGTGGTGGCCGGGCTCGGCCTTCCCTACGAGATCATCGACTGCGACCCCGCCCTCGCCGACACCGCCGCCTTCTGCGCCCACTACGGCTACCCGGAGGATCAGAGCGCAAACACGATCCTGGTGGCGTCGAAGCGCCCACCGGGCCACAACGCCGCATGCGTTGTGCTCGCCACGACGCGTCTCGACGTCAATCGGACGGTGCGCAGCCTCCTCGACGTCCGCAAGCTGTCCTTCGCACCGCCCAACCTCACCGAGGAGCTGACCGGAATGCAGGTGGGCGGGGTCACGCCGTTTGCCCTCCCACCCGACCTGCCGCTCTACGTCGATGCCGCCATGATGGACCTCCCCTGGATCATCCTCGGCGGCGGCAGCCGCTCCATCAAGGTGAAGATCTCACCCGCGGCGTTGACCGAGCTCGGCGGCGAGGTCGTGGAGGGTCTGGCGTCGACGGCAGAGTGAGCGCCGGACGCACAGCTCCCCACGATCTCACGTCTGCCATCCCACGTCTGCCACCCCACGTCTGTCGCCTGACGTCTGACATCTCTCTTCCAGTTCCATCCATTCGACAAACGGGAAACCTCCGCTACGTTGCGCCTCATCACAGCCCGATTCCAGGGTTCTGCGGGGTGGAAGGGGAAGCCGCCGATGGATGGTCGGTCCGCTCGTGCGTTGCGCACAGTCGTCGTCATCGCGATCTCGGCAACCACGCTCGTCCTTCCGGCGACGGCCGAAGCCGGCCAGGGATTCTTCGACGACGACGACTCCGTGTTCGAGGCCGACATCGAGGCCATCTCCAACGCCGGCATCACCTTTGGCTGCAACCCGCCCGACTACACCTTCTTCTGCGTCGATGACCCCGTGACCAGAGGTCAGATGGCGGCATTCCTCGTACGAGCCCTCGGCCTCAGCGACCGCGGCACAGCGGACTTCACCGACGACGACAGCTCGATCTTCGAGGCCGACATCGAGAAGCTCGCCACCGCCGGGATCACGAGAGGCTGCAACCCACCCGCCAACACGAAGTACTGCCCGGACGGTCTGGTCACCCGGGGACAGATGGCCGCCTTCCTGGTCCGCGCGCTCGGGTACGACGAGGCGAGCGGCGGCGACACCTTCAGCGACGACAACGACTCGATCTTCGAGGCCGACATCGAGAAGCTCGCCTTCGCAGGCGTCACCAAGGGGTGCGACCCGCCGGGCAACACCCGGTTCTGCCCCGACGAACCGGTGACCCGCGGCCAGATGGCGGCGTTCCTCACTCGCGCCCTGGAGCTCCCCAAGGTCCCCGCACCGGGCTTCACCACCGACGAAGCCGATCTCGCGCTCGTCGCCCGCTACCACGTGCTCGACGCCGACGACGGCAACGAGATCGACGTCGACGACATGAAGTACTGGCCGCGCAGCTTTGCGAAGGGCCTCGACGTCGCACCCGACCCCTCCACGACGGACCTCGTGGACAGCACCGGTCGGTACGCGGGCTGGGACGTGCTCTCGCCGTCGACGCAGTGGAAGTACAAGAACCTCACCAAGAAGGACGACTGGTTCCACTTCGAGCTCAATCGGCCCGCTCAGGTGGCCGTCGTGTGGCGCGACGATCTGCCCCTCCCCTCCTGGCTCTCCGGTTGGGCAGACGGAGGCACCGTGTCGATCGACGGCGACCTCGTGCCTGTCTTCGAGAAGAGTTTCCCCGCTGGTGAGGTCGTGCTCGGCAGCGTCGAGTACGGCGGGGAGTGGCGCGAGATGTATCTCGTGCTGCTGGCGGAGGACGGGGGGACGCCGTCGCCTACTCCCCCGGGCCCAGACGGCTTCACCCCCGCCCTCCCCAACCGGCCGTGCCCGTCGTGGGTACACGACCTGCACACGACCGTAGGGCCCGACGGTGACGTGTATGGGACGTGGCACCCCCAGATCGACCCGGTCTACTGGTGCTACTTCGGCCACGAGCACGGCTCGGATCCGTCGCTCATCCCCGGGTCTCCCAAGGTCCCGTACGGGTATGTCGCCGACAAGCTCGGGCAGGACGAGCCAAACGTCGGATTCAAGGAGTTCATCTTCCAAGACATGGCCGGCGAGCACTGGGTCCGCTTCGTGGTGCATGCGGGCACGGCCTCGCACCGACGGGTGTGCGCCCGTTTCCACACGCTCCACGTCGAGGTCTACGACCTCGACGGGACCGAACTCTTCTCGGCGGCGTTCAAGGCCGACTACGGCGTTGCCGAGAACGCAGAGGATGGAGGTCTGCTCCAGCCGACCAACTGCGGCTACTCGATGGCAGACCTCGCCGAACAGGTGAGCAGCCTCCAGAACCGGTCGATCAACGTAGGCGCCGATTCGAACCACTACGAGCGGTGGGACGCCCGTGCCGAGACCGGGGCAACCTTCAACCTCGGCCTGGTGGAGTTCGACCACGAGTTCGACATCCGCAACCCCATGTCGCACTGCACCTCGGTGACGTGCAACAGCGTCGTGGTACGCGACCCGGAGCGAGAGAACGCCACCCGGCGGACGCTCTCGATGGCGTCGTGGCGATCGGACTTCGTGTTCGATGCGGACCATGCGCTCGGCAGCGGCGAGTACTTCACCGACCCGTACGCAACGGCTGTAAGGAGCGCCGGCGCCGCCGACGCCGTGCGGCAGTACGCCGCTCCCGGATTCACGCTGGAGTTCGCCAAGAACGCGACGGCGAATCGCATCGAGTGCGTCGC
>DKBA01000303.1 GCA_002450985.1 Acidimicrobiia bacterium UBA6912
GCGAGTGTAGGAGCGGCGCGGCGAGGGCTTCGTCCTCGCCGCAAGGCACCTAGGCTCCCGGCCGATGCGTGCTGCGATGGCAATGCTGGTTGCCGCAACCATGCTGGCCGCGTGCTCCGGGATCGAGCCCGAGGTCACGGTGCCCGACCTGGCCCCCGATGCGGTCGTCGCCGACTGGCTGGTCGCGCTGGACGGGCTGGACCTGGCTGCGCTGGCGGCAATGACGACACCGGAGAACGTGGCCCTGATTGCCGGTGCCGAGAACGGGTTCACCACCGAGCAGATGGCGGCGATCCTCGACGACGGCCTTCCTTCCGCCACCGCACGGTCGTACTGGACGACGTTCCGGGGCGGCTTCTCAGCGTTGCTGGGGACGCCGATCGCCGACATCCAGGTGAGCGGCGTGGGGCGCTTCGCCGTGGACGATCGGGAGTTCGCCGCCGTCGGTATCCAGGTGGACGATGCCGGCACCGAGATCCTGGTCGCCGCCACGGATGCAGGGTGGCGCGTCGACCTGGTGGCGACGGTCGGGCCGGCCCTGGCCGTGCAGATTCGCCGCCTCGTCGCCCAGATCGTCGACGAGGGCGACGATGCGGTCGCCCGGAGATACGCCCGTACGGCGGCCACGTCGCTGGGGGCAGCCCTCGCTCGCGACCCCGAGAACCGGGCCCTCGACCTCGAGGTCGAGGCCATCGAGGACTTGCCTGTCGACCTCAGCGGCTGATTCCGTGCGGAGCGCGGGTCGGGGCCCCCGAAGGGGCCCCGACGGCGGCGAGTCCGGGTGTAAGCCGGATTCTGTCGTGGACGGCCATCTCTCTCGGCCCGACATTGCTGCCGGGCTCATGCGGCCTACCCGGGACGTGACGGGCGGGCCACCCTGTCCCTGCTCGGCCTTGCTCCCGGTGGGGTTTACCGATCCGCCCCGGTCACCCGGGACGATGGTGGTCTCTTACACCACCGTTTCACCCTTGCCTGTGGGCTTGGTCGCCAGACCAGGCCCCATCGGCGGTCTGCTCTCTGTTGCACTTTCCGTCGGGTCGCCCCGCCTGGGTGTTACCCAGCACCGTGCCCTGTGGAGTCCGGACTTTCCTCGACGTACCTGACGCCGCGGCCGTCCCCCGGGCTCGCCATACGGAACGCTAGCGACAGATGCAGATATTTCGTCCCGCAATCAGTCTCGACTGTGGGTAGTGTGGTGGCAGGGGAAGAGCCATAGAGAGACGTCGCTCCGTCGCCGCGAAGCGGGGGGCACGACGAGGGAGGACAGGCTTTGGGCATCCACGTACGTTCGCGTAAGGGCTTGCTCGCGCTGCTTGCCGCGCTGCTGGTCATGGGAACACTGGTCGGTCCGGTACGCATTGCCGCGGGACAGGATCCGTTGGTGGCGATCGACAAAGGCGTGCTCGAGCTTCAGCTCGGCGCGGTCGACCAGTTCTCCTACCAGCCGACGACCGGCCCTGCCGCCACCCAAGCGATCACGGAGAACGGGTGCAGGGTGACGCTGGCGACGAATGGTGCCGTGCTCGTCACGCTCTCGCCACTCCCATCGACGAGTGAGGTCGGGCTGTTCGCCGATGGCATCGGGGTGCGCACCAAGGGCGGCAACGGTCAGCCCTGTGGACGGGCCGACGGACCTGACGAGGGCTTGGTGCTCAAGCTCGCAGGGTCGCTCTCCGACTTCGAGATCACGCGTGCTGAGCTCGACATCGAGGGCAAGTTCGACGCCATCGTGGTTGCCGAGCTCTATCTCGACGGTGCCGGCCCGCTCGCCGTTCCGGTACAGCCGGACTGCACGGCTGCAGAGCCGTTGTGCCTCCCGACCGGGGTGCTCTCCGATTCGGGTCCGGACTCGGGTGACGGCGACAATTACCGGTGGGAATTCGCCTTCCCGGACATCGCCTTCGACGAGATCCATCTGAAGGTCAGCACGCTCACACCGAGCGGTGCGTTCTCGTTGGAGGGAGGCGCCGACGGCACGGCTCCTGGCGACGTGCTCGCGACGTCGGGTTCCGGGTTCCAGATCGCCGATGTCGTGACGCCGGCGATCGCCCTCGACAAGGTGACGAACGGCGCCGACGGCCTGACGATCCTCGAAGGAGCGCCGGTCACCTGGACCTACACCGTCACCAACACGGGGAACACCGCGGTTGGAACCGTCTCCGTCGTGGACTCCGATCCCGGCGTCGCGCCTACGTATGAATCTGGCGACGGCAACGGCAACGGCCAGCTCGATCTCGGCGAATCCTGGACCTTCAGCGCAACCGGGATGGCCGGAGCGGGTGGCTATGCCAACGTGGGCACCGCCGGTGCAACCTTCACGAATGGGGCGACGACGGTCTCGGTCTCCGCCACCGACGCGTCGTCGTACTTCGGCGCCGGCCCGGCCGTGAGCATCGTGAAGACCGCCCCGGGTGGGGATGGCGCGACGCTGCTCGCCGGCTCCCTTGTGACGTGGACCTACAGCGTCACCAATCCGGGCAACGTACCGCTGGCGAACGTCGATGTCTCCGACAGCGACGCCGCTCTGTCCCCGGCGTTCCAATCGGGCGACACCGACGGCGACGGGCTGCTCGATGCCGACGAGACGTGGGTCTACGAGGCATCGGGAACGGTGACCGCAGGCGTCTACAGCAACGTGGGTACGGTGGATGCCGACTTCACCGACGACCTGGGCGCCACCGAGCAGGTCACGGCGTCGGATGCGGCGTCGTACTTCGGGGCGACACCGGCAGTGAGCATCGACAAGACCACGAACGGATCGGACGGCCCGACGCTCGAGACGGGCACTGCGGTGACGTGGACGTACACCGTGGGCAACACGGGCAACATCCCGGTCACGAACGTCACGGTGACCGACGATCAGGGCGAGACGCCGCTCTACCAGTCGGGGGACGTCGACGAGGACGGCCTGCTCGACACGACGGAGACCTGGCTCTACCTGGCCTCCGGGACCGTGGTGTCGGGCGACTACGCAAACATCGGAACCGTGGCGGCCGACTTCACCGATGATGTCGGAGCCTCTTCTGCAGTGGGAGCGTCGGATTCCTCCTCCTACGTCGGCTACGACGGGATCATCGCGTGCGGTCAATCCACGTACACGACCGGAGACGGGACGACCACGCCCGAGGCGACATTCACGAGGGGTGACGATGACGCGAAGAACGCGGATCCGTGTTCGGCGCTCATCGGCTTCAATCTCACCTCCGGCGTCGGGGTCGGTGACCAGACCGTGACCTTCGAGTTCGAGACGGAGGAGGCGCCGAGCTGGTTCGGCACCTTCGTGTGGACCCCCGAGCCGGCCGCAATGCCGGTCCCGGCGACGCAGGTGGACACCGATGGCGATGGGGTCACGGATGGTCCTCTGGTGTGGTGCGGCGGGTTCAGCGGCACCGACGCGGCGACGGGCAACCCTCTGCCGATCATGCCCGCCGGCGAGTCGTGGTGCCTCATCACCCAGACGTCGACTCTCATCGGCATCGGGACGATCCAGGTCACACAGACGATCTACGGCGAGACCGATCCCGGGTTCATTCGACCCAAGTGATCGATGTCGGGGGGTTCCTGGATCGACCCTGGTCCAGGAACCCGCCGCGCTACAGGGTTACCACTGCGTCAACTCGTACCCCGAGGCGGCTGAGGATCTCAGCCGCCTCGGCTTTGCGCTCGGCGGCGTTGGTCGGGGCTTCGAGTGCGGCCAGCTGCAGGAGAAGAAGCGCCCGTTCGTAGTCGAGGCCCTGCTCATCCGCCGCGGCCAGGGCGTGCCGAGTTCGGGCTATGGCCTCGTCTCCGCGACCCATCGCCGCGAGAGCCTCTCCTTGCACGCGAGCGAGCGTCGCCGCATACATGACGAAATCGTCCCCACCGGAGCGGAGTTCTGCCAGCAACGCAAGTGCGCCGGAAGGCTCACCACTGCGGACGAGCGTCTGAGCCAAGTAGATGGTGGCCTCCATCGCCGACGCCGCTCTTCCTGCCTCCAACAACTCATCCCGTACGCGCTCGAGCAGAGAGATCGCTTCTCGGTGCTGCCCTCGAGCGCTGAGGAGGCGGCCGAGGTACATCTCGGCGAGGTCGGCTCCCTCGACGAAACCCGAGGCGCGCTGTACACGAGCCGCATCTCGGAGCATCGGTTCTGCCTCGTCGAGGCGACCTTGATTGACGAGCACCTCGCCGATGTTCGAACCGATCAGCGCAGCGTGCACGACGTTGCCGGCACGGGTCGCTGCATCACGGCCCTGGGTGTAGTAGTCGATCGCCTCGTCCCACCGGCCCGACCAGTACGCGTCGACGCCCAGCAGATTCGTCACTCCGTAGAGGCTCTCGAGCTCGTCGAGGTCTCGGAAGATCTGAAGCGCTCTCTCCCCGTATTCGGCCCCTCCGGGCTGACCGAGGACCAGGTGCGCCCAGTGGACGACCATGGAGGCGAGGCCCTCGGCGTGGACCTCGCCGGCCGCCCGGGCCTCGACAACGGCGCGAGCGGCCACTTCGAGCGCTTGGGCCGGTCGTTCCTGTACCTGGCGCACGAACGCACGCCGCACGGCTAGCCGGGCCCGTGCCTTGGCCGCTTCCATCGTCGGATTGCCCTCGACCAGGCGATAGCCCACGGTGACCTCGCGCAGTGCCTGGCTGTACGCGCCCGCGCGTTCCCGCATCAGTGCGCGCTTGTAGTGAACGTCGGCGCAAGCGATCGTGTCGTCGCCGAGCAGGCGAGACGCTCGGCGGTAGGCCTCGATGGCGCCGTCAAACAGACCTATCGGGCCTCGAACGTCCCCGAGGTCGATCCACACTCTCGCTTGCTCCCCCGGTGGAACCGTTCCCAGACGCCGCGCCGACTCGAGGGCCTGCTCGTAGCTCGCCGCCGCCTCGACGTTGGCGTACGCATCTCGTGCGCTGTCGCCGGCGATGCGGGAGAAGTGCCATGCCCGTTCGTGGTCGCCGCCGAGGAAGTAGTGCATGGCGAGGAGGTCGGCGGCGTCCTCGACGTGTCCAGCGGCCTCGCGCTCGGCTACCCCGGCCGCCTCCAGATGGAGCTGCCTCCGCCTGCGGAACGACAGCCCGTCGTAGGCGACGTCACGCACCATGGCGTGACGGAAGCGGAGCCGCGACCCGCCGTCGGCCTCGAGGAAGGACGCCAGCTCCCGGCGCGTCGCCGCATCGAGGCCGAGTCCCTCTCGCCCGATGAGCTCGCGCAGCGTCTTGGTGCGGAAGCTCCGGCCGAGCACGCTCGCATACTGGAGGATGCGCCGCGGCAGGGGTGGGAGGGCATCGATGCGAGTCCCGACGACGGCGCCGAGCGAATCGGGCAGGGCATCGACGCTGCCCGTCTCCCGCACGATTCTCAGCGTCTCCTCGAGGAAGAGGGGGTTGCCGCCTGCTCTCGCCACGATCGACTTCACCTGGTGGGGGCGCAGCGGGGCGGCGGCGGTCGCAGCGTCGACGAAACGCTCGGCGTCGGCCGGTGGCAGGGGTCCCAGATCGATGATCGTGCCCGTTTCCGGCGCAAAGCCGCCGGCGTCCGAGCGGTGGGTCACCACCATCGACCAGTCCCTGCCATCCGTCGCCGCGGCCAATCTGGACAGGAGATGGGCTGAGGCTTCGTCCATCCACTGGGCGTCCTCGATGAGCCAGACGCTGTCGGGGTCGACGACGGCGTCCAACAGGCTGATCATGACGTCGGCGAGCCGGTCACGGCGGAACCGCGGCTCGATGTCGTCGACCTCGGGGGTGCTCGGGACGTCGACGTGGGTCGCATCCCCGATCAGGGGGAGCAGCGGCAGCAGGCCTTGGTCGATCTCCTCGACCCGGGCTGCAAGGGCGGCGACCATTGCAGGCTGCGTATCGCGCTCGATGCCGAAGAGGCTCCGGAGCGGGTCCCGGAACGGACGGTAGGGGTTGGCGGCGCCGTAGGGCTCGGCGCGCACCAGGATCCGGGGCCGCTCGGGCAGCTCGTCGAGGACCGCGTCGACGAGCCGGCTCTTGCCCAAGCCGGCCTCGCCGCGCACCGTGACGAGGCGCACACCGCCTTCCCCCTCGCCGGCGAAGACGGCGCGCAGGGTGTCTCTCTCCTCGGTACGCCCGACGAAGGGCACCTCTGTGCGGGTCGCTGCCTCTCGTGAGCCGGTTTCTTCGCCCACCGAGTAGGCGGTGAGGGGTTCCGCCTTCCCTTTGACGGCGAGTGGCTCGAGGGGCTCCGTCGCAAAGAGCGTGTGCGACCGGTCGAGGACGTCTGGGGTGGCGTAGATGCGGTGCGCCCACGCTGCGGCGCACAGCCGGGCGGCGACGTTGACGGTGTCGCCCATGACCGTGTAGGTGGAGCGGTAGTCGGTGCCCACCTCGCCGGAGAACACATGGCCGCGGTTCACCCCGATGTGGAGATCGAAGAGGGTCTCCGCATCGGCGATCCGGCGCACGGCCCTCAGCATGCGCCCCTCGTCGTCCTCGTGCACGGAAGGTGCGCCGGCCACGAGGATCACCTTCCCGCCGTCCTCGTTGATGTCGGTGGCGAGGAAGGTGACGTCCTCTGCGTCGGCGGCATCCTGGATGATCGTGATCATGTCTTGGAGCCCGGCGGCCACGACCGCCGGCCCGCTTCGGGCGATGAGCTCGTCGACCCCGCAGAAACGAACGAACCCGACGGTCGCCACGCGGTGCTCGGGTTCGGGCGTGGTGGCGCTGAGGAACGCTCGCAGGGCCGTCGGCATCCAGCGGGTCATCACGACCTCGCCGGGCTGGTCGCGGCCGGCGAAGCCCGTCGGTGGCACGGCGGGCTTCCGCCACTTGAGGAGCCACCCCTCGCCCTTCTGGCCCGACACGGCGTCGGTAGGGAGCAGAGCCCTGGTCGCCGGGCTGACCAGGATCTCGCCGGCTTCGGCCGTGTGCTCCATCGTTGTCGTCATGGTGCCGGCAGGGCCGGTGATCATGAGCTCGCGGTGCGACGTGCCGACGCAGAAGAGCTGGATGGTTCCACTGTGGACGCCCACCGACATTCGCAGCTTGATCTTCCCCGCCGCCGTCGGCTCCGAGGTGGCGCTGCGCAGCGTGTGCTGCATCGCCGTCACCGCACTGGCGGCACGGATGGCGTGATCGTCGTCGCGGAACAGAAGCAGCAGGGCATCGCCGCCGAACTTGATGAGGCTGCCGCCGTAGTCGTACGCCGTGCGCAACATGGCGGAGAACACCCGGTTCAGGATGTCCGTCAGCTCCTCGGCACCGATCCGGCCCCTGCGGGCGAGGCGTTCGGAGAGGCTCGTGAATCCCGAGATGTCGACGAAACAGAGCGTGCCATCGACCTCGTGCCACTGGCGGCCGGGCGCGACGTCGTCCCAGGCGACGGCGATGCTCGGGACGTACCGGGACAGCGCAACGGAACCATGTGTGCGCGGTTTGTTCGTCCCCCGGTCGGTAGGCGGCACGGCCCCTTGCCTTCTCGAGCCTTCGCAGAGACGCTACCAGCGGCCGGTTCGAATCGTACGGACGGGTGCGGCGCCCTGGTCAGGCTCGCCCGCCACGGCCGGGGATGGGGAGATGTGAGGGCTCAAAGCCGGGCGGCGACACGCTCCAATCGGTCCCGCACCTCGGCGGCGAGCGCCGGCACATCCGGATGATCGACGAGGGTGAGCACCGCCTTCGGGTCCATGAAGTCGACGGCGATACGATCGCGGTCCTTGCGTACCACCACGTTGCACGGCAGCAGCGCCCCGATCGCCGGATCGGCGGTGATCGCCTGGTTGGCGAGCGGGGGGTTGCAGGCGCCGAGGATGACGTAGGGATCGCGGTCGATCCCGAGTTTCTTCTTCATCGTGGCCTGAACATCGATCGCGGTCAGCACGCCGAAGCCTTCCTCGGCGAGGGCCCCGGTCACGCGATCGATCACCTCGGAGAAGTCGCCGTCGACGATCCTCCCGAACGTATAGGAAGCCATGGTCCTCCTGTCACGAGCGGGGCCACTCGCGGCCCCGCTCGGCTTCGTGGTCGTGAGGCCGGCAGGTCGCCGGCGCTGCCTCCGTCAGACGAAGATCACCTGAGCGCCGCTGGACAGCTCGATGAACTCGTTGACGTTGATGATGTCCTCGACACCCTCGTACATGTCGTCCTTGGTGAGCCCCATCATGTCCACCGACATCTTGCAGGCCCACAGTCGGGCACCCATGTCGTGCAGCATCTGGAGGAACTCGGGGACCTCGGGCACGTCGAGGTCGGCGATCTGCTTCTTGAGCATCTTGGTGGCGTAGCCCGTCATCCCGGGAAGGCCGCCAAGGCCTTGCGGAATGTGCTTGCTGGACCCGGGCATGTGCATCGCCGTGTTGCCGAGCATCGAGAACTGGAGCTTGTCCCACGTTCCCTTGTTGATCATGTCCATGCCCCAGAAGGTGAAGAAGATGTCCACTTCCGCACCCTCGGTGAGCGCCCCGTTCGCCATGATGAGCGCCGGGTAGGCCATGTCGAGGTTGCCCTTGGAGCAGATGAAGCAGATCTTGCGCTCCTCGGCGTCGTCACCGAAGTCGGGAACGACCGCCGGTGCCGTCTCAGTCGTCGTCATTGGGTTGCGTCCTTTCTCTCGTTGCTGAACCGCCCGTCACGCGACGGTTGGTTCAGACGCAGCCCTTGGGCTTGGGAAGACCGGCGACGTAGGCCATCTTCTTGGCCGGCTTCTTCGGGAAGAGCACGAAGAGCTCCTTGGTGGGGATGCCGCCAACGGTCGAGACCCGGCGGATGGTCGCCGTCTCGCCCTGATCCTTGAAGTCCTCCCTGAGGAACTTGACGACCCGCCAGTGCTCCTCGGTCATGTCGATCCCGATCTGGGAAGCGAGCGCGGCGCCGACTTCCTCGTCCCACTCGTCGTAGCTGGTCATGAAGCCCTCGTCGTCGACGTGGACCTCGTGGTTGGCGATGGTCGTGACTGCCATCAGGCGTCTCCTTCTTTCGTGTTCCGGTGGATCTGTGTCATGGTGTCGGGGCCCGTCTCGGCCGAGACGGCGCTGAGCGTCGTGAGGGCTCGGTTGATGCCACGCCGCACATCCGGGTCGCGCATCTTCTTGAGCAGGGCCCACATGCTCGGCGGCTCGGCGTCTTCGGCCTCGATGACGTACTGCTGACGCTGGAGGGCGTCGATCATCCGCTGGAGGAGCACCAGCATCTCCGGCTGGGTGATCTCCTTCACCGTGTTGAGGATGGTGACGACGTTGTCGCCGAGCGCCTCGACGTCCTCTTCGCTGAAGCCGGTGACCACTCGGTCGACGACACCGATGCCGGCCTTGGCGAACTCGAAGTACCCCTTCTGTTGCGCAACGGCGAGCCGGTCGCTGGCGAGCGCCATCACNNGTGCGCCGGATCGCTTCCAGCTCCCGGGTCGCCACCGCCATCGCATCACTCGCGATGGGATTGAGGTCGGCGACCAACTCGCTGTACATCTCACGCTGGATCTGGCGCAGCCGCGCCTCCTCGGCGAGGAACGCCACCTGCTCGGTGAGGGCGTCGATCTTGCGCTCGAGGGCCTCCATGCGGCCCGGAGCGTCGACTGCAGTCGTCATTGCGCGGCCTCCACGACCTTGCCGGCCAGCGACATGTGCGCCGGCAGCGGGAGATGGCGGCCCGGGAGCAGGACGTTCCAGTACGTCCACTTGAACATCAGCTTGCCC
>DKBA01000015.1 GCA_002450985.1 Acidimicrobiia bacterium UBA6912
CGTAGCGCATGGATCTCCACGTCTTCCTCCTGTGTCAGCATCAGGAGCGGCTCCTCTCCGGCTGGCGCTGTCGTTGCTGACAGCCAGCCTGGAGAGGGGCCCCACCGATGCGCGGTATCTCCACTCAGAGGGTGGGGAGATTCAGTGAGCAGGACTGAGGAGAACTACGTGAGCGTGGTCAAGGCCACGATGCTGGTCATGGCACTGGCCAACAAAGGCAACGCAGCACTCCGTCCCGAGGATTGGGAGGACGACATCTCGGTCGAGTCCCACGATGCGCTCGCCGTCCCCACGAGTGCTCTGCTCTGTGCCGTGGGGTCGTTCGGGTGACTCAACGCGCGCGCCCGGGTCGACTCGGAGGCTGGGCACCGAGATCGTTCACGACCTCCGTATATCCGCGCCGCGGACACGCCGACGTACCGTCCCGCGAGATGCAGGTCCGGCTACCACTGGTCCTGCGCAACGACCGGTAGACCGCCTCACGGTCTCGACCGCCATTTCGAAGCTCTCGATGGCTGCTCCTTCAGTGGCAACATCCCTCTCGAGGGACGCGCGGTCGACAAGCGGGACCCAGTCGTTCGCCGGCAACCAATAGTGATGCTCGAGTGCGATCTGGTCGGCGAAACGAAGCAGCTCGAGCGCCGCTGCTTGGTTCGCGAGGGCGTCGAGGGCCTCGGCCGCTGCGTGCAGATACGACCATGCCCGGTAGCGATTACCCCGGGAGACGGCACCGCCAAGTGAGGCAGCGATGGCGGCGGCCCCAAGTGAGGGCTTTCCCTCCCGTACATCGATGAGGCCGAGGATGTTGGCCGTTCTGGCGGCGTAGCCGGGTACATCGGACTCGACGGTCTGATCGTGCAGGTAGGCGGCGAGAGCGCGTGCCCGACTGAGATCGCCGAGATTGAGATGGGCGAGAGCGACAAACCGGAGTCCCTCGATGCGGGCCCGGTGTGTTGGGCAAGCTGCGGCGCCTCGTTCGAAGTGTCCGAGTGCGGAGGCGTGATCACCCAGTGAAGCGGCGATGATCCCCCGCGTCCGGGGGAGATAGGCCTTCATCTGTTGGTCGAGAGTCGCCTTCTCCAGCTCGTCGAGGATTCGCTCGGCGGCTGTCAGGTTTCCGAGGAAGGTTTCGATCAGGGCGAGTGTGTGCCTGATCCCTTGGGTCGGCTCGACGGTCACACACGCTGCGATGCACGCGACCGTACAGTCTCGTGCTCTGGTGATGTCTCCTCGCTCGAATGCCGCATTGGCGAGGGTGAATAGGGCATCGGATTCGCCCACTTCCGACTCGATCTCTCTACTGACGCCGAGGGCTTCGAGCGCGAGCTCTTCGGCCCTGTCGCCATCGCCGAGATCGGCGCACATCCACGAGAGGGAGAGAAGAGCATCGATCAACAGGTCGCCGGGACCGTCACCCGGGACGTTCAGCGCTGCTTCCAGGAAGCGGGTGTTCTCTCGGATGGCGAGACGACCGGTGAGGTAGTGGCTCATCCCGGAAGCGATCTCGAGCGCAGCACGCCGGTCCCTGGTCTCGAGAGCGCGCCGGGACGCCGATCGGTAGTTGTCGAGATCTCGCGAAACCCGGTCGATCACCGCCATGCGGTCGATCCGATCCGCCGCCCCTGTTGGGGAGCCTGCGNNGCCTCTGGGCGTGAGCCATGGTCGCGTAGTAGCGAAGGTGACGGTCGAGGGTCCCGTCGAGCTCCCCGAGAGCTTCGAGCCGGTCATGACCGAACTCGCGGATCGGTTCGAGCAGCCGGTAACGATCGCCGACCCGAACGACCAGAGAGGCGTCGACGAGCTCGCCGATGGTGTCGACAAATGCCGGCGAAGGCTTCCGGCCCGCAACCGCCGCCGCCGCCTCCAAGGTGAAGCTTCCTCGCTGTGCAGCGAGGCTCCGGAAGACACGCTGCTCTGCCTCGGTGAGGAGATCGTAGCTCCACTGAAACGTGGCCGTGAGACTCCCATGGCGCTCCGGTGTGGCTCGCCGTCCCGATCGCAAGTAGGCGAGATTGCTGTTCAATCGTTTCGTGATCTCCGCTGGGCTGATAGTCGCGCTTCTGGCCGCCGCCATCTCGATCGCGAGCGGCAAGCCGGCGAGTCGCGTCATCAAGGCAGAGACCACAGGGAGATCGTTTCTCGTCGGCTGATAGCCGGCGTCGGTCGCACGATCGACGAAGAGCCGGACTGCCGGCGAGCTGCACGCTTCGTCGGGTGACGCTCCACTCCTCGGAGACTCGAGGGGGTCGACGGGAAAGATGGCCTCTCCGCAGGCTCCGAGGGGCTCTCGGCTGGTTGCGAGAACACGAACCAGAGGACACGCGGCAAGGAGACGTTCGACTACATTCGCGCATCCGGTTGCGACATGCTCGCAGTTGTCGAGGACGATNNTGCGGCCGGCGGGAGTTCCGCTGACCTGGGCAATCACGCGTACTACGTCCGCATCCTCTGCAACCGGGGCGAGGTCCACGAACCAGACGCCGTCTCGGAACTCGCGTACCAAGCCGGCGCCGGCCTCTGCGGCGAGCCTCGTCTTTCCCACACCTCCAGGCCCGAGCAGAGTCACGAGCCGCCGTCCCTCCACCCGATGGCGCACCGCCTCGATCTCTCCGCCTCGCTCCACGTAGGTTGTGATGGGCCGGGGCACGTTGTGACGAGGATGCTTCGGATCCGTCCAAGCCGGATCTGCAAGGAGTGCCCGGCTCTCCGCCTCGAGCCGCCTGAGCGCCTCCGGCGGCTCGATGCCCAGTTCCGCACGGAAGCTCTCCGCGACCCGTGAGTAGGCGCCCAGCGCATCGGTGTATCGTCCCGCTCGGTTGAGCGACTGCAGCAGTGCCGCCGCGAATCCTTGGTGGGCTGGGAACTCGACGGTGAGTGCCTCGAGCTCGGCGATGGCTTCACCGTGTCGTCCGACGGAAGTGAGGAGGTCGATTCGAAACTCGAGTGCGCGCCGTCGTGCTGCTTCGAGACGGCGGATCTCGGGGATGGCGAACTCTTCGTAGCGGACGTCTTCATAGGGTGGCCCCGTCCAGCAGGCGAACGCCTCGTCGAGTACTGCGATCGCCCGGCCGGGATCTTCTCCGGCAAACGAGGCTGCCTCTCGGACCAGCTGCTCGAAGCGAGTTGCGTCGATCTGCGCCGGGTCCGCCGAGAGGCGGTACCCCCCATGCTCCGCGATGATCGCATCTCGGCTCGCTCCGAGAGCGGGATCCATTGCCAGCGCTCGACGGATTCGGGACACGTGGAATCGAACGGCGTCTCCGGAAGTCTCCGGGGGTCGCTCACCCCACAGTGCGTCGACGATGCGGTCGTTGGTGACGACCTTGCCGACGTGGATGAGCAGCAGTGCGAGGAGTCTGCGCTGCATGCGGGCGAGCGTCGCCGGCTCTCCGTTGAGGATCGCGTCGATCGGTCCGAGAACGCGGTACTGGATTGTCTCAGCTTCGGTCATCGATCGCTCACGATCCGCTCACACCCTAGAGATACGTTGCGAGAGCGCCTCGTGCAAGGCACAACTTCGAGAGAACGGAGCCAGCATGCGAAAGACGCTCATTCTGCTCATCGCCATCGGGCTGCTCATCGTGGGCCTTGCGGCACCTGCGACGGCGGTGCAGCCGGACAAGTCCATCGGCTTCTTCGAGTACGAGGAGTACCTGACGTCGTGCGATGGATTCGACCTCGTGTACGACGTCGAGCTGATGGCGACGTTCACGACCTTCTACACCGCCGACGGCGAGATCGATCGCTTTCAGGACCACTACAACCTGACAGGGCTGCTTCACCGCAGCGACGGCGTCGGCCCGGTCGTTGCGGACCACTCGTCCAACATCAGCATCTATGAGCCTGAGACTTGGGAGATCGCCACGCTGCACGGCGCAGCGTGGAACACGGTGATCCCCGGCATCGGGCCGGTCGTCAAGGTCACCGGGAACATCGGTTGGGACGAGAGTGCAGGCTGGCCGCCGGTGCTCACTGCCACCGGGTGGAACGTGAGCGGGTTCGACCTTCCGGATTGGGCTCACACCGCGCTCTGCGAATACTTCGGATAGTGCGGTCGGAGAGGCCGCATCGGCATCCCGAACCGGACGACGTGCCGCCGGCGGTTCGCGGGCGGGGTCGTCCGAGATCGTGGGGCTGGGCGACACGCTTGCCGTCATCGAATGAGACAACGCCGCGGGCGCCTTCTCCGAAGTGAAGACGCCGGTCGAGATCGATTTGCACCGCGACGCCGATCGGGTGATCCACCGGAGCGAGAAGCTCGCCATCCAAGACCGACTGCCGGACCTGTGGGCGACCAACGGATGGATCACCGACAAGCCAGAGGGATTCACGGTGACCGCCGACGGTTCGACACCACCCGCATGTGTGCAGGTTCGTGGAGGCCGACGATGTCCTGCCTGCGATCGGTTCTAGCCCGAGGATTTGAGCTGATAACTGTGCAGTTCTCGCTCGTCCGTGAGGGGCAGATTCCCGGGTGAGCACAGCGCTCACCCGGACATACTCTGTAGTCAGCAGGTCGTGGGTTCGAGTCCCACCGCCCGCTCGAAACGCAGGCAGGGCAGGGGCGATCGCCGCCGGCCGAGTCCAATCCGTCGGGGGCGTCTGACCGATCCAAGCTCCTGGAGAGCGTACGGATCACCAGACATGGGGCGATGTCGCCCACCACGGAATGGCGCCCTGCGGCCTTCGAGGAGTGCGTTGGGTCCTCAGTGGTCTGGGTGGGGGACGGCGACGACGGTGAGTTCCTCGATCCCGGTGAAGTCCTGGGGCCTGCAGGTGTGGAGGGGGAGATCGTTGGAGATCGCGATGGCGGCGATCATGGCGTCGTAGGCGCGTGCCGCTGGTTTCCGGCCTGCGCTTCGCAGACCTGCCGCTACCCGACCGAAGCTGCGGGCTGCGGCAGCGTCGAAGGGCAAGGGGTCGAAGTCGGCTTCGGCCTGCTGGAGGTGCGCTTGCCGGGCGGACCGTTCCTCGTCGGTCGATGCCACCAGTGGACCCACCGAGAGTTCGGCGAGGGTGATTGCCGTGATCAGCGGCTCGTCGGGGAGCGGATCGGTGGTCTGCAGCCTGCTGAGCAGGATGAGCGTGCTGGTGTCGAGGATCCCGCGAGGCATCGATCAGAGGGCGGGATCGAGGAGCCGGTCGAGGTCGTGGCGCAACCGGTCCGGGTCGACGGGCGGAAGGTGCCGGCGCCGGGCGAGGACCACGTCCAGCGGCATCGGCTCCCGGCCGAGTGGTCGCAGCTCGGCGACCGGCTTCCCGGAACGGGTGATCGTGAGCCGCTCGCCCTTGGCAGCACGGTCGACGACGTCGCCGCCATGGTTGCGGAGTTCCCGGATCGAGACCTCGGACATGCTCGCACCGTATCACGCGTGATACATACATGCAAGAGGGCTGCCGACCACGCCGATCACCAGATCCAGGACGACGAGACGCAACTCGGCAGGTATTCGCATCGTTACTTCCAGGATCGGCCCAGCGGAACGCAATCGGTCAGGTCCTCCTGACAGATGTCCAGGTGATCGATGTCGACCGGGCATGATCAGCGGCCGGCGCCGGACGCGGAACCCGCCGGTACGAGCATCACTATGCTCCCGCCACAGGGCCTTTCGGGGTGGGGCGCCCTCTTCCGAGACGGGGGGATCAGGTTTGGCACGACATGAAGTGATGGCGCAAGGCGACTGCGCCCGCCCGGCGCCCGGCTGCCGCCGGGGCGGCTGCCGATGAGCCGGCTCTCCCGCGTGAGCGCAGTGGTGCGGCGCCGGTACGTGCTCGGTACGGCCGTCTACGAGGGAAGCGAGGGCACGGCGTGGTTCGCCGGACTCGAGCCGCGCACGGCGAGCCTCGCCGCCTTCTTCTGCGGCGACGACGTCCGGCCCGGCCGGCGGGGCCGCGTGTGGCGTCGGCGGATCGCGAGCCGGATCGCCGACATCGCCGGGGGCGGCGGGTTGCCGATCCTACGCCTCCAAGATCCCGACCCGCGGCTCGCTCCTCTCATCGGGCGTGCCGTCACGGTGCCGTTGATGGTCGGCATCCACACGGAGCTGCCTGCCGACGTCGATGCTTTGAGGTCGCAGCTGCTGACGTCGACGACCCGCGAGGATTTCCGGCGTATCCGCCGCGCCAACTTCACCTACCGGGTGACCAGCGATCCCGAGGCCATCCGCGAGTTCCACGCTCGGCACTACTCACCCCTCGTGGCACAGCAGTTCCCGGAGGATGGTCGGGTCGGCTCGGTCGAGAACATGCTCGATGCGCTCGGACGGGGCGGCGAGCTCGTCTGCGCCGATATCGACGGCGTATGGGTCGCCGGCATGTTCAACATCCGCCACGACGACAGGTACGCGATGATGAGCCTCGGCATCCGTGATGCCGACAATGACGTTCGCCAGAAACGTGTGGTCGCCGCCCTCATCATCCGGAGCCTGGAGCGAGCCGTCGAGCTCGGCATGGACCAGGCCACCTTGGGGAAGTCGCTGCCATTCCTCGGCAAAGGCCCCGTGTGGTTCAAGGCGAAATGGAGCGGCATTCTCTCTCGCGATTCCGCAACTCCCGATGTCCACATGTTCATGGATCTCCGTCACGCCGCCGTGCGGCGGATGCTGGCAGCGAGCCCGGTCATCCACGATGAGGACGATTCGTTGGTGGTGTCGACATGGCTGGACCCGGGCGACGATCCCCTCAAGGTCACCACCCGAGAGGCGGGGCGCTATCCGGGCGTCGCCCGGTGGTACGTCCTCGGTGAGCCGGAGACACTCGCCGCCGGCGCCGAGGCGCTGGGGACTCGGGAGCGGATCGTGCCGGTCCCCGTCACACCGCACGGGGATCGACCGCTCTGGCTGGGCGAGATACTGCCCGGGCCGGCGGCGTAGGCGCGAGCGGATCGGCGGCCTCGCCCGGCGGCGGTGCGGGGAAATGGTCCTTCGGCTCTAGCCGGGGTGTACCCGGCGGCGTACAAGGGAGGAACGAGCGGGGTTCCCCTCCACCGCCGAAGGGAGGTATGCCATGACCACCAGGCACACCAACGCCAGCGACGACACGAGGCTCGAGGTCGCCCGCGAGGAGGCGGAGGGGGTCGAGGTCTTCGCCGATCCTGCCGGGGCGGATCGTGTCGCCGCCCGCGATGCGGAGGAGGCCGAGGGCATCGAGACGTTCACCAATCCCGACGCCGTCCTCTCGCCCATCACGGCACGAGAGGACGATCCCGGTCACGAGACACTGACCGCCGAGGAGGCCGGTTTCGACATCGACGGCGATGAATACCGGCCCGCGGAGGAGGACTGGGACCGCTGAGCGCTCGGTTTGGCCCGGCCGGTGGGCGCGCTCGACCGTCGGATCGCGAAATCCGCGTTCTTGTCACACCCCGTCGATACGCTGGCGGCATGTTGAGTGAGAGAGATCGCAGGGTGCTCGATTTCGAGGGATCGTGGTGGCACTACCCGGGCCCGAAGGACCGTGCGATCACGGAGTATCTCGAGATGAGCGCCACGCGGTACTACCAGGCGCTCCGTCGCCTCATGGACAGTGAGGAGGCGGCCCGGTACGCACCGCTCACCGTTCACCGCCTGCGCAAGATGCGGCGCGATCGGCGGGCCCAGATCGCCGAGCGGGTGCAGAAGGGCGACTCGCTGGGCTGAGGCAGCCGCGGCGAGCGTTCGTTGCCGTCAGCGGTTGTTTCTCCTGCGCAGGCGACGCCGATCGCTAACGTCGTCGGCGACCAAGGAACGCAACCGATGACGGTGAAGAAGCCGCCGCAACTGATCGACGTCCTCACCCGCACGGGGATTGCCGCGTGGAGCATCGTCGGCGTGCTCGCGCTCCTGTGGGTGATCCTGCTGGTGCTGGGGCGGATGGAGGTCCTGCTGGCCCCTGTCGTGGTTGCCGTTGCCCTGATCTACATCCTCAACCCGGTGGTCAATCGGCTCTCGCTCGGCGGCCGCTACCGGTTGCTCGGCACGACCGTCGCCTTTCTGCTCTTCACCGGTCTCTTGGTGCTGATCGGCTTCCTCGTGATCCCGTCGATCAGCGACCAGGCCGCCGGGTTCACCGAGGACTTTCCCCAGATCTACGAGGACTCGACGCAGGAGATCGAGGAGCTCGCCACGTCGGTCGGCATCACCGTCAACATCTGGTCGTACGACGAAGTCGAGAGCTTCGTCACGGACCCCGAGAACCAGGATCAGTTCTTCGCCGCAGCGTGGGACCGGATCGGGGCGGTCACCTCGGGTGTCTTCGAGGCGGTGCTCGTGTTCTTCCTCGCCCCCGTTGTCGCCTTCTACGTGTTGATCGACCTCCCCGGCATCAGGCGGCAGGTGGTGTCGCTCATACCCGGACGCGACCGCGACGAGGTGCTCTACGTGTCGCGTGAGCTGGGGAGCGCAGTCGGCGGGTTCCTGCGCGGTCAGCTGTTCGTCGCCCTCATCGTCGGCGCGCTCACCAGCTTCGGCTTCTGGCTCATCGGCCTCGACTTCTGGCTGATCATCGGAATGATCGCCGGCCTCCTCAACATCGTGCCGTTCCTCGGGCCATGGGTGGGCGGCACGCTCGGCGTCATGGTCGGCCTCGTCACAGGTTCCGTCACCACGGCGCTCTGGGCGGCGGTCGTGGCGGTAGTCGTGCAGCAGATCGACAACAACTTCATCAGCCCGAACGTGATGCGAGCAACGGTGCGGCTCCATCCCGCGGTGGTGATCCTCGTCCTCATCCTGGGCGGTGCGCTCGGGGGCGTGTGGGGCGTGCTGCTCGCCGTCCCGCTGACGGCTGCGGTCAAGATCGTCGCCGGCCACCTGTGGCGCACGCGAGTGCTCGGGCAGTCGTGGGACGAGGCGGCCGAGGCGATGGTGGAAGACGACGTGCCGCCCGAGGCCCAGGCGCCNNGCCTCCCCGGCTGCGGCCGATCCCGACAGCGTCGACGAGGGCGCGGCGCCCAAGCCAACCGGCTGACCCGAGGACGTCGGGTCAGTCCTGCGCCGTGGGAGACTCGCCGGGCTGCTCGGTGCCCGGCCGTGGCTCGAAGACGCCGCTCGGCGCAGCAGGCGCGGTCATCGCCTCGATGGCGTCGACCGAGCTCCGGCGCCGGCGCTGGGACCAGAAGATCGCGCCGCCGATCACCAGGACAGCGGCGATGATGGCGACGATCAGGCCGATCGGCGCACCTCCACCACCCCCGCTCGTCGTCGCCTGGATGTCGACCGTCCCGCCGAGCAAGGGGATGTCCCACTTGAGGCGCCCGTCGGAGAGCACTTCGTCGGCGTTCGAGTCCTCCAGCGTGCCGGGGAGGTCCACCACCAGGCTCGAGGAGAAAATGTCCTCGCCGACGTCCTGAAGCCCGCCGGCGCCGAGTCCCTCGAGCGTGTCGGCCGAGTCGGGGGCCTCGATCTTCGCCGTCAGCCGGGCTCCACCGTCCTCGACGACGAGGTCCAGCTCGGAGAACACGACGTCGGCATCGGCGAACACGCCTGCCTGCTGCTGGAGATCTGCGGTGTCGGTGAACGCTTGTGTCGCCGAGTAGAAGGTCATGTCCCCTTCGCGCCGGGTCTCGACGTCCTGACCTTCCGGCACGAGGTCGAAGAGATCCTCGGTACCGCCTCCGAACTGGTTGATGAGCTCGAGCAGCTCGTCGTCGACTCCCACCTCGGCGGTGACCGTGCCCGAGCCGTCGTCGTTGACGTTCAAGAGGAAGTTGGCCTCGGCGCGACACGCCGTGGTCAGCAGGACGACGGCAGCGGCGAGGAGCAGTGTTCTCCGCATCGGTCTCTCTCCAGTTCTCGGTGTGGCAACTCTAGGGGGATGGGGCTGTCCCAATGCCACGGCGAATCGCCGTGACCTCACGACGTAACCTGGGGTGATGGACGCCACCACCTACGCTGCCATCTCGCGCCGGGTGGCCGAGACCTTCGTCGCCGCATACGCCGGGTATGTGCGCAGGCGCCTCGCTGCGGTGGGTGCGGAGGGTCCCACGCTCGAGGCCGCCATCGCACAGGGCCAGGCGTCGCTCGCCGCTTCGTTCGCCTCGTGGCGGGAGGCAAGCCCCGCGAGCCAACGCACCTCGCCGCTCGAGCTGTTCCGTGAAGCCCTGGTGCCGCCCACCGCGGCGGCGATCGCACGCGGGATCTCCCCGCCCGATCGGGACGACGCGCAGGAGCAGGCGCTGCCCGGCGATCTCCTGGATCTCGCACCGGCGACGTCGCGCGATCTGGGCGACGAGGCGTGGGAGGCGCACGTCGCCTGGGGGCTCGCCCGTGCCGAGGCCATCGCCGGGATGGTCCCGCGATCGTCCGAGGCGGCGGTGGCGGGGGTGCGGGTCGCTCTCGTCGGAACCGATCTGATGGACCGCACCCGCATCGGGGACCTCGTGAGCGCCGCTGGGTACGAGTTGCTCGTCTGGCGCAACCCCGCCGCCGTCTTCGCCGGGCTCGCCGAGGCGGCGCCCGCCATTGCCCTGGTCGATCTGAGCCACCCGGCGGCGAACGAGGCCATCGAGCGGCTGGCGACGGCCGGCGTGCGCACCATCGCGTTCGGGCCGCACGTGGACGACCTGGCGATGGCCGCGGCGCGGGCGCTCGGCGCGGACGAGGTGCTCGCCCGCTCACGCTTCTTCGCCCGGCTCCCTTCCCTGCTCCCGCGACCCACCTGACGCGACCGCCGCTGCCGCCTCGCGCGCGACCGGGCCGGCCTCGAGGTCACGCCGGGATGCGATACCGGAGAGGATGCCTTCGGCGCCCTCCTCCGAGGCGAGGCGAGCCGTCTCCCGCCGGTGTGCCGTCGTCAGGCGGGCTCGAGCGCTGGGTCGCGGGTGACGACCAGGCTGCGCTGGGCGTTGACCGCGACGAGGCCGACCAGCACGAGCGCGACACCCGCGCCCTGGACAGGCGAGAGGGACTCGCCGAGCAGCAGCCCGCCCCAGACCACGGCGAGCATGGGCTGGGCGAGGATGATCATCGACACGGTCAGCGCGGGGAGCCGGGGGAGCGCAAAGGAGAGCAGCGCCCACCCGACCACCTGCCCGAGCACGGCCAGCGCCGCCAGCCAACCGTGGGCGGGCCACGCCGGCCCGAGCGCGAGATCGCCCGCAATCACACCGATGATCGCCGACGCCGCGAGCATGCCCGCAGTGGCGTCGAAGAGCGTGGCCACGGCAGGGGCGGCGCCACCCGGGTTGCTTGCCTGGAAACCGACCATGAAGCTCGCGTAGGAGAGCCCCGCGGCGATCCCGAAGACCGTGCCGCTCACCGGCTGCGCGCCGAACGCATCGGCGCGTCCCAGCCCGGAGATGAGCGCCACCCCGCCGAAGATCACCGCGCCGAATATCACGGTGCGCCGGGTGGGGAGTTGCCGGTACAGCACCCAGGCGAGCAGGCCCACGAACACGATCTGGGTGTGGGCGGCGACGGTCGCCAGCCCGGCGCCGAGCCGGTCGATCGAGTTGTGCCAGAAGAAGAGGTCGATCCCCAGCACGGCGCCGGCCGCGACGGCACCGAGGCGGAGCCGAGCCGATCGGTGGTCGCGATCGCGCACCACCCGGGACAGGATCGCCAGGATCGGAAGCGCGTAGACACCACGCCAGAACGCCGCGGTGGTGGGGCTGACGTCGGCCAGCGCCACGAAGACCGCCGAGAACGAGATGCAGACGGTGCCCGCGGCCGCCACCCACCGAGCGTTGGGGATGCGCATCGGCTGAGACTACCGATCGGCGGGATATGCCGATCCGGCGACCGGGACCGCGACGTCACGGCGCCGCCTCACCGTTCGGTGGCGCCCGCGGCAGGATTCGAACCTGCGGCCTACTGCTTAGGAGGCAGTTGCTCTATCCCCTGAGCTACGCGGGCGGGGCGGCCTCCGGCCGCGGCCCGATTGTGCCACCGATCTGGCCGAAGGTGCGAACGCGGGCGATCCGTCGTCTGCGTATGGGTCGAATCGGCACCGCGTTCAGAGGGCGCGCATCCGGTTGTTACGGGCGTTGTGCTCGACCTCGGCGAGACCGAGCGCCTCGAGCACCGGCGGCACGTAATTGCCGAACCCACGGAGGCCCTTCTTCAGGCCATACCAACCCCCGACGGGGTTCGCCGCCGAACGACCCCGCGCCTCCACGGTGTCGGGCTTGGCCTCCTTCTGCTCGTCGGCGTTGCCGAGCGCCATCCAGTCCCCGTGCTCGGCGAGCATCGCGTAGAGGTCCTCGATGCAACGCAGGTGGTAGCGCAGCTGGGTCGAGCCGACGTGCACGACGAGGGCAGGCGGGTCGGCGTCGGGATCCCGGTAGGCCTCGAACTGGGAGGACCCGGGTGGGGTGAAGAGCAGCCAGGGGTCCTCCGCCGTGCCGGAGCCTTCGAATGAGGGAGCGTTCACGGCGTCTCCTTTCTGGGTCGGTAGCGGCAATCTACCGAGGGATACATGACATCTTCTGGCGTGATTTCGAGAAACTGCGAACATCTCGCTGATGCGAGCCGGACGGCTGATCTCACTGATGCTCATCTTGGAGCGCCGCGGCAGGGTCACGGCGGCCCGGCTCGCCGCGGAGCTCGAGGTGAGCGAGCGGACGGTGCTGCGCGACATCGACGAGCTGACCGCTGCGGGTGTCCCGATCGTCGCCACCCGGGGACCGGGCGGCGGCTTCGCGCTGGGCGAGGGGGCCGCGCCTCCGGTCTCCGGCGCGCCGGGATGGGAGCCGGGAAGGCACGGGTCCCGGCGCCGGCAGCGAGCCATCGTCCGGATCACGCCGGAGGGTGTGCGGCTCGCCGCCATGCTGCGCCGCCTTCAGCCACTGAAAGTGCGGCGGAGGAACGGGGTCGACCGTGCAGGCCGGCAGGAGGCTGCGTTCACGTTCAGCTCGATCGACGCAGCGGCGATGGACGTGCTCTCCCTCGGGCCGTGCATCGAGGTCGTGGCTCCGGTCCGGCTACGGGACGCCGTCGCAGCCCGTGCCCTCGAGACGGCATCGCTCTACACGGATCGTGTCGCCGGCGACTGACCGGGTCGAGGTCACGCCTCGGCGGGCATGGCGTCGACGATGAACCCGGCGATGTCCGTCTTCATCCGGGCGAGCTCCTCGAGGTGCACGTACATCATGTGGCCCGCCCCGTAGTAGTGCATCGACACGTTGCCGAGGAGCTCGGGGGCGAGACCGAGATGGGCGAACGTGTACTCCGTGGCGTAATGCGGAGTGGCGAGGTCGAAGTAGCCGTTGCCGACGTACACCTTCATGAACGGATTGCGGGACATGGCTTCCCGCAACGTCTCCGATACATCGACGTAGCTGTTCTTGAAGTCCTCGTAGTCCCATGGATGCACCCGCTCGGTGAGGATCTCGTACGGGAGGTCGCTCTCGTACGCGAGGTCCCCGCGCACGTAGTCGTTGAGCGCCGAGGTGTAGACGCCCATCGTGGCGTCGATGCTCGGATCGTTCTCCATCGCCTCTCCGGTGGCGAAACGGTCGTAGCCGGTGTAGCGGCTGTCGATGCGTCCCACCGTTCGCCCCTCGTGACGCAGCAGCTCCTTGCAGAACCGCAGTATCTCGATGCGCAGGTCCGACTGCAGCACGTAGGTCTCGGACAGCCCGGTGTAGCGGGCGAGGGTGGCCGCGATTCGGTTGCGCCGCTCATCGCCGATACGGGCGCCCTCGGTGAGGGCGAGGAGGTACTCGCCCGAAGCGAAGGCCTCCACCTCGTCGAGCAGGGGGCGCAGCTCCAGACTCTGGAGGTCGTCGGGCAGCCTGCGGTGGTACCAGGCGGTGGCGGCATACGTGGGGAGGAACAGCGCATAGGGGAGATCGTTGCCCCGGTTGAAGGTCCAGGTCGACGTGTCGAAGCCTGCCGTCTGGAAGTTGAGGATCGACGACACCAGGATCAGCCCGTTGAAGTACAACCCGTGCCGCTTCAACAGGTGGCCGGCGAGGCCGGCCGAGCGAGTGGTGCCATACGACTCACCTGCGAGGAACTTCGGCGAGCCCCAGCGGTGGTTGCGGGCCAGCCACAGCCGGATGAACTCGCCAACGGATTCGAGGTCCTTCTTGAAGTGGTGGTAGCTCTTCGCCTCCTCCTCGGGGATGGCCCGGCTGTAGCCCGTGCTCACCGGGTCGATGAACACGAGGTCGGCGATGTCGAGGAGCGAGTGCTCGTTGTCGACGAGGCGCCCCGGGGGCGGCAGCGGCCACCCCGCAGCCTCGAGACGCACCCGGCGCGGGCCGAATGCACCGAGGTGCAGCCACACCGACGAGGAACCGGGTCCGCCGTTGAAGGAGAACACCACCGGCCGCGACCTGCGATCGCGGACGTCGTTGCGGACGTAGGAGATCGAGAAGAACGAGGCCTGTTTCTTTCCCTCCTCGTCCTTGAGGACGAGGTGCCCGGCGGTTGCCGTGTACTCGATGGTCTCCCCGCCGACGGCGACCGTGTGGGTGGTTTCGGTGGAGGTGTCCTCGTGGTGCGGTGGCGGCTGCGGCGTCTCGGTCGACTCCTTGCCCGATCCCTCCTGCTCCTTGTCTTCGGCCATGTGCGGTGCTCCGGTTCTCGCGGCGGTGCGCCACCCTACTCCTCTTGCCGGCGCGCAACGAGGGGCGGCGAGCGCCGCCCCTCGTCTCCTCAGCGAGACCCGTCGCGCTGGCGATCAGGCCTTCGCTGCCTCCTTGTCGGGCGTCGACTCCGGCATGTCCTTCGGGCCGGCTTCTCCCCGGGCGACGAGCATGCCCCATACTCCGAGGAGCACGATGAGCACACCGCCGATCAGCACCATCCACGAGATGGGTGCGAGGGTGGTCGACTTGATCGTGTTGTAGTTCTCGAGCTGGCTGGAGAACGTGCCGACGAGCCCCTGGAAGCGGCCCATCGTGTCTGGCATCGTGGCGAGCGCGGTGGCGGTCGTCGGGAAGTTCTCGCCGATGAAGGCGTTCACCTGCTCGGACGACATCCCGAGCTGTTGGGCGAGGGCGGGGAGCATCTCCTGCTGCATCTGCGTGCCCATGGCTCCGACGACGGCGAGCGCCTGTTCGGACTGGTCGATCAGCTCCTGGGTGTACACCGGCTTGAGGGCTTCGTTGAGGTCGTCCGCCGCTGTCGACTTGCCGATGAGGGAGAACAGCAGCGTGCCGGCGACCACGAGCACGCCGAGCACGACGGCCAGCAGCGCACCGAGACCCTGCCGCACCATCATGACGAGACCGACGATCACGGCCACGACGCCCATGCCGAGGATGGCCCACGGCACCGTGGTGACCGGCAGGTCATCGGTGGGGATGGCGTCGGCCTGGGCGAAGTTGTCCTGCTGTGACTCGATGAGGTCGATCACCCCGGTGAACTGCGTTGCGATCGCAGGCAGCGCCTCGACGCCTGCGGCCACGGCCGGGAACTGCTGCTGCACGAACCCCTGGAACGTCGGCACATCCATCCCGAGCGCCCCGCTCATCGTCGGGACGACCTTGGTGGCGAACTCCTCGCTCACCGCGGTGAGGCCGGCGATGTCGGTGCGCGCCTGCGCCACCGCCTCGTCGGTCATCACGTTGTCGCGAAACGCATCGGTGAGGTCCTCGAAAGCCGGCGCCACGGTGAAAAGATTGGCGGCGATCGGAATGATGATCAGCACGACGCCGACGATCACGACCCCGATGGCTGCGAGTCGCTTCTTCATGGTCATCTCCTAGGCGATGCGGAGACCGACTGCAGCGCGCTCCAGCCCACGCCGGTCGGCCGGGTTCTTCCCATCGTGGATTTCAGCAGACGCCGCAGATCCGACGTAGGGGCATCGGTCCTTGCGCACGCAGCCAGATTCACGACTCCGCATGCGCCGTCACGCCGTTGCCGACTAGCCCTCGAAGCCGGTCAGCTCGGTGAGGAGGTCGACGACCTCGCTCGGGCTGATGCCGCCGAGCTGGACGTGGACGACCTTGCCGTTCTCGTCGTAGATGACGTTGGTCGGCGAGCCGCGGGCCCCGAACGACTGGACGCTGCGCGCGCTGCCGTTGCCGTTCCCGATGTCGGCGGCGAGCGGCCACACGCCGGCGAGGCCCCACTTCTCGGCGTCGCCGAGGCCCCTGGCGTTGTCCTGGCTGTTGATGCCGACGAAGTTGACGCGGTCGCCGATCTCCTGGGACAGGGCGAGCAGCTGCGGCATCTCGTCCTCGCACACGGTGCACCATGAGGCGAAGAACGCCGCGACGGTCGGTTTGCCGCGGAAGTCCTCGAGCTTCACCCTGCCCTCGCCGTCGAGCTGCGGCAGGTCCCAGGCTTCACGAGAGGTGTTGCCGACGGCCGGCTCCGGCCACACCAGCACCAGCAGGAGAACCAGGGCGGCGACGGCGGCCCCGCCGATGCCCACCGTCCGGATCAGCCGGATGCGCTGTGTCCTGCGCCGCTCCTCCTCGAGCCGGCGTTGCCTCTCCAGTCTGCGCTGCGGGCTGGTCTTCCTGGCCATGGCGCAGTGAACGCGAGAACCGTCGATCCGCTTCCCGCAATGCCGGAGAGAACGTGCCCCGGGCATCCGCCGCAGCGCGAGGCGGCGCCGCCCGATACGCTCGGCNNCACCATCACGCTCGACCGGCCCGAACGCCTGAACGCCATCGACGACGCGATGCCTGCCGAGATCCGCCGTGCCGTCGAACGCGCCGAGGACGACGACGGCGTCCACGTGATCGTCGTCACCGGGGCGGGGCGGGCGTTCTGCGCCGGCTACGACCTGAAGGCCTATGCGGAGGCGCCCGGCGCCAATCGCGGCGTGCAGGACATGCCGTGGGACCCCACCGTCGACCTGCGGTGGATGGGTCGCAACACCCGCGACTTCATGAGCTTGTGGCACGCTCGCAAGCCGACGATCGCCAAGGTGCGCGGCTTCGCCGTCGCCGGGGGATCGGACATCGCCCTCGCCTGCGACCTCGTCGTGATGGCCGAGGACGCCAGGATCGGATACCCCCCGGCACGGGTGTGGGGCTGTCCGACGACGGCGATGTGGGTCTACCGCGTCGGCGCCGAGCGGGCGAAGCGGATGTTGCTCACCGGCGATCTCATCGACGGGAGGGAGGCGGCGGCGATGGGCCTCGTGCTGGAGGCCGTGCCGGAAGGGCGCCTCGATGCGAGAGTCGACGAGCTCGCCCGCCGCATGGCCGGCGTGCCTCGCAACCAGCTGCTCATGCAGAAGCTGATGGTGAACCAGGCCTACGAGAACATGGGGATGGGGACCACCCAGCTCATCGCAACGCTGTTCGACGGGATCACTCGACACACTCCCGAGGGGATGTGGTTCAAGCACCTCGCCGAGCAGGAGGGTTTCGCCGAGGCGGTGCGGTGGCGCGACTCGGGCGAGCCGATCGCTCCCGGCGAGTCGCGCTGATCGCGAACCTGCGGCGGGCGCCCGAGGAACCGCAGTGCGCCGGCTTCGGCTAGCGCGGCCGGCTCTGCTCCTGGGACTCGAGCTTCTCTGCGTCGGGATCGAACCACTCGATCGAGCCGAGCGCCGACTCCACCTCGGCGGGCCGTGCCGGCGAGGCGGCATGGGGCGACGCCTCCCCCGGCGCCTCGCTGCGACGGCGTGTCGTGCCGGGGACCGCCACCGTCTTCTCCGAACCGTCCGCGACGGCGGACGGCGGGGCATCGGATTCCTTCGCCATCCCGGCAAAGCTGCGGAGGCGAGCAGTGAAGGTGTGCCACGCCTGCGATTCGGTTGGTGGGTGGTCGCGCAGCATGTCGGGCACTTGGCGGACCCACCCGACCGCCTGGAGCGTGCCGACCATGACCGCCCCGGTGATGCCGACGATGCCCAGCGCGGCGAGCAGCACGACCGGTCGGGGCAGGTTGAGCTCGAAGAAGTCGTGGGACACCGGGCTCACCATCGAGAGGATGAGCAAGCCCGCCATCGCGGCGATCAACCAGCGTTTCCACACGAGCAGGGGACGGCTGACCATGCCCAGCGCGAACAACCCGATGGCGGTCAGCACCAAGGTGGCGATGGTGCGCGCCTCGGTGAGCTTCACGTCCTCGGAGATGGCGAGCTGGTAGGCGCTGATCGTCGCCACTGCTGCGGCGAGCCCGGTCGGGATGGCGAACCGCAGCACCCGTCCCACGAAGCCGGATCGGGCCCGACGCGCCGACGGGGCGAGCGCGAGGAAGAAGGCCGGGATGCCCACCGTGACCGCACCCACGAGCGTGAGGTGGCGGGGGAGGAAGGGGAAGGGCTGGGCCAGCAGGGTGATGGCGAGCGCGATCGTCAGCGCGTACACCGTCTTCGTGACGAACAGGTTGGCCACGCGCTCGATGTTGGAGATCACCCGTCTGCCCTCCGCCACGACCCCGGGCAGGGTGTCGAACTTGCCGTCGATGAGCACCAGCTGGGCGACGGCGCGCGAGGCGGGGGCGCCGGCGCCGATGGCGATCCCGATGTCGCTGTCCTTGAGGGCGAGGACGTCGTTGACGCCGTCCCCGGTCATGGCGACCACATGCCCGCGGGACTGCAGGGCGGCGACCATCGCCCGCTTCTGGTGCGGGCTCACCCGCCCGAAGACGGTGGCGTTGTCCATGACGTCGGCGAGCTCGGCCGGGTCATCGGGGAGCGATCGGGCATCGACGACCTCGTGGGAGCCCACGACGCCGACCTCGCGGGCGATCGCCGCCACCGTCTTCGGGTGGTCGCCGGAGATGACCTTGGCGGCAACGCCCTGCTCCGCGAAGTAGCGGAGGGTCTGCGCTGCGTCTGAGCGGATCCGGTCCCCGAGCATGAGCAGGGCGACGGGCCGCAGCTGCTCGGGTAGGCGTTCGTCGACCAGCGCGGCATCGGTGGTGGCCACCAGGAGGACCCTCGTTCCGCCCGACGCCTTGCGCTCGGCGTCGGCGAGGAGCGCACCGTCGTTGGGCGCCACGACATCGGGGGCACCCATCACCCACGTCCCATGACCGACGAAGGTCGCCCCGCTCCACTTGCGGGAGGACGCAAAGGGGATGGCGCGGACGACGCGCCAGCCGGGCGGTTCGGGATAGGCGGCGGCGATCGCCGCCAGCGTCGCGTTGGGGTTCGCCTCGCTCACGGCAAGCGCCGCCAGCCCCGGTGCGGGGTCGTCGTCGCTCAGCAGGACGGCCTCCTGGACCACGAGCTTGCCCTCCGTGAGCGTTCCCGTCTTGTCGAAGCAGATGGTGTCGACCCTGGCGAGCCCTTCGATCGCAGGCAGCTCCTTGACGAGCACGCTTCGTCTGCCGAGGCGGATCACGCCGACGGCGAAGGCGATGGACGTGAGGAGCACGAGCCCCTGCGGGATCATGCCGACGGCGCCGGCGATGGCGCCGCTCAGCGCCTGGGTGAAACCCTCCTCGGTGCGCATCTGGCTCCACACGAGCAGGGCGATCATCGGCCCGATCACCCAGCTGACGCTCTTGATGATCCAGTCGACGCCGTCACGCAGCTCGGAGCGCACCAGGGTGAACCGCTTCGCCTCCATGGCGAGCTTGGCGGCGTAGGCCCCGGGGCCGACGGCGGTGGCCCGGTACCGCCCGGCGCCGGCGGCGACGAAGCTGCCCGAGAGGCACTCGTCGCCCGGTTCCTTGCGGACGGCGTCCGATTCGCCGGTCAAGAGCGACTCGTCGATCTCGAGCCCTGCGGCGTCGGTGACCACGCCGTCGACGGCGAGCTGGTCGCCGGGCCGCAGCTCGACGAGGTCGTCGAGCACGATGCGATCGACCGGGATCTCCTGCACCTTGCCGTCGCGCACCACCCGAGCCGCGGGCGCCGTCACGAGCTCCAGCTTGTCCAGAGTGCGCTTGGCGCGCAGCTCCTGCACGATCCCGATGGCGGCGTTGGTGACGAGCACGATCCCGAAGAGGGCGTCCTTCGGCTCGCGCACGACGACGAGCACGACCACGAGCAGGACCCCGAGGAGGATGTTGAAACGGGTTACCAGATTGTCGCGGACGATCTCGCGTGTGGTCCGGCTCGGGCTCTCCGCGGCGACGTTGACGTGGCCGGCCTCGGTCCGCTGGCGCACCTCGGCGGCGGTCAGGCCTGCGCTGTGGAGCCCGAGGTCGCGATCGACGGCAGCCATGCACCGAGCCTACTGCGGCCCGTTGCGCGGAGGTGCGCCTGCGTGAACTACACTCGTGTAACTCGATGGGTGGAGGAGATGATGGCGGTAGCGGTACGACCTGAGGTGATGCCGGGCGCCGACGTGGTGCGGGCAGCGGTCGGGCACTACGTGCGCAGCCACGAGCCGGTGGTGGAGTCGTGGCTCGCCGAGCTGACGGGAACCTCGCTCGGCGACGAGCTCGCCTTTCTGCGTTGCGCGGCAGCGATCGAGCGCAGGATCGTCGAGATCGCGGTCACGACGACCGTCGACTGCTCGGGCCTCAGCGCCCCCGTGTGGCGGCTCGCCGGCAGCGGCTGGCACGTGGTGTGCCTCGTTCCCGCCCACAAGATGGGTGAAGCCCATGCGGCGCTGCGAGGGGCTCCCTGCGTCCTCCAACCGTGGTGGATCGCGGGCGGCGACGTGGCGTTCGGTCGCACCGAGACGCCGTGATCGAGGCCGCCGGCGCACCGTCGGTAGGCTGACCCGATGCCGGCACCACTCCAGCCACAGCCGACGATCGCGTTCATCTGGGACTTCGAGCACGCGCTGATCACCACGCCACTGCTCGCTCCGGTCCTCACCGGCTACGGCGTCGATCCCGAGCGATTCGCCGAGGAGGTAGCCGGGCTGCCCGCCTTCCACGCCGTCCGTGGCGAGACCGTGGCCCCCGCCGCCGCCCGTCTCGTCCATCTCGTCGACTACGTGCAGCACGGGACGATGAAGGGGCTGACCAATGCGACCCTGAAGCGGCACGGCCGCGAGCTCACCCCGGCCCCGGGTTCGGTGGAGCTGATCGACGCCATGCGGGCGAAGGTGCGTTCCGTCCCGGAGTTCGCCAGGGAGGGCATCACCGTGGAGCACTATGCGGTCACGACCGGCCCGCTCGTGTTGGTCGAGGGCAGCGCGCTCGGGGAGCATCTCGACGGAGCGTGGGGGAGCACCTTCCTCGGAGAGCGAGCGGCGCCCGGCTATCTCGACCAGCTTCCGGTGGTGGCGGCGAGCCCGCAGCCGCTCAGCCACCTCGGCATCACCTATGACCACCCGAGCGTGGTGCGCACGTTGTTCGAGATCAGCAAGGGCGTGAACGTCGACGCAGACGTCGATGCCGACAGCCGAATGGCCGATGATCACCGGCGCATCCCGCTCGCCAACATGGTGTTCGTGGCCGGAGACCCCGGATGGGTTCCTGCCCTCTCCGTCATCAACGCAGCCGGGGGCAAGACGCTCGGGGTGCTGACCCCTGAGGCCGACGAGGGGCCGATGCGCCGACTGCAGGCCGAAGGAAGGGTCCACCACATCGCTCCCACCGACTACACCGACGGCGGTCCGGCCGCCGTGTGGCTCATGGAGGCGATGGAGCAGATCGCATACGGCATCGTCGAGCATCGCCGCCAGGCCTTCGCGGCCACGCCCGACACCCCGCCGCCATCTGCATAGCCCGCCCGGGTCCGTGTTCCGCCATCGGGCGATCACGGCGCAGACGATACGAGGGGAGGCGGGTCGGGCCCACGAGGCGGCGCCGGCCCTCCCGGAGGGCGATGCGTGCGGGATCTCCCTCAGCGGAGCGTCCGTCGCCGCATGCCTACGCTGGCGGCAGCGGACCTGAGGAGGCGACGTGGCGATCGAGCGTGTGGGCGTGGTGGGTGGCGGCCAGATGGGCAGCGGGATCGCAGAGGTGTGCGCCAAGGCGGGTATCGACGTGCTCGTGCACGAGGTCAGTGACGAGCTCGCCGAGGCATCCCGGGCGCGAATCGACGCGTCGCTGGCCCGGGCCGTCGAACGGGGCAAGCTCGACGACGATGCCGCCGAGGCGGCGCGCAGCCGGCTCGGCTTCGGCAGCGACCTCGCCGCCTTCGCCGACCGTCAGATGGTCATCGAGGCGATCGTCGAGCGCGAGGACCTGAAGAAGGAGCTGTTCGCCACGCTCGACGACATCGTGGAGGCCGACGACGCCATCCTCGCCTCCAACACCTCGTCNNACGGTGATGCCGCTCGTCGAAGTGGTGCAGAGCGTCGTCACGGACCCCGGCGTGGTCGCCCGTGCTGCGGCGTTCGCCACCGACCAGCTCGGCAAGACGGTCGTGCACGCCAAGGATCGGGCCGGGTTCATCGTCAACATGCTGCTCTGCCCTTACATCATCGACGCCATCCGCATGTACGAGTCGGGGTTCGCCAGCAAGGAGGACATCGACGCAGGCATGGTCAACGGCGCCAATTACCCGATGGGTCCGCTGGCGCTGAGCGACCTCATCGGCAACGACACCATGCTGTCGGTCGCCGAATCGCTCTTCGAGGAGTTCCGTGAGGCTCGCTATGCGCCCCCACCGCTGCTCAAGCGGATGGTCGAGGCCGGGCTGCTCGGCCGCAAGACCGGGCGCGGCTTCTACGACTACGGCTGACCGGGGTCAATCCACTTTGACGGCGCCGTTGCTCTCGAGCACGCGCGCCATCTGATCCTTCTTCACGAGCCCGGTGGTGCGCCAGCGGGCGGTGACCTTGGCGTCGCCCGGCGGCGGCGCATCCGCCTGACGTTGCTTCTTCTTGCTCCGCTTCGCCGGTGCCCTGCCCAAGAGCACGAAGGTGGGTGTCGAGCGGACGTTGAACACCTGCGCCGCCCCCGCCACCTTGGCGACGTCCACCTTCACGATGTGGGCGCTGTCGCCGTACTCGCCGGCGAGCTCGTTGACGATCCCGTCCATCACCTGGCACGGTCCGCAGCCGACCTGGAAGAAGTCGAGCAGCACCGGCTTCCCCGACTCGATCATCGGCTCGAGGTCGTCGAGCGACACGAGCTTCGTTGCCTTCGTCTTCTTGCTGAACAGGCCCATCTTTCCGCCACTCCTTTGCGGTGTTCGCCCGCCTCGCCAACGTCGGGCCGGCCCTGATTATGCCCGCGTGATCACCAGGCCCGGCCGCGATCGAACCGGACACGCACCGCAACCGGGTACAGCTCCGAGAACTGCTCCGGCGTCCAGCCGTTGCGCGTCATCGCCTCGGCGTACTTGGCGACGTAGGCCGCATTGGCGAATGCGGGCGGCTCCTCGGGCACGACCCGTGCCGTGCCCTCGATCGTCACGATGTCTCCACCCCGTCCGTTGCCGTCGAGGTTGAGGGCGACCCTCGGGTTTGCGGCGATGTTGGCGAGTCGCCTGCTCCGGGCCGAGAACACGAGGATCTCGTTTCCTTCGAGCAAGAACCACACGGGCGAGGACTGCGGTGCGCCGTCGGCGGTCACCGTCGTCATCCAGATGATGCGCTCGTCGGTGAGGCGCTGCCGCGCCCTGGGATGATCGTCGAACATGGACAGGGAGCGTACCTGCGTTGTTGGTGGGTAGCCTCGGTTTCCATGCCGCCGTCAGCGATCGAGATCCTGCCCGCCGAGGGCGAGCTCGCCGAGGCGATGGTGCGCGCCGCCGGGGTGCCGTTCAGCTTCTCCGTCGACGAGGGAGAGATGGCGCGTATCGTCGCCTCGTTCGAGCCGGACCGCTACTTCGTGCCGGTGGAGGACGGCAAGGTCGTGGGGAGCTCGGGTTCGGTGCGGTACGAGGTGACCGTGCCCGGTGGGGAGCGGCTCGGCACGGCAGGGGTCACCTTCGTCTCGGTGCTGCCAACCCACCGGCGCCGCGGGATTCTCCGCAGGCTGATGCGACGGATCATCGATGGGGCCCACGAGCGTGGTGAGCCGCTTGCGGCGCTCACCGCCTCGGAGGCCACGATCTACGGGCGTTTCGGGTTCGGGCAAGCGGTGCCGATGATCGACTGGCGGCTCGACTCGACCCGGGCGGAGTGGCGTTCGGACCGTCCGGCCGGGCGCATCGAGCTCGTGGACCGCGATGAGGCGCGACGAGTACTGCCGGCGCTCCACGAAGCGGCTTGCGCCCGCCCCGGGATGTTCACGAGATCCGAGTTCTTGTGGGACACCTATGAGCTCGAGGACGAGTCGTGGATGCGCAACGGGCACTCGGAGCGGCGTATCGGGGTGTACAGCGGGGACTCTGGGCCCGAGGGCTATCTCTTCTTCCGGACCAAGCTCGAGGGGCGCGGCACCGTCCGTGTGACGGAGATGCACGCCGTCACCGGAGACGCCTACCGGGCGCTCATCGGCTTCGCCGCCGACATCGACCTCACGCAACGGGTGCGGTTTCAGCGCCGGCCGACCGACGAGGCGATGCGGTGGATGCTGGTCGACAGCAGGGCGGTGCGCCGGATCGAGAGCGAGTACATGTGGTTCGCTCTCGTCGACCTTCGGGCGGCGCTCGAAGCGCGCACCTACGAGGCCGACGGGCGGCTGGTCCTCGACGTCACCGATCCCTTCTGCCCCTGGAACGAGGGGCGGTGGCGGCTCGAGATCGATGAGGGTCGGGCGACCTGNNCTCTTCATGGGGGGTCGCGCCGCCCTCCCGATGGTTGCCGCCGGCCGTATCGAGGCCGCTCGCGAGACTGCGGTCCGGCTCGATGCGATGTTCCGGACGCAGGTGCCCCCATGGAGCGCCGAGCACTTCTGAACACGATCCACTCGCTGCGCTCGTGGGGCATGTCCCGACTGCGTCGGGCTCATCGTCGTTCCGACGGATCGAGGCCTTGGCCCGCCTCGAGTTACGGTCAGAGCAGGATCAGCGAGAGCGCCCCGAAGGCGACGCAGTACCACCCGAAAGGGGCGAGCCCGGTGACGCGGATCAATCCGAGCAGCCCGGCGATCGCGGCGTAGCCGACCACGGCGGCGACGACCATGCCGAGCAGGAGCTCGGGCCCGAGACCGCTTGCATCCTCTGCCAGCAGATCGACGAAGTTGAGCAGCCCGGCGCCGGCGATGGCCGGGATGCCGAGGAGGAAGGCGAGGCTGGCCCCCTCCCGGTGCTCGAAGCCTTCCAGCATTCCCGACGCAATCGTCGTGCCGGAGCGGGAGACCCCCGGGATCAGCGCAACGGCCTGACCGAGGCCCATGATGATGCCGTCACGGCCCTGGACCTCCTGGGCGCGCCTGCGGCCCTTGTCGAGGAACCGGGTCGAGATGAACACGAGGCCCGCGCAGATCATGGCCACCGCCACCCATCGGGGCTGCTCGTTGAGGCGGTCGAGGGGATCGCGGAGGGCAAGCCCGGCGACGGCGGCGGGAATGGTGCCGATGAGCATGAAGCGGAGAAGCCGTTTGCCTTCGGGCGTGAACCGAACGACCTCGAAGAGATCGGCCCGGAAATACGCCAAGACGGCCGCAAGCGTGCCGATGTGGAGCACGGCAGAGGTCGCGAGGTTCGGGCCGTCCCTCCCCAGCAGCGCAGGCACCAGCACGAGGTGTCCGCTCGAAGAGATGGGGAGGAACTCGGTGAGACCTTGGATCAGGCCCCAGAAGGCGGCGTCGAGCATGGCGCCGGAGCTTACCGACCCGGCGGAGCTTCGCTGCTCACGTGCCGAGGAGCACCACGAGACGGCCCCCTCCCGCCGCCTGTGCCACGATGCCGGCCACGTCGGGGGGCACCGCGACGAGCCCGGGCACTGCGACGGCGAAGGCGCCTGGCGTCGGAGCCTCGGCGACCACGCCTTCGACGTCGAGGGCGGGATCGAGCGCGACCAGCCTCACCGGGGTGCCTGCCCGGGCGCCCTCCGGGAGCTCGATGGGGACGGCCCACCAGCCTCCGGGGACGACGACATCGGCGACGGCGCCCGCGGTGAGAGGCTCACCCGGCGCCAGGTCACGGGTCGCCACCCCTGAAGCCACGGCGGCGGCACCGAGCAATCCGACCGGGACGTCGCGCCACTCCAGATCGGCGGGGTCGACGGGGTCGCCCCTCGCCACGGCGGTCGCCACGAAAGGGAACGGCTCGGTGGCGTCTCGGGCGAGGTCGAGGGACGCCGACCCGATCACCAACAGCGCGGCAGCGATCCAGCGCAGCAGAGGGGGACGCTCGAGCCAGAACACGCCCGCACCGTATCCCACGCGACCTCACGCCGGAAGACCTTCGCATGACCTCCCCGTCCCTCCCTCCCGAAGGAGGGAGGGCGCCTCACGCAAGCAGGGGGAATGGTGGGGGGACTTGCGATTGGCCGACGGGGAGGGACCTTGCACGACACACCGCAGCACGTGTCGCCGAGTGGCCGCACGAATACGATACGACCGGCCCGGCGGCAGTCTGCCTTCCGCACGTTGCCTTGCGAGGTGTCACGCCTACTCCCTCGGAATCCGCACTCTACGCGCACCGATGGCCGCGTGTCCATGCGGTTCGCGAAAAATGGTAGCGCCTCCCAAAGGTGTCGAGCGCGGAGCCGGGCGCAAGGTCGCTCCGACGCCGTCCCCCTAGACTCGCGGCCACGTGAGCACCACCGTCGCCATCGTGATCGCCTATCTCCTCGGCAGCGTCGATTTCGGGGTCATCGTGCCTCGGGCCTTGGGAATCGACATCTACGAGCGCGGCAGCGGCAACCCGGGCACATCCAACGTGTTTNNGGACCCGCCGCGATCGTGATGGTCGGCGACTCGCTCAAGGGCCTCCTCGCCGCCGCCATCGGCTCGACCCTTGGCGGCGAGACCGTCGGCGTCGCCTGCGCCCTCGCCGCGGTGATCGGCCACGTCTTTCCGATCTGGCACGGGTTCCGTGGCGGCAGGGGCGTGGCCACCGCCATCGGCGCCGCGGTCTGGCTGACACCGGTCTACGGGCTCGTCCTCGCCATCGGGTGGGGTGTCACGGTGGCCATCACGAAGACCGCCTCGATCGCTTCGCTGGTGGCGATGATCCTCTACGTCCCTGCGTTCGCCCTCGGCGGTCATCGGGGTACCCGCCTCCTCCTCGCCGGCGCCACCGCTCTGGTGGTGATCGCCCGGCACGCAGGCAACATCCGCCGCATCGTGATGGGGCGTGAGCGGCGCGTCGATCCGGCATGAAGCCGCTCGAGGAAGCCCAGGCCGAGGTCCTGACGGCGGTCGCCCCACTGCCCCTCGTCTCGCTGCCGNNGCGATGGACGGCTACGCGGTGCGGGTCGCCGACGTGGCAGGTGCCCCGGTCGATCTGCCGGTGCTCGAGGACGTCCCGGCAGGCTCGGTGGCCGCCCATGCGGTGGAGGTCGGCACCGCGATCAAGATCATGACGGGTGCCCCGCTGCCCGCCGGTGCTGAGGCGGTGGTCCCCGTCGAGGACACCATTCCGGGTGAGGGCACCGTTCGGATCCAGGTCTCCGTTGCCGCC
>DKBA01000173.1 GCA_002450985.1 Acidimicrobiia bacterium UBA6912
GCGGAGCGCCGCAGGATGGATTCGGGAATCTCAGCCACGCCGCCTCCTCACAGTGGTCCCGAGATGCCGCCGTCTTTGCGCACTCGCCAGAAATGCACCGCCATGAACACGACGATGATGAACGGCAGGAACAACACGTGCAGCACGTACCAGCGCAGCAGCGTGTCTGGGGTGATCTGAACCCCGCCGATGAGCGCAAAGGTCACTTGGTCCCCGATGACCGGGCTGTACGCCGCCATGTTCGATCCCACGGTCACTGCCCACAGCGCCAGCTGGTCCCACGGCAGGAGGTAGCCGGTGAACGAGAGCAGCAGGGTGAGGAGCAACAAGATGACGCCCACCACCCAGTTGAACTCGCGGGGCGGCTTGTAGGCCCCGTGATAGAAGACCCGCGCCATGTGCAGGAACACGACCAGCACCATGGCGTGGGCGCCCCACCGGTGCATGTTGCGCACGAGCTGGCCGAAGGCGACGTCGGTGGCGAGCGCCTGGATGTCCTGATAGGCCTGAGGCGAGGTCGGCCGGTAGTAGAACATGAGGAAGATGCCGGTGATGGTGAGCAGGATGAAGAGGAAGAAGCTCATCCCACCGAGACACAGCGTGTAGGACAGGCGCACGGCGTGCCGCTTCACCTTCACCGGGTGGAGGTGATAGAGCACGTTGTTCATGATCACGTACGAGCGGTTCCGAGGGCTGTCGGAGTAGCCGTGGCGGAACGGGGAGCCGGGACGGAAGATGCTCGACCACACCTGGCTGGCCCGAACGTGGTCGGCTGCCTCGGTGAGCCGCTCCTTCAGGCCGACCCGGCCGTTTCCGTTTCCGTTCGCCACTCGTTACCTCGTTGTCCGTCTGCGCCTACGAAGGTCGTGCAGTTTCCCCGACGGGGCTCGGGCCGCAAAATCTGGTGTCCGGCTACCACCGCATGCCATACGAGTAGCCGTTCTTGAAGTCCCGCTGGCCCGTGTTGTACTCCCAGGGCTTGAGCTCCAGCTCCTCGGCCTGAGCGGCGAGCGAGCCGGCGAACTTGCCGAGGGTGATGACGCCCGTGGGGCACCGGTCCACGCACAGCGCACACCGGGTGCACTCGTCCTCGTCGACGAGGAAGAACCCCTTGTTCTCGGTGTTCTCGGCGGGGTTGTCGACGTTGGTGCCCTCGGCGATGGCGTCGATCGAGAGGTAGTGGATGCACTTCCACGGGCAGATGTCGACGCAGCCCTCGCACAGGATGCACTCGGACTGGTCGATGTGGAGGAACTGCTTGGGTTTCACCGCGGCGGTGAGGTACGCCCCGTCGACGGCGGCGAGCTGGTAGTCGTCGCGGATCGGCGGCGTCTCGAACCAGATGTCGGTCTTCGCCATCGCCTACCCCTTCACCTTGGTGAGCGGGCGCCCGTACGTGGAGACCGGCTGCGGCGGCGGCGCCGTCTCGGCCCGCTTCTGGCGCTCCTGCCACTGGTACATGGCGACGGCGATGGCCAGCAAAGCCACCACGACATAGGTGCCGGAGACGATGTCCTTGACGGCGGCGGCGCTGATGTCGACCTCGTTGTTGAGCACCAGCCACGGCGGGATGGTGACCACGATCTTCTGCGGCGTCCACTCCCAGACCGACTGGGTCAGGGTGAGCCATTGGTTGGGGACGATGCCGAACAAGATGAGCATCAGCGTGGTGAAGAGTGAGGCCCCGATCGCCGCTCGCGCCCAGGTCATCTGCCGCTTGTAGAGGAAACCGACGGCAACACCGGCCATGAAGAGGAGACCGCCGCCGAGGGAGACGAGCTGCCCGATGAGCTCGAAGGCCCAGCCCCGGGGGATCGCCGGGTAGAGATCCTGCCCCAACGCATCCTGCGGCGGCAGCCCGGTGAAATGGGCGAAGAGGGCGCCTGCGATGCCGGCGCCGGCGCCGATGAGCATGGCGCCGATGCCGATCTGCGTGTAGCGGCGGAGCTCTGCGGTGTCTGCCATGTCCTCGCTCTGGTCGTCGGGTCCCTTGGGGGCCGCATTCTATGCACACGGACCGGGCTCGGTGGGAGCGCTGCGGGAGGCTACCGCGCGTCGCCGGGCGCTCGGTTTCATCAGACCTCCGGCAACCCGGTGGGCCGCTTCGGCGTCCGCCGGCCGGGGGAATACGCACCTTCGGCTCGGGACACTAGGCTGCCGCCGCCACGGGAGTGGCGAGCAGGCCACCACGATCAGAGGACCCGGCGCCGGTGACCGTCGACAGCGCAGCACAACCCGAGTCCGAGGCGGGTGACATCCCCGTCCCGCCGGAGGCGACCGGGACCGTAGCCCGGCCCTTCCTGCTCACCTCGTTCGCCTTTCTCGTTCCTGCGCTGGTGCTCGGACTCGTCGCGGCACTCCAGCTGGTCGCCCCCGACGTCATCACCGGGGCCGGCTTCATCGTCTACGGCCGGCTGCTGCCCGTCGCCACCGACCTCTTCCTCTACGGGTGGCTCACCATCGGGCTCGCCGGGGCGCTGCTCCACGTCGTCAGCCGGTCGGGCAAGGTCGAGGTGGCCCGTCCCCGCGAGGCGATGGCGGCGTTGGGGCTCATGGCCCTCGGCGTCGTCCTCGGCACCGTCGGTGTCGCCGCCGGGCTCAACGAAGGGCGCCAGTACCTCGAGTACCCGCTGTGGGCCGATGCCGCCCTGTTCCTCGGCATGGTCCTCTTCGCCCGGGTCCTCCTGGCGACGGCCAAGGACGCCGCGGTCGATGCCGGACCGGTCCGCTGGTATGCGGTCGCCGCTGCCTGGTGGCTCCCGCTCGGTTTCCTCGCCGGGAACATCCCCGGCCTCAGCGGCGTCGGCAGCGTCACCCAGACGGCCTTCTTCCGGGCGGCGATCGTCGGGCTGTGGCTCGCCACCGGTGGTCTGGCCGTCGTGTACCACGTGGTGGCCCGCCGTACCGGACGCGACACCTTCCCGGCGACACGGCTGACACTGCTCGGGTTCTGGTCGATCGCCGTCGTCTGGGCCCTCACCGCACCGGCCGTGCTCACGTACACGGCCGTGCCGGATTGGCTGGAGACCGTTGGCGTGATCTTCTCGATGGGTCTGCTCATCCCTGCCGCCGTCGTCTTCACCGACCTCGTGATCGCCATGCGGCGTCGCTGGGAGTCGGTGCGCGGCGACCTGGCGATTCGTTTCATCATGTTCGGCGGCGCCTTGCTCGGTCTGTGGACCGTTGCCAACCTCACCATGGCGCTTCGCGCCTCGAGCGGCATCGTCCAGTACACGGGCTGGCTCGCCGGGGTCGAGGTGCTCGGCATCTACGGGGCGTTCACGGCGTGGCTCGTGGCGTTCGCCTACCACGCGGCGCCCCAGCTCACCGGCGGGGCCACCTCGTCACGACTCGGGACGACCCACTACGTCGTGATGCTCCTCGGCATCCTCGGCTGGGCGGGCGGAGCGTTCCTGGGCGGTCTCGCCGCCGGCTGGACGTGGGTCGCCTCCGCCAACGAGGCCGCCATCTCTCCGGCCGGTGAGGGCTTCCGGAACACCCTCCGCAGCGTCGAGGGTTTCGCAGTCGCCTCGTTCGTCGGCCAGGCCATCTACCTGATCGCGTTGGTCGTGTTCGTCGTCGCCGTCGTGCGCAAAGCCGGCGCGGCCCCGGCTCCCGTGGCCGCCGTGGAGATCGACGACACGCTCGATCCGGAGCTCGCTCTCGAGGACATGCACGGCCCCCGCCGTCTCCACTCGGCGGCCGTCGGGCTCTTCGTCGTTGCGGCCGTGCTCGTGTGGGTGATCCCATGGGTCGAGACTGCAGGCGTCGAAGGCACCGTGCTCGCCGACACCTCCCGCCGGTACGACGACGGGAGCCTCGAGGCCACCGGCCGCGACCTGTACGTCGCCGAGGGGTGCTGGTATTGCCACACCCAACAGGTGCGGCCGATCGTCACCGACGTCGGCCTCGGGGCCGTGTCGATCGACGGCGACCATGTCCACGAGACCCCCGCCCTGTTCGGTGTGCAGCGGATCGGTCCCGATCTCATGCATGCCGGGTCACGAGAACCGACCAACGACCTCGCCTGGCTGGTGAGCCACCTGGCCGATCCTCGGGAGGCGCGTGGGTACTCCACCATGCCGTCGTACGATCATCTCTCCCAGGGCGACCTCGAAGCCCTGGCCGCCTACATCGCAGCATCGAAGTGAGCCCATGGACGAACTGATAGCGCAGATCGCCGCCCAGCAGGGCTACCCGGCCGACATGGTGCGCCGCTCGGCGGCCGCCAGGGCCCAGGCGGCAGGGGTGTCGGTCGAAGACATCCTCCGCCAGTGGGCGGGTGGCGAGGCAGCGGCTGCGCCGTCCGCCCCCGCTGCTCCCGAGGCCGCGGCGCCTCCCCCGGCTCCGGCTGCCGCCGCCGCACCCGAGCCTGCCAAGGTCGAGAGCGGACCGGAGGTCGAGGTCCTGCCCGCAGAGGAACCCGCCGAACCCGTGGCCGAGGCCGCAGCCGAGGCGCCCGAGCCGTCTGCCCCATCGGGCTCGATCCTCGCCGGCTTTCCTCGTTGGCTCGCCGCCGCCTTCATCGTCATTCCGACGATCGCCATGCTGTACGCCCTCCTCGCCCCCGACGGACCGGACTGCGGCGTGAGCGGCCAGCTCGCCCTCGACCCCGTCAGCGGGGAAGCGGAGAACTGCGACGGCACCGCCTACGGCGTCGAGGTGGTCAACTACTTCACGATGGGCGAGGAGATCTACGCGAGCAGGTGTGCGGCGTGCCACGGCGCCAACGGCGGCGGTGGCGCCGGCCAGATCCTCGCCGGCGGCGCCGTCCTGGCGAGCTTCCCTGCCGGGCAATGTGCGAGCCACGTGGAGTGGGTGGCGCTCGGCACGGCGAACTGGCCGGACCCGACCTACGGTGCGCTCGCCAAACCGGTCGGCGGCTTCGGCCAGATGCCCGGCTTCGAGGGCACGCTCGACGAGGAGGAGCTGGCCGCCGTCGTGCTCTACGAACGCGTGGCGTTCGGCGGTGAGGCGCTGCCCGAGGCCGAGTCGGACTGCGGTCTGGCCGGCGGTGAAGTCGCCGCCGCTCCCTGACGGTCCTGCCGGCCGCCCGGCCGCGCCGCACCCGCGATCTCTACACTGAGGTGAGGCGCGATTCGGCAGCGCTGGGGCGCCCCCCGGATGTCGAGGGGCGATGGGTGCACGGCCCGAGGAGGTCGCGAGCATGAACCGGTTCGACCCCGACGACTCGTCCGCGGGACCCGCGGTCGAGCCGACCCACACGGCGCTACTCACCCTCCACGAGCTGGCCGGGACCTACGACGGCGTCGGGGAGATCCCGAGCTTCGGCCGCCCCGGCGTGGCGGAGGCGCTCTCGACGCTGGCGGTCGCTCCCCAGCACGAGGCGTCGCTGGGCCTCAAGCTCGACACCCTCGTGGCGCTGGCCCGCGCCGGCTTTCCCGACTACGAGCGGTCCGAGCAGGCGTATCTGCAGCTCGGTGAGGCGATCGGCGTCGCGTACGGTGTCGACGCCGACCAGGTGCTGTCCGATGCGAAGGCGGTCGCCCTCGGGGATGCAGCCATCGCCGAGACCACGACGGGAGCGGCGCTCCCGCACCATGCGACGGCGTTCGTCGGACAGGACGTGTGCGACATCCGTGAGGTCACGGTCGATGGCATTCCTGCGGTGTGGATCTTCTCCGAGTTCGAGACGGACGCACCCTTCGCCGGGGTCGCCGGCTGGGTCCGCCCGGAGAATTGGCCGAAGCGCGGTCCCGCCATGTTCAAGGGAATGCACGTCGTCGGCGATCAGCCCACCGAGATCGCGGGACACGGCTACACGGACCACTGGCACGGCGTGTACCTCGAAGACGTTCAGCTCGTCGAGCGGCTGAAGACGCTGCTGCACTGCGACTACTACGAGGACGCCGCCGTGGCGACCGGCGTCACCTACCGGCTGGACTTCAGCGTCGGAAACAAGCTCACCGTGGACCGCGGCTTCCTGCTCGCCGAAGACCTCGGACCGGTGCGGCGGGTCAAGGCCCTCAAGATCGTGGCGTTCACCGACACGAAGTGGAACGAGGTCGCCAAGCTGGTGTGCCCGTTCTGGACGGACTTCGTCCGTCAGGCCGCCGAGGGCGGCACGTCGTCGTCGCCACGCAGGCCCGGTGCCGAACCTGCTCCCACCGGAGAGGGCGAAGGCCGTGGCGGCGGCTCCCGTATCGACGACCGCGGGCTCACCGACCTGTGGACCGCGTGGATCGACTTCGTCGGTGAGGCGGCGAAGGCGTACGCGGCGATGGCAGGCGGCGCAACCGGCAAGATGCTCGCCGGCTCCTACGGCCGGCAGGATCTCGTCGACGACGGCACCGCGTACTGGCGGCAGCTCGCCAAGGACTGGGCGCAGGCGTGGGCGTACGGCGCCGAGATGATGACGGCGATGGCCAAGGAAGGGCTGGTGACGCCGCGGCCACCGGGGGCGGAGGACGAGACCGGTTCACGCTTCCCGCCGTTCGTCCCTCCGGGCGGGGCGGGCCCGTCCGCGGCGGCGTCCCCGGCAGGGGGACCCACAGCAGCTGCGGTGGGTGCGCCGTCGGTCGGTCCCCGGGCCGCAGGTGGCACCGTCGAGAGCGTCACCGTGCCCATCCCCGGACTCGCGCCCGGCAGCTCGGTGGGCTGCACCGACCTCACCGGGATCGAGGCCGGAGCGCCGGTCATACCGAGCGCCGCCATCACCGTGAGCGTCGTGGAGATCGCCCCGCAGCGGCGGGCGGCGCGGCTCTCGGCGGACGTGAGCGGCGCCGCCCCCGGTCTGTACACGGGCGAGATCCTCGTCGACGCCGGGGGTCGGATCCCCGTCGCGTTCTACGTGAGCCGGGCGCGCATGGCGCCATGACCACCACGCCCGGCTCGGCCGAGACCCGCCTCGCCGCGCTCATGGGCCGGCTGCTCGCCGCCGCCGAAGCGGCAGCGCGCGCCGGCGATCTCGACACCGCCCGGGCCACGGCAGAGGACGTCCGCACGGTCGATCCGGACAACGAGCGGGCTGCGCAGATCATCGCAATGGTGATCGCGGCACAGCGAGCACCCGTCGGAGAGCGTGCGCTGATGACGTTGATGTTCGCGGATCTCGTCGACTCCACGGCGCTCGCCGAGCAGCTCGAACCGGAGGCGATGCGTGACATCTTCTCCCGCTACCGGCAAGAAGCCCACTCGGCGGTCGAGCGCTACGGCGGTCACGTGGTCCAGTATCTCGGGGACGGGATCGTTGCCGGCTTCGGCTATCCGCAGGCCCACGAGGACGACGCGAGGCGGTGTGTGCTCGCCGGGCTCGACCTCGCCCGCCGCGTGCTCGAGGCGGGTCCGGCGCTCGCCGCGGCGCACGGAATCGCCCCGCAGGTCCGCATCGGCGTTCACAGCGGACGTGTGGTCATCGCCGACCTGGGGTCGGGGTCGGCACGAGAGCACGATTCGATCGTCGGGGCCGCGGCGAACCTCGCCGCACGCATCCAGTCCGTCGCCGAGCCGGGCGTGGTGGCGATCAGCGACGTCACCCACTCACTGGTGGAGGCCGACTTCGAGACCCGGTCGCTCGGTATCCACAGCCTGAAGGGTGTGTCGCGCGGCGTCGAGGTCTTCGCCGTCGAGCGGGCGCGCGCGGTGATCGATCGGCTCGATGCCGGTCGCTACCGACTCGCCGCGATGGTGGGGAGGGACGACGCGGAGCAGCGCCTGGTGCAGGCGTGGCAGCAGGTTCAGGACGCCGCACCGGCCCCCGATGCGCCCGGCGTCGCCCTGCTCGTCACCGGCGATGCCGGCATCGGCAAGACCCGTCTGGTCGCAGATCTCCGCCGCCATGTCGCCCGAAGCGCCGGCGACACGCTCGCCACCGGGTGCGCCGCCTACTACGCCAACGTGTCGCTGTGGCCCATCGAGCGCCTCATGGAGCGTGCGCTCGACCTCCCCACGGACCTCCGCTCCGGACGTCTCGACGCCTTGGTCGAGCACGTCGCCGGGCTCGACATGAACGTGGCTCGGGCAGTGCCGATGCTCGCCCCGCTGCTCGGCGTCGCCGACCACGACCGCTACCCCGAGCCGCGACTCGATGCCGGCGCGCTTCGCCAGGAGCGCCTCGGGTGTCTGCTGGACTGGCTCACCCGGCTGGCGGCGGCCACGCCTCGCCTGCTCGTGGTGGAGGACCTCCACTGGAGCGATCCGACGACCCTCGAGCTGCTCGGCAGGATCGTCGCTGCGCCGCCGCACGGTTTGCTGACCGTCATGACCAGCCGCACCGCCGAGGCGATCGAATGGGCCGGGGATGCGGAGCGGGTCGCGCTCGAGCGTCTCGCGGAGGCAGACGTCGCCGCTCTCGTCGACGACCTCGCCGCCGGGCACGAGCTCGATCCGGCGACGCGCACCTCGATCATCGCTCGCGCCGAGGGTATCCCGCTGTTCGCCGAGGAGCTCGCCCGATCGGCGCTGGAAGCCGGAGACGAGCCGCTGCCGATGCGTCTCCAGGAGCTGATGACGGGGAGGCTCAAGGCCCCCAGCGTCGACCTGCGCCTCGCCCAGGTGGCGGCGACCATCGGCGGCACGTTCACGACAGGGACCGTCGCGGCCGTCATCGACGACCCCGAGCACGCCGGGACCGGTCTCGCCGCCCTGGCCGCTGCTGGCATCATCGAGCCGGACGGAGAACCGGGGTCGGGTGCGTTCCACTTCCGGCATGCGCTGTTGCGGGATGCCGCCTACGAGACGCAGGTGCTCGACGTCCGCAGAAACACACACGCGCTCGTCGCCGGCGTGCTCGGCGCCGAGGGCGGCGAGCCGTCGCTGGTCGCCCATCACTTCGACCTCGCCGGGGATCCGGCACAGGCGATTCCCCACTACCTCGCCGCCGCCCAGGCCAACCAGGCGGCGGGCGCCCACGCCGAGGCGATCACCGTGATCTCACGCGCCATCGAGCTCATCGCCGAAATCGGAGAGGACGAGCAGCGCGACCTGACCGAGGTCACCGCCCGCATGATGCGTGTGCTCAGCGTCACGTCGACGCACGGCTATGCGGCGCCGGGCGTGCAGGACGACCAGCGAAGAGCCGAGGCGCTCACCGAGAAGCTGGGGGACCGGCCAGAGGTGACCTTCCCCGTGCTGATCGCGATCTGGGCGTACTGGCTCACCAACGGGGATCTCGGCACGGCGGGCCACCTCGTCGGCCGCATGGTCCGGATGGTCGAGACCGACGCCCAAACGTGGTTCCGCCCCGAGGTCGAGACCTGCGCCGGCTTCCAGAGCCTGTTCGAGGGCGATCTCACCCAGGCGGCGTCGCATCTCGAGGAGGCGGTGGCGGGTTTCGGGGCGCGACCCGCCGGTGAGCTCGTCTCTCCGTTGTGGCCGATTCCGAACGATCCCTACGCAGTGACGGCGATCGCCCTCGCGTGCGTCGCCACCTTGCAGGGCGACATTCCGCGGGCGTCGCAGTGGGAGGCGGATGCGATCGCCAGAGCCGAGGCCTGCGGCTTCCCCCAGGGGCCGTTCAGCCTTGCGTTCGTCAAGACCTACATGGCGTGGAACCGGCGTGTCGTCGGCGACGGCGCCGCCGCCCAGGCGCTTGGGGCCGAGGTGATCGCCATCGGTCAGGAGTACGGCTATGCGTACTGGATGGCGCTCGGTGCCATGTACCTGGCTGCCGCCGCCCCTGGGGAGCGGCCCGCTCCGGAGGCGTTGACGCAGTCGATCGCGGTTCTGCGCGCCATCGGCCACGAGGCGTTCAACGCCTCGAGCCTCGGCTACCTCGCCGAGCTGTGGCAGGACGCAGGTGACGCGATGCAGGCCGCCGACGTCATCGCCGATGCGGTGCTCGTGGCGGAGAAGACCGGTGAGCGACTCCACCTTCCCGAGCTCCTGCGAATCCGGGCGACGCTGCACGCGGCGGATGCACCCGAGGAGGCGGCCGCCGACCTCGACGAGGCCTTCGTCCTCGCCACCGAGCAGGCGGCCTGGCTGATCGCACTGCGCGCTGCAGTGGCCGCCGCCGAGCTCCCCGAGCGCGCGAGGCGCATCGAGTGGAGGGCGACACTCGAGGCAGCGCTCGGGCGGCTGCCCGCCGGGGCGCAGCTCGCCGAGGTCGCCCGCGCCGCCGTCCTCCTCGCCCACTGACGTGGATCGACCCAAGGTCATCATCCTCGGCGGGGGAATGGCGGGCCTGGTGACCGCCTGGGAGTTGAGCCGTGGCGACTGGCGCCGGACGTACGGCTCACTCACCGTGTACCAGCGGGGGTGGCGGCTGGGCGGCAAGGGTGCGAGCAGCCGCGGTCCTCACGGCAGGATCGAGGAGCACGGGCTCCACGTCCTCCTCGGCTACTACGACGCCACCTTCCGGGTGCTGCGCGAGGTGTACGCCGAGCTCGACCGACCACGTACGGACCCCGAGTGCCCCATCCAGACATGGCGTGACGCCTTTGCGCCGTCGTCCGCCGTCGGGCTCGCCGAGATGCACGACGGGCGATGGGACACGTTCGTCACCCGGTTCACGACCAACGACGCTCTCCCGGGTGAGCCGGGTGCGGAGGATCGCGACCCGGCGCCGCTCGACGTCGCCGCCCGTGCCGTGCAACTGCTCCTCGACTTCCACCGCTCGCTCGGCGGCGACGGCGGCGGTGAGGTGCGCCTCAGCGCCTCGCCCCACCCACCGCCGGGTCGGGACGGCGCAGCGCTCCGGGGGGTGTGGCTGACCGGTCTCGCCGCCGCCCTCGAGGCGATGCGGGTTGCCGCCGAGGCGGCCCGGGCCTTTGCCGCCTTCGGGCCGTTTGCGGCGTCGGCCGGCGACATGCTGCGCTCGGTCGCGGCCAGCTTCGCGGCCGCAGTGGACGAAGATGCTGCGGCGCGGCGGACCTGGCAGCTCGTGGACCTCGTCGTCACCAACCTGCGCGGCATGCTGGTCGATGGGCTGCTCGCGGGACCGGAGCGATATGCCTCCATCGACCACCTCGACTACCGCGACTGGCTGCGCCGCCACGGGGCCGCCGACGAGACCCTGGACGCTCCGATCGTGCGCGGGATGTACGACCTCGTGTTCGCCTACGAGGACGGGGATCCCACGCGACCTCGCTTCAGCGCAGGGCTCGGTCTCCAGCTCGCCGGGCGCATGCTCTTCGACTTCAAAGGGGCGATCTTCTGGAAGATGCTCGCCGGCATGGGCGACGTGGTGATGGCCCCGCTCTACGAGGCGCTGCGCCGCCGCGGGGTCGAGTTCCGGTTCTTTCACCGCATCGACCGACTCCGCCCTTCCGACGACGGCGCATCGATCGCAGCCATCGAGATGGGAATCCAGGCCGGGGTGCGCGGTGGTCCCGGGGCGTACGATCCGCTGATCCGCATCGGTGGTCTGCCGTGCTGGCCCGACGCCCCGCTCGCAGCGCAGCTCACCGGGCCGGCAGGGGACGATCTCGAGACCTTGTGGTCGCGCAGCGCCGACGTCGAGGCCATCGAGCTGCAGGCGGCGGAGGACTTCGATGTGGCCGTCTTCGCCATATCGATCGGCATGGTGCCGCACGTGTGTCCCGATCTGATCGCGGCGCAGCCGCGGTGGCGAACCATGGTCGAGCGGGTGCGCACCGTGCCCACCCAGTCGTTCCAGGTCTGGCTGGATCGCGATGATGCGGCCCTCGGCTGGCGGGGCGGGGCGGACGTGACGCTGAGTGGGTTCGTCGAGCCGTTCGACACCTGGGCGTCGATGAGTCACCTCCTGGAGCGGGAGCAGTGGCCACCGCCAGGGCCGAAGGGCGTCGCCTACTTCTGCAGCGTGCTCGACGACGACCCGCCCGTCGACGGTGCCGCGGCGGCGCAAGCCGCCGCGGCACGGGTGCGGCAGAGCGCGATCCGCTTCCTCGACCACGACGCCGCCGTCTTGTGGCCGGCGGTCGCCGGCGAACACGGCTTCCGGTGGGATGCCCTCTGGGCCGATCCCGCCGTCAGCGTCGAGGGCGTCGACCGGTTCGACGCCCAGTACTGGCGAGCCAACGTGGACCCCTCCGACCGGTACGTGCAGTCGTTGCCCGGCTCCGGCGCCNNGGGCCGTCGCCGCGACGGTGGGCGGCGACGCGGGGGCTGCATCGTGACCGCTCCGCACCACGAGGACGACACCCTGCGCCGGCTGCTGGGGGACGTGCAACGGCTCGGTCTGTCCACGGCGTCGTCGGTGATCGATCGCTTCTCCGGCATGGTGCGGGGGCTCGGCACCGCACCCGACTCCGCCGACGGTGCCGCACGGGGGGCCTGGGGGGCGGTGGTCGGTGCAGTGACGAACGCAGCGCAGGCGGTGTTCCCGATGCCGGGTCCGTTGCCATACCCGACCGACGTCGAGACCGTCGTGCTGTCGTCCGTGACGGCAGGAGGAATCGCAACGGGAACGGCGTGGCTCCACAACACGACCGCGACCGTCGCCGCGGCGCTCACCCTGCGGAGCACCGACCTCGTCGGCCCCGGTGCTGCCTTGCCGGCGGACGCGGTGGCGCTCACCCCCGGCGACGTGCCCGCGCTCGCCCCGGGAGCCACCCTCCCCATCACGATCGAGGTGACGGTCCCGCCGGGGCGGCCGGCCGGGGTCTATCGCGGCCTGCTCGTCCTGTCCGACCCGCCGGGCGGGGCCGTTGCGCTGCGCCTCACGGTGGAGGCGGCAGGCGAGGCGCGATGAGCACCCGGCTCGGCGTCGAAGCCGATCTGCGCCGCTACGCCGACCTGTGCCGGGCGGCGATCCCCGGCTACCTCCCGGAGGCGGGCGGCCCGGTCCACCTGGTCGACCCGGTGGCCGACTACCTCGGCAGACCGGGGAAGGGGCTGCGGCCCGCCCTGTGTCTGGCGACGTGCGAGGCGTTCGGGGGATCGCTCGAAGATGCCCTCCCCAGCGCAGTGGCCATCGAGCTGTTGCACACCGCCTTCCTCGTCCACGACGACCTCGCCGACGGCAGCGAGCTGCGCAGGGGAGCGCCCACCCTTCATCGCCGGTACGGGCTCCCGCTCGCCCTCAATGCGGGTGATGCGCTCGCCGTCTACGCCCTCGCCGCGCTGCGGCGGACCCGCGACCGCCTCGGCCCGGCACTCGCCGAACGGATCGCAGCGGAGTTCGAGTTCATGGCCCGCCAGACGGTCGAGGGGCAGGCGCTCGATCTCGGGTGGCGCATCGACAACCGGCTCGACCTCCAACCGAGCGACTACCTCGACCTCATCATGAAGAAGACGTGCTGGTACACCACGATCCTGCCGCTGCGGGCGGGCGCCATCGCCGGCTCCCGGGGGCGGGCGGACATCGAGCCGATGATCCGCTTCGGGTTCCTGCTCGGGGCGGCGTTCCAGATCCAGGACGACATCCTCAACCAGGTCGCAGACGGCGGCGCCTACGGCAAGGAGCCGCTCGGCGACCTGCTCGAGGGGAAGCGCACCCTGATGGTCATCCACGTCCTCGCCGCCGCTCAGCCGGACGATCGAGCCCGCATCGAGCGATTCCTCGCCGCCTCGCGCCCCGAACGCACGTACGACGAAGCGGCATGGGTCGCACGCTGTATGGACGACTGCGGCAGCGTCGGCTTCGCCCGCGCCTTCGCCGCAGGCATCGCATCGGATGCGGAGTCGGCGTTCGCCGCCGCTTTCGCCGCGGTCCCGGCGTCACCCGCCCGCGACTTCGTGCGGGCGCTCATCCCCTTCATGGTGGAGCGGACCTGGTGAGCGGACGGTTCCCGCCAGCGCGACGCAGCCTCCTAACCTCGCATCCATGAACATCGACGTCCTCGTCGTCGGCGGGGGGCCCGCCGGCGCCGCCACCGCCTTCTGGCTTGCTCGCAACGGCCTCTCGGTGCTCGTGGCGGAGAAGAAGTCCTACCCGCGGGACAAGACCTGCGGCGACGGGCTCACCCCGCGTGCGGTCAAGCAGCTCATCGACATGGGCTTCGACTTCGACGTACCGGAGCTGCACAAGATCGTCGGGCTGCGGGCCTATGCCGGTGACCTCACGCTGGAGCTGCCGTGGCCCGAGCACACCATCTATCCCAACTGGGGCGCCGTGATGCGGCGGGCCGACCTCGACATGCAGGTGGCGATGCTCGCCGAGAAGCAGGGCGCGGTGATCCGGCAGCGCACCGAGGCGACCCCGGTCATCGTGGACGGGAGCCTCGACGCCATCGAGCTGAAGACGAAGGACGGAAGGACCGTCATCGACGTCGAGACGGTGCGTCCCAAGATCACGGTGGTCGCCGACGGCTCGCTGTCCCGGTTCGGGAGGGCGCTCGGGACGTCCCGGCGCAGGGACTACCCGTACGGCCTCGCCGTGCGCGGCTACTACGCCAGCCCCAATTCGAACGACGGCTTCCTCGAGAGCCAGCTCGACATCCGCGACGCCGACGGTCGCTCGATGCCCGGCTACGGGTGGATCTTCCCGCTCGGCGACGGCGCCATCAACGTCGGCGTCGGCGTCCTGTCGAGCTTCAAGGGCTGGAAGGACGTCAACACTTCCCGCGTCCTCGACGCCTACATCAACGGGCTCCCCGGCTACTGGCAGGTCACGACCGACGATCAGATCAGCCCGCCGACGGGCGGCAAGCTCCCCATGTCGTTCTCGATGGGCCCCAAGGTCGGGAGCAACTGGCTGGCCGTCGGCGACGCCGCCGGAGCCGTCAACCCGTTCAACGGCGAGGGCATCGATTATGCCTACGAGAGCGGCCGGATGGCGGCGCCGATCATCGCCGAGGCCATCGCCACGGGCGACATGACCCTGCTGCGGCGGTACCCGCAGCAGCTCGAGGACGAGTACGGCGCCTACCACCGGGTCGCCCGTGCGTTCGCCATCGCCATCGGCAACCCCAAGCTGATGCGCAGCCTCACCCGCATCGGGCTCCGCTCTCGTCCCTTGATGGAGTGGGTGCTCAAGGTGATGGCGAACCTCATGGAGCCCGAGGAGATCGGGATGCAGGAGCGCGTCTACCGCGCCGTCGAGAAGGTCGTCGCCGTCGGGCCCGAGCCGTTGATCAGGAGCTGAGCCGCGGGNNCAGACGTCAGACGTCAGATCGGAGAGGTGCCGGAGGTGTGCTCTGCCGAACGGTCGCGGCGGAGGGGCGTTGGGCCCTTGTCGAACCGTGCCGCATCGTGTCACCGTGGCTCGAGGAGCCGTCGTATGGACACCCCGAGAGCACAGCGGGGCCGACTGGAACGGCACCCCGTCCTCGCCATTGGGCGAGACGCCCGACCGGTGCGCTTCTCGTGGGAGGGACGCCCGCTGGAGGCGAGGCCGGGCGAGGTGATCTCGTCGGCGCTCATCGCCGCCGGTGTCGACGTCTTCGGCCGGCACGCCAAGGACCGGACTCCGCAGGGGCTGTTCTGCGCGAACGGGCAATGCGCCCAGTGTCTCGTGCTCGCCGACGGGATCCCGGTGAAGGCATGCATGACGTCCGTCACCACGGGCATGCAGGTGCGGCCCGTCGTGGGGCTGCCGGCGCTCCCGGAGGGCGGCGACGCCGAGACCGGGCCCGTTGCGGTGCGGGAGGTGGACGTGCTCGTCATCGGCGCCGGACCGGCCGGCCTCGCCGCCGCCGCCGAGCTCGGTGCGGCAGGCGTCACGGTGCTCGTCGTCGACGACAAGGCGGTCGCCGGAGGCAAGCTCGTGCTCCAGACGCACAAGTTCTTCGGCTCCCGAGAGCACACGTCTGCCGGAACGCGAGGGATCGACATCGCCACCGAGCTCTCCGCTGTCATCGCCGAGCAGTCGACCGTGGAGCTGTGGCTGGAGACGACCGCCGTGGGTGTGTTCTCCGATCGCCGCATCGGGGTCGTCCGCAACGGCCGCTACACCTTGATCGCCCCCGCTGCGGTGCTCGTCGCAACCGGCGCTCGCGAGCGGCAGCTGCCGTTCCCGGGCCATACCCTTCCCGGGGTCTACGGTGCAGGTGCCCTCCAGACGCTCCTCAACCGTGACCAGGTGGCGCCGTGCACCCGATTGATCGTGATCGGTGGGGGGAATGTCGGGCTGATCGCCGCCTATCACGCCCTCCAGGCAGGGATCGAGGTGGCCGGCGTCGTGGAGGTGAGGCCCTCCGTCGGTGGGTACCAGGTCCATGCGGACAAGCTCCGCCGCCTCGGCGTGCCCGTGTACCTGCGTCACACCGTGCTCGCCGCTCACGGTGTCGACCGGGTCGAAGCGGTGACGATCGCGCAAGTGGGTGCCGGGGGTGCGGCGATCCCCGGGTCGGCGAATACCCTCGCCGCGGACGCCGTCCTCGTCGCCGTGGGCCTCGCCCCCCTCGACGAGCTGGCGCGCCAGGCGGAGGAGTGCGGGATGGACGTATACGTCGCCGGGGACGCGCACGCCATCGCCGAAGCATCGGCCGCCATCTACAGCGGGAAGATCGCAGCACGGCGGATCCTGGCGACGCGTACGCCCGATGCAGTATCCGTGCCCGCCGAGTGGGAGGACGAGCTCGCCAGGCTGGCCGCAGGGCCGGGTCCGGTGGGGCCGGCACCGCTCCCCCCGGCGGGCCTCGACCGGTACCCCGTCTTGCGCTGCACCCAGGAGATTCCGTGCAACCCGTGCGCGAGCGTGTGCAAACGGGGCGCCATCGAGCTGGTCGGCGACCCCCTCCGCGGGCTGCCGCGCTTCACCGGCGACTGCACGGGCTGCGCCAAGTGCGTCGCCATCTGCCCGGGCCTCGCCATCACCCTCGTCGACCGCACCGGCGACCCGGAGCGCCCGATCGTGACCGTTCCCTTCGAGATGGACGCTGCCCTCGTCGAGGCGGGCACGGAGGTGCTCGCGTGCGACGGCGACGGCGCGCCGCTCGGCCGGTTCCCTGTCGTCGCCGTGCGACGGCGCACGTGGCAAGATCGCACGGCGCTCATCGACATCGAGGCGACCAGGGCGACGGGGGACGCCATCGCCGGGATCCGAGTCCGCGATCCCCATGATCTCCGCCTCGTCGAGGCGCGACCGGTCGGGTCGACCCCCGAGGACGTGGTGGTGTGTCGGTGCGAGCGGGTGACGGCGGGTGAGGTCAGGGCCGCCATCGGTTCAGGGGTGCGCGACCTCAACGAGATGAAGGGCATGCTGCGGGTGTGCATGGGTGCGTGCGGCGGCCGGAGCTGTGCGGAGCACATCACCCGGCTCTTCCACGAGGAAGGGGTGGGCGCGGCCGACGTCATCGCTCCCACGACGCGGCCCCTCTTCACCGAGGTTCCGCTGGCCGTGTTCGCCGCAGGATCGAGGTCGCCGTGACCGGATACGACGTTGCGATCATCGGCGCCGGCTCCGTTGGGCTCCCGGCCGCCCATTTCCTCGCTGCGGCGGGCCTTCGCATCGCCGTGTTCGATCCGCTGCCGTCTCCTGGGCGGGGGGAGAACCGGGCGGCCATCGGCGGTGTCCGCGCCACCCATTCCGAACCGGCGAAAGCCGCGCTGTGTCTCGATTCGATCGAGGTCTTCGCAACGTGGCGCGAGCGGTACGGGGACGACCTGGAATGGCGACGAGGCGGCTACCTCTTCGTCGCGTACCGGGAGGAAGACGAGGCGGCACTGCGGGCGGTGATCGCGGCCCAGCAGGCGATGGGCCTCGGCATCGCGTGGGTCGGGCCCTCCGAGGTGGCGGATCTCGCCCCAGGCATCGTCGCCGATGAGCTGCGCGGGGGGAGCTACTCGCCGGGTGACGGCTCGGCGTCGCCCCTCGCCGCAGCTCACGCGTTCCGAATCCGGGCCGAACGATCGGGGGCCCGATTCCACTTCGGCGAACCGGTTGTCGCCATCGACGTCCGGTGCGGCCGCGTTCACGGCGTCACCACACCGCATGGTTCCTACCCGGCTCCGATCGTGGTGAACGCCGCCGGGGCGGCTGCCCGCACCGTGGGCCGGATGGCGGGGCTCGATCTCGCCGTGGCGCCCGACGCCCACGAGGCGGCGATCACGGCTCCCGTGTCCCGCTTCTTGGAGCCGATGGTGGTGGACCTCCGGCCGGGTCCCGGGTCGAAGAACTGCTACTTCTACCAGAGCGCGACCGGCCAGATCCTCTTCTGCCTCACTCCTGACCCGCCGATCACCGGCACCGACCGTCGCGCGACCTCGAGCTTCCTGCCCGCGGTTGCCCAACGGCTCGTTGCCGTGCTCCCGCGGCTGCGCCATCTCCAGGTGCGCCGTACCTGGCGCGGTCTCTACCCGGCGACCCCCGACGGCTCTCCGCTCATCGGCTGGGCCGGTCCGGCGGGGTCGTTCGTCGCCGTGGGGATGTGCGGCCAGGGTTTCATGCTCGGCCCCGGGGTCGCCCGGCTCGTCGTCCGGACGCTCACCGGGCACCCCGCTACCGGCGATGCGGAGATCCTCGACGAACTGGCCCCGGACCGGGCCTTCGAGTCGGCCGAGGTGCTCACCTGAGCGGGCGGCGCGCCGTCACGGAGCGATGCGGTCGAGCCAGTTCGCCAGGGTGGCGATCACCTCGTCCTTGTTGCGTTCGTTGAGCACCTCGTGACGGGCGCCCTCGTAGATGTGGATCTCCTTGTCCTGCGCCGGCAGCTCCTCGATCGTCTGCAGTGACCGCGTGTACGGCACGAACGGGTCGGCGGTCCCGTGGAGGAACAACACCGGCATGGTGAGACGGTCCTGCTGCACCCGGAACCTGTCGAGTGCCGCGACCTCGGCCTCGAGCAGGCCGCGCTTGTACTGACCGTGGTACACCAGGGCGTCGGCGGCGTACGACACCCCCGCCGCAGGGTCCCGTGACAGGGCGGCGGGATCGAACGGGACGAACGGCAGCTCGGGCAGCGCCAGCACCTCACGTGCCCACTGCCAGTCGCCGATCACGGCCCCGCAGAACGCAACGCCGGCGACGCGCTCGGGGGCGCGCTGCGCCGTGAGCCCGGCGAGCAGACCTCCCATGGAGTGCCCGACGAGGATGTGCGGCAGGCCCGGGTCGCGTTCGGCGGCGAGCGCCCCGAGGTGCACGAGGTCGTCGACGACGTGGTCGAAATCGGTGATGAGCGCCTGCTCGCCGTCTGACCTGCCGTGGCCGATGTGGTCGTCGGCGTACACGACGGCACCGTGCGCGGTGAGGGCGTCGGCGACGTGGGCGTAGCGCCCGCCGTGCTCGGCGTACCCGTGGACGATCTGAACGATGCGCCGCCTCGATCCGTCCGGATCCCACCTGCGGTAGTGGACACGTCCCTCGCTCCCGATGAAGTCACCCTCGAACACGCTGCCTCGCTC
>DKBA01000271.1 GCA_002450985.1 Acidimicrobiia bacterium UBA6912
GCCATTGCTCGTACATGCGGTGCTGCGGGCGCTCCGAGTGCATCGTGCGGCCGTACATCATGCGCGACTGGCCCACGGCGAAATCGCAGATGTCGATCATCTCCTGCACTTCACCGTCGCCCTCGGCCTTGATCTTGCCCATCTCGAGGGCAACGAGCGCTCCGAGCGGCTCCTTGTACTCGCGCAGGGCGTTGCCGATGCGGCGCACGTACTCGCCGCGCTGTGGCGCCGGGAGCATCCGCCACTCCTCGAACGCGTCGGCCGCCTCGGTGATCACCGTCTCGTAGTCCTCGACGGTGCCCTGCACCACCGACGCGATCGGCTCGGTGGTGGCAGGGTTCTCGCTGACCAGCACTTCGCCCGAGGGCTCGAGCCACCGGCCGGCGAAGACGCCCGAGTTGGTGTCGGTGAGATCGAGCGCAGCGAACACGGCGTCGCGATTCACGGGGAACCTCCTGGATCTGAGCGAGGGGGCCGATGCTACCGGGCGGCCACGACCTCGATCTCTACCTGCACGCCGAGCGGCAGTCCGGCGACCTGCACGGTGGAGCGGGCCGGTTTGGCGTCTCCCACGTAACCGCCGTAGATCTCGTTGACCTTCGGATAATCGGCCATGTCGGCGAGGAAGATCGTCGTCTTGACGATGTCCTCGTAGCCGAGCCCGAGATCGCCGAGGATGGCGCCGATGTTCTTCATGACCTGGTGGCACTCGGGCTCGACGCCTCCCGCGACGACGGCCTTGGTGGCGGGGTCGAGGCCCACCTGGCCGGAGAGGAACACGAACCCAGCCGCCTCGGTGGCGACGGAGTATGGCCCGACGGCGGGCGGTGCGGACGGTGGCTGGTGAGTGGTCTTGGGCATGGTGTCCTATCCCGTGTGCGACATCGAATCTCAGCGCACTCTACGAGATACGCGCCAGGTGCGACCGGCGACCAGAAGAGCGGAGAGCGCTCCTCAGCAGAAGCTCTGGCCGCAACCGCAGGAGCGGGTCTGGTTCGGGTTGTTGATGGCGAAACCGCCGCCCTGGAGACCCATGTCCTTGTAGTCGATGGTGGCGCCGCTCAGCATGGCCGCCGACTCGGCGTCGACGGCGAGGCGAACACCGCCGTTCTCGGACACGACGTCGGTGTCCTCGATCTCGCTGTCGAAGAACATGTCGTAGGAGAAGCCCGAGCAGCCACCGGGACGCACCGCGAGACGCAGCGCCAGCGACGTGTCGCCCTCGGCCTCGATGAGCTGGCGGACCTTGGCGGCAGCATCGTTGGTGAGCGTCACAGGCTGCACCTGCACGTCTGCGGCTTGGTCGTTGGTGATCACGGTCCGAAGACCTCCTCGGGCGCGATTGGCTGGTCGTTGGTGGCCGGAAGTATAGGCCCCTATTCGCACTATCGGGATAGTACTAATGGCCCGTTCGGGTCTACGATGCGCCGATGGCCGACCATGCCACCGTCGAGGCCGCGCTGCGCGGCGTGATCGATCCAGAGCTCGGGACCGACATCGTCGATCTCGGCATGCTCAAGGGCGTCTCGTTCGACGGCCGGCACGTCACGGTGAGCATCGCCCTCACCATCGCTGCCTGCCCGATGCGCGATCAGATCGAGAACGACGTGGTGCGCAAACTGAAGGCGCTCCCCGACATCGACGACGTCACCGTCCAGGTCTCGGCGATGACCCAGGAGGAGCGGTCTGCCCTCATGAGCCGGGCCCGCCGCCATGCCAGGGAGAGCGCCGCCGAGACGCAGGTCAGTCCGCTGACGCGAGTCATCGCGGTCAGCAGCGGCAAAGGCGGTGTCGGCAAGTCGTCGCTCAGCGTGAATCTGGCGCTGGCAATCGCCGCCCAGGGCCACCAGGTCGGGCTCCTCGACGCCGACATCTGGGGGTTCTCCATCCCGAGGATGCTCGGCGCCAACGGTATGCGTCTCGAAGCCGGTGAGGACCGCAAGATCGTCCCAGGCGTGGCCCAGGGCATCCACCTCGTCTCGACGGGGCTCATCATCGAGAGCGAGGACACAGCGTTGATGTGGCGCGGTCTCATGCTGTCGAAGGCGCTCGAGCAGTTCCTGCACGACGTCGCCTGGCCCAAGAGCCTGGGCTACCTCGTCCTCGACATGCCGCCGGGCACCGGCGACATCCAGATGGCCCTCGCCCGGCTCCTCCCCCAGGCCGAGATGGTGGTCGTCACCACCCCGCAGCGGGCCGCCCAGCGGGTCGCCGCCCGGGTCGCCGACATGGCGCGCCGCTCCTTCATGCCCATCGTCGGCGTGATCGAGAACATGTCGGGCTTCACCACCGAGGACGGCCGCCACTACGACCTGTTCGGCAAGGGTGGGGGTCACGAGCTCGCCGACGACCTCGGTGTGCCCTTGCTCGGCCAGATCCCGCTCGATCCCTACGTCGTCGAAGGCGGCGACGAGGGGCGACCCGTCGTCACCGCCCAACCGGACTCCCCCGCCGCCACCGCGCTGACCGCGGCGGCAATGCGCATCACCGAGCTGGTGCCACCCGCCGAGGACGAGACCTGCACGTCGCGCATCGCCCTGCTCGCCGAGCAGCTCGAGCAGATGGCGGCGAGCCGCTAGCCGGCTGCGACCACCCCACCGTGGACACCCTGTCCAACCGGGCCCACCCGGTGATCCGGCCTCCTCGCCTCACTCCGGCTCGTTCGGAGGGTCGCCCGAGTCGTCGTGGTCGGCCTTGATGCGCTCTGCCTGTTGTGCCTCGACGACGTGCTCGATCGACGGCTGATAGATCTGTCCGATGAGGCTGAGACCGGCGCCACCCGGGCGGCGCTTCGTCTTGTAGTAGATCCACCCGCGCCCCTCGGCCCACAGCGCGGCTCGATGCAGCAGGTAGGCGACGAGGACGAGCCCCGCAACCGCGAGCACGAACACCAGCCACATGACCACATTGTCGCTCATCGCCCGGCGCCGTCCGGCGCGGGGCGCACGGCTGCGCCACGCGNNTCCGTCGTATCACTCGCCCACGGGCGCGCTCTCGTGCCGCACATCGAGGAGGAGAGAGCTCACATGTCGCGGGAGAGGTCACACTGGATACCGGTCACCAAGGCGACCGTGCAGGTGTGGGCCATCGAACAGCAGGAGTGTGAGCGCGGGCCGCGGCGGCGGAGCGCCCCGCTGCACCGGGCCGGGACGGTGCTCCGGGCGCTCGGTGCGCTGCTGCGCACCCCGCCGGGTGTCTGAGGGCCCGTGCATGCGAGAACCGCGTAGGTAGGTTGGATCAGGTGTTCTGCGCTTCCCAGGTCAAGGTCGCCGTGGCGCTCAGGCCTTGGGCCGCATTGTCGTCTTGAAGTGTCGCCTCGACCTGGTAGCTCACCGTGTCGTCCGGGCCACCGCCGGTCGGTGCCCACGTCCCGGCGCCGGTGCCGAAGCTCGTGTGGCTGCCGACGAACCCGGCGAGGGTGCCGCTGTAGACCGTCTCGTCCGACGAGAAGCCGGTGCAGTCTCCGAAGGATCCGCCCGTGCCCCGACGAACGGTGACATCGAGGTCGTCATCGAGGCCGTCGCCGGCCGTGAGCGTGCCGTAGAGCTTCACCGCAGCATCGAGGGAGCCCGAGTAGGTGACGGCGATGCACTCGGCAGCCGTGTCGCCAGGCTTCATGTTGGGGAGCGCAAACATGGCGGTGTCGCTGTCGTCGTCGGCGAGCGTGACGTCGCCTGCCGTCCACTGGCTGCCCGTGTTCTCCGTCGTTGCGCTGAACGCTGCGTCTGAGACTCGCAGCACCACCACCGCGACCACAGCGAGGGAGAGGATGACCGCCATCACCTGTGTCAGGCGGTCTTCGTGTCCTCGAACGTTCGTGTCCATGGTTGGCAATTCGTATCTTTCTGAACCGGGGGGGAACCGGTCCACCTTCACCGTCTCTCACGGCCCTTCTGAAGGTGTGACACCCGCCCCGATCCCCCCTTACGGCCCGCCGATAGGGCGCCCGCCTCAATCGGGCGGGCAATGCCCGGGTGCGATCGGCTGAGAGCCGTTTCATCGTGGTGAAGACGAAGACACCCCCTCAGCCCGGCTCCGCCGGGCAGCTCCCCCGATGGGGGAGCCATTCAGAATGCGCCGCCCGGCCCCAGCCATCGGAACCACCCAGGCGGGTGGCGTGGGGGTTGTTGGCGGGGGGTGTGGGGGGCAGAGGCTCCGCCGGAGCCCCTCACAAGGAGCGGCTCAGCCGCTCCGACGTCGGCAAAGAACGCGGTCGCAAGACCGCACGGTCACGAGCCGAGCCCCACGGGGCGACGGCGAGAACTCGTTTCGCACGTGTGCGAAACGAAACTCAGGCGGGGGGCGTGGGGGGCAGAGGCTCCGCCGGAGCCTCCCACACCACGAAGGAGCGGCTCAGCCGCTCCGACGGAAAAAGAGGTTGGCGGCACAGCCGTCACGTATCAGCTCGTTTCGCACCTGTGCGAAACGAATCAGTAACAGAGCCCTGCGACCAACGGGTACGGGTTCACTGCGCCGCCACCGCCGGGATGGTGCTCGAAGTGGAGGTGGGGGACCGTGTACTGGGCGTTGCCGGTGTTGCCGACGTACCCGATGAGGTCGCCGACACCGACACGCTGGCCCGACGACAGCCCGCTGGCGTAGCCATCGAGGTGGGCGTAGTAGAACTCGTCGCCGCTGCTCCCCGTCAGCCAGATCGTGATGCCGCCGAGGCTGCTGTTGCTCAAACGGGCGATCACGCCGCCCTCGATGGCGACGAGCGGCGTTCCCCGCGCTGCGACCATGTCGACACCCTGGTGGGTGCGGCCGCCCGAGCGCGGCGCTCCCCAGGTGTCGGTGAAGGAAACCGCACCGTTGACCGGGCACGTCCGTCCTCCGGTGGTCGGGGGCGGCGGCGCCGTTGCCGGCGGCNNGTCGTGGTGGTCGGCGGCGGATCGCCGCCCGGGGCGAGCGTCGTCGTGGTCGCGTTGCGCCTGGCCTCCTCCTCGGCAGCCCGTCGGGCCGCCTCCTCCGCGGCGCGGCGCTTGGCCTCCTCCTGGGCTGTGTAGGCGGCGACGATCTGGTCGTAGTCGGCGTTGGCCGCCTCGAGACGGGCGAGGATCTCGCCGGCGAGATCCTCGAGCTGCGCCGTCGTCGCCTGCTGGCTGGAGAGCAACTCACCGAGCCGGTTCTCTTGCTCCCCGAAAGCGTTCTCGAGGGCGACGAGCCGCGACAGCGTGGCCTCGCCGGACGCGGAGAGCCGGTCGAGGTAGCCGGTCCTGATGGAGATGTCGTTGATGGATGCGGCATCGAGCATCGACAGCGCATCGGCGCCGCCCGCCTCCATGTAGAGCGACCGGGCCACGTCCTCGGCCTGGATGCGCAGCTCGTTGAGCGACCGTTCCGTCACGGAGATCTCGACCGAGAGCACCGAGAGGTCGTTCTCCGTCTCCAAGCTCCGTTGCACGGCGGCGTCGTAATCGGCCGTGGCGTCGGCGAGCTCTCGCGCCACGGCGCGTCGCGCCTCATCGGCGGCGGCGATGTCCTCAGGCGTGATCTCGCTCTGGGCGGTTGCGGCATATGCCGGCCCGAGCATCAGCGCGACGGCGGCCACGGCCGCCAGGTACCGCTTCACGATGGTCGTTCTACTCCGAGAGGGGACGAGGGACGGCGCGGCCCATGGCGCCGTCAGGTCGAAACTCTACTAGACCGTCAGACGCCAGCTTCTTCAGCTGGGTCTCCACCTGCATCACGGCCGCAGGAACGAGCGCCGCCTCGAGGTCCGGATAGACGACGGCGACGATCGCCCCGACGGTGTCGGCGCCGCTGGTGACGGCGGCGAGGACCTGGCGTTCCCGCTCCTCACGGTGGGCGATGTACGCCTCGACCATGTCGACCGCATCGGGGATCTCGGGACCGTGCCCCGGGTAGAGGTGGTCGGGGCGAAGCCGCAGCACCTTGTGCAGGGACGCCATGTAGTCGGACGCGTCTTCGATGATCACTGTGGAGCCACCCATGATGTGGTCGCCGGTGAAGAGCACGCCCTCGGTGAGGAAGCAGACATGGTCCGGGGTGTGGCCGGGCGTGTGGACCACCCGGATGCGGCCCTCGCCGACCTTCACTTCCTCCCCGTCGGTCAGCAGCTCGGTGGGGTCGAACTGGGGCCCGGCAGCGAAGCCCAGCGCCGGCACGCCCAACCGTGCGGCGAGCGGGTTGGCGGCGGGGGCGTGGTCGGGGTGGGTGTGGGTCACGAGCACCGCCACGGGATGCGACTCGCCGACGGCGTGCTCGACGGCGGCCAGGTGGGTATCGATGATCGGACCGGGATCGATCACCACCGACAGCCCGTCGAACTCGACGACGTACGTGTTCGTGCCCGGCCCGGTGTAGGGGCCGGGATTGGGGGCGAGGACGCGCTCGAGCCTCAACGCCCACCGAGCTCCGGGATCGGCTCGCCCTTGGCCGACTGCACCCGGCCGGCCCTGGCGAGCGCATCGGGGTCGGGGGGGAGGTCCTCGAGGTCGTCGAAGCCGGCATCGCCAGGCAGCACCGCTTCGATCGTGCCGCCCTCGGTGACCCGCAGCCGAGGCTGGATGCGCGGCACGACGGGCTGGCTGCGGGCGTGCGAGACGATGTCGTGGGCCGAGCCGAGCCGGGCGAAGTGCTCGAGCGTCTTCCGGGTGGGAAAGGGCAGGAGGAACGACCCGGCGTCGGCGCGTGCAACTGCGGCGGCAGGTGAGATCCACACGATGGCGTCCATCTCCTTGCCGTCGGGAACGCCGTCGACCCCTGGTGGGACGACTGCGACGTAGAACCGGGCGTCGAAGCGCATCGGCACGAGCGTCGGGGTGACCCAGGTCGAGAACCATGCCATGTTCCCGGCGGCGAAGTGGCCGCGGCTGCCGGCGGCCTGCTCGTAGACGTCCGCACCGTGCGGGCGGTCCTCCGGACCGAGGGTGAATGGCTCGCCGCCGAGCCAGAACCCCGCCTCCTCGACCAGCTCGCGCAGCGCCGTCGCTCGCCACGCCGCCTCTTCCGGGTCGACGACACCATCGAGGGCGGCCAGGGCCGCCGGGCCCCGGTCGATCTCGTCCACCACGCCGCCGGGGAACACCCAGGCCCCGCCCATGAAGCGGGCCCCGGCACCCCTTTGGGCCATCAGCACTTCACAGCCGGCGGCGGTGTCGCGCAGCAGGCAGATCGAGGAGGAGGGACGGGGCGGCGCCGTCACAGCACCTGGACCCGGTTCTGCATGCGGCGGACGCCGTAGCGCCTGATCGCCTCGCGGATCCCGGGCACCAGCAGGGCGAAGCCGATGGCATCGGTCAGAAAGCCGGGAGTGATGAGCAGGGCGCCGGCGACGAGGATCATCGCACCGTGGGCCAGCTCCCTGCCGGGAAACACGCCGGCGGCGAGCGTCTCCTGGACCCGCCGGATCTGCCCCCGCCCCTGCCGCGACACGAGCACCGAGCCNNAACGGCCGCATGCGCCCACGTTACCGATGTGTCGAAAGCCAGAAGTCAGACCGCAGACGTCAGACGGCAGACAACAGACCGCAGCGCACGGACCGCAGAACACGGAGACCACAGGGCACAGTGACCACAGACATCTGACGTCTGACGTCTGACGTCCCGGCCGCCCGGCTGGCGGCGGGGCCTCTCTATCCTCGCAGGATGGAGCGCACCCGCCTCCCCTCCGTCGACGCCCTGGCTCGCACGCTGTCGCACGTCCCGGCGTGGTCCGTGCTGCCCCGGCCGTTGCTCGTCGAGATCGCCCGCCAGGCCGTCGACCAGGCCCGCACGACCGGTGCCGACCCCGAGCGGCTCGCGGAGCAGACGCTGTCCGGTCTCCTCGCCCGGAGGCCGGTCCGGATGGTGAACGCAACGGGCGTGCTGCTCCACACCAATCTCGGCAGAGCGCCGCTCCACCCCGAGGCCGCTGCGGCCGCCCGCGACGTCGCCACCGGCTACGCCAACGTCGAGTTCGACCTCGCCGCGGGCCGTCGCGGGGGACGTCACACCTATCTCGGGCAGCTCGCTGCGTCGCTCACCGGCGCCGAGGCCGGGCTCGCGGTCAACAACAACGCAGCGGCCCTGGTGCTGGCGCTCGCCGCCCTCGCCGCCCCCGGCGGCGTCGCGGTGTCTCGGGGCGAGCTCATCGAGATCGGCGGCTCGTTCCGCCTCCCCGAGCTCATGGCCGCATCGGGCGCCCGCCTCGTCGAGGTCGGCACCACGAATCGCACCCGCCTCGGCGACTACGAACGGGTGCTCCCCACCGTCGACGCGCTCCTCAAGGTGCATCCCTCCAACTACCGCGTCGAGGGGTTCGCCGAGGCGACGGGCTACCGCGACCTCGCCATCCTCGCCACGCGGTCCGGGATCCCGTTCATCGCCGACGTCGGGAGCGGCTTGCTGGACACGAGGACCCCTTGGCTGCGCGGGACCCCGCCCGCCTGGCTCGCCGACGAGCCCGGCGTCCGCCAGACCCTCGAGGCCGGCGCCGGCGTCGTGCTGTTCAGCGGAGACAAGCTGCTCGGCGGACCGCAGGCCGGGATCATCGTGGGCGGTCGCGAGCTCGTCGGGAAGATGGCGGCCCACCCACTGATGCGGGCGATGCGGCTCGACGGGCCGACGCTCGCCGCCCTCACCGTGACCTTCGAGCTCTACGGCACCGATCGTGGCGCGGAGATCCCGTTCTGGAGGATGGCGTCCGTCGATGCGGCATCGCTGCGAGCCCGAATCGAACAGGTCGTCGCCGCCTCAGGTGTCGCCGGAGAGGTCGTCACCGGAGAATCGGTGCCGGGGGCGGGGTCGGTTCCCGGCGAGACCATTCCGACGCCGCTGCTCGCCGTCACCGACCGCCCCGCCCAGCGGTGGCGGCGGCTGCTCGACGCCGACCCGCCGGTGCTGGCACGGCTCGGTGCGGATGCCCTGCTCATCGACCTGCGGACCGTGCTCCCAGAAGACGACCCGCACATCGTCACTGCCCTCACCTGATGCCCATCGTCGCAACGGCCGGCCACGTCGACCACGGGAAGTCCACCCTGGTGCACGCGCTGACCGGCCGGGATCCCGATCGCTGGGAGGAGGAGAAGCGCCGCGGGCTGACCATCGATCTCGGGTTCGCCTGGACGGCGCTCGGCCCCCACCACGTCGGGTTCGTCGACGTGCCGGGTCACGAGCGTTTCATCAAGAACATGCTCGCCGGTGTGGGCGCCGTCGACGTGGCGCTGTTCGTCGTCGCCGCCGACGAGGGCTGGATGCCGCAGACCGAGGAGCACCTCGCCGTGCTCGACGGACTGGGCATCGACCGCGGTGTCATCGCCCTCACCCGCACCGACCTCGTCGACCCCGACCTCGTGGAGCTCGCCGCCGCCGAGGTCGCCGAGCAGACGGCGGGAACCACTCTGGCCGGCTGGCCCGTCGTCGCCGTGTCGCCGGTGACCGGCTCGGGCATGGATGAGTTGCGCGACCGACTGGCCGCTGCGCTCGACGCGGCCGGGGCTCCCCCCGATATCGGCCGGCCCCGCATGTGGGTCGATCGCGCCTTCGTCGTGGGTGGCGCCGGGCTCGTGGTCACGGGAACCCTCACCGACGGCGTGCTGCATCGCGGCGACACCGTCACCCTGTGGCCCGACGCCATGGAGGCGCGCATCCGCACCATCCAGAGCCACGAGACTGAGAGCGAGTCGGTGGCACCCGGCTCCCGAGCCGCGCTCAATCTCGTCGGGCTCGACAAAGCCGACGTCGAGCGGGGGACGATGCTCGGCAGAGGCGCCTTTCGCACCACCCGGCGCCTCCTGGCCGAGCTGCGGCCGGTCCGCTCGTGGCCGGGAGCGGTGGCAGATCGCGGGGCGTATCACCTCCACGCCGGCACCGGGCACTGGCCGGTGTCGGTACGGCTGCTCGCCGCCAGGAAGCTCGAGGCGGCGAGCCCCGCCGTGCTCCAGCTCGCCACGCCGCTTCCGTTGCGGGCGGGCGACCGCTTCATCGTGCGCGAGGTGGGGCGAAGGGTCGTGGTGGCAGGAGGCGTCGTGCTCGACCCGGCGCCTGCCTCGATCTCCGCCGCTCGCGATTCGGCCGCCGCCCTGAGTGCGGCGGCAACGGCCGGTCGTGATGCGGTGGCTCGTACGCTCCTCGATGTGCGCGGGATCACGACGACCTCGGCCCTCGATGCCGACACCGGAGGCGGCAGGGTCGCCGATGCCTTCACCGCGAGCGACGTGGTGATGACTCGGGCTGCGGCCGCAGCCTCCCTCGACGGTCTCGGCACGCTGGTGTCGGAGTACCACGCGGCGAACCCGAAACGTCCCGGCATCCCACTCGCCACACTCGCGTCGAGCGCACGGCTCGACCCGGCGGTCGTCGACGTGCTCGTGCGCTCGCCAGACAGCGGGCTCGTGCTCGAGCAGGCCGTGGTGCGGCGCCGCGACTTCGGTGTGGAGTGGAGCCCGGCGGAGGATGCGGCGTGGAGCGCAGCTCGTGCCGCCTTGCACGAGGCCGGGCTCGCGGTACCGCGCAGCTCGTCGCTCGGACTGTCGCGCGAGCACTTCCACGCCCTGATCCGCAGCGGCGAGCTCGTCGTGGTCGGCGAGGACCTCGCCTACCTGCCAGAGCAGCTCGACGCAGTGATCCGCCGTCTCGACGATCTCGGCGACGGCTTCACCGTTGCCGAGTTCCGTGATGCGTTGTGCGTCACCCGGCGGCAGGCCGTCCCGCTGCTCGAGTGGCTCGATGCGGGCGGGTGGACCTCCCGCCGGGGTGACGTCCGGACCGTCAGACGGCGGCCGCCGCCGGCAACTGGCGACGTTCCGACTCGGTGAATCCGCCCCAGATGCCGTACGGCTCGCGAATCTCCATCGCGTAGTCCAGACACTGTGAACGAACGGGGCAGATCTGACAGATCGACTTTGCCCTGGCCTCTCGGCGTTCTCTCTCCTCCTTGCGCTCTTGCGCGCTGGGGGGGAAGAACAAGTGCGAGTGATTGCCACGACAGAGGGCAACCGGCTGCCAGGTACGGTCGAGGGACAACGTCATCGGGGGGAACCTCCAGACCCAGAGAGCCTCCAACAGCCTGGGGAACCTACCGCCGATCATTGCACGCCACAAGGGAAAACCTGGCGAATTCGCTTGCTATTCGCGAACACCGCCCGATTCGTCATCGACGGGGGCGACCTCGAGCATGATCCCGGTCACCTCGAGGACCTCAACGGCGTCGCCGGGAGCGATGCCGGCGGCTCGATGACTGCGCGCCCGCCACCGTGCGCCGTCGACCTCGACGACGCCGAACGGATCGAAGGCGCTCTCGGCGTGGCCGTGACGTCCGACGAGCTGCTCGCGCCCGATCGTTCGCGTCGAGAAGCGAGAGCGGGCGACCGTCGTCATCGCCACCATGTAGAACGCGGCGATGCCGATGATCGTGAGGATGACCGCCCACCAGCGCGGCCCGAATTGCGGAGCCGCATCGGTGATGGTCAGGCCACCGACGACGAGCAGCAGCGTACCGAGGATGCCCCGCCACGAGATCACGGCGCCCTGGAAATCGATCGTGTAGAGGAGCATGCCCAGCAACACCGCAGCGAGCGACACCCAGCGCATCGGCAGGGTGGCGATGCCGAAGCCGGCGAGGAAGAGGCTGAGGACGGCGACTCCGGCGGTGATGCCGACGCCCGCCGCGTAGAACTCGAACGCGGCCATCGCCAAACCGGCGAGGAGGAAGAACAGCATCGCCTCCGGCCTGATCGCCAGCCGGAGGAAACGATCGATGAGGCCGGGCTTGAGGAAGCGCACGTCGACCGACGCCACGATGATCTCCGACCCGTCCTCTGCGGTCGCCGGCTCGGTGGTGTCGAGCACGACCGGTCCGCCGGCAGTGGGGAGCTCGCGGCCGTCGAGGGTCGCGATGAACTGGCCGATCGTTGGCGCCACCTCGTCGACGATCCCCTGGATCGGGTCGGCGACCTCTACCGATTCATACCGCACCGCCGGGTCCACCCCGGGTTGGATCAGCTCGGCCGCGCCCTGACCGGCGATGCGCTCGTTCAGGTAGCCGACCTTGGCCCCCGGAGCTGCGCCGCGGTACGCGACCAGGGTCAGCAGCTCGGCGACGCCGCCGTAGGCCTCGGCGCCGGACGGTCCCACCCACGCGGTGATGGGTCGATCGGACGCGGCAACGGCGGCGTAGAGCCCGGACGGGTCGCCCGAAGCGATGCCGGGGTTGTTGACCTGGAGCACGACGACCTGACCGGGTTCGTTCTCGACCACGTCGGTGAGGAAGTCGAGCGCCCGTTGCTCGAGCGGTCCGCGTACGTCGGCGACGACGACGGCGTCGTCGGATGCGCCCACGGCGGCGAAGGCGGGAGCGACGCCGGCGAACACGAACGCCGCAGCGAGGAGGAGGCGGAGGGTGCGACCCATGAGCCCCCGATGTTACGACCCGGCTGGGACGTGCGGAGAATCCGAACCCTCCCTCTCTGCCCTGGCTGACACCTGGATCGGCGGTTGGTGGTGGCGGTGCGATGGTCGTTGCGCCCGGCAGCGCGGCGGAAGAAACCCCCTCAGCCGGGCCCTCCGGGCCCGTCAGC
>DKBA01000178.1 GCA_002450985.1 Acidimicrobiia bacterium UBA6912
CGGCAGGTCGATGTAGTCGCTGAGCCAGCGAAGTGGTACACGCATCTCTCACCCCGGGAATTGCGTCAGGAAGCGCAGATCGTTCTCGATGAACATGCGCATGTTCTCGATGCCGTGGCGCGCCATGGCGAGCCGCTCGACACCGACGCCGAAGGCGAAGCCCGACACCTGGTCCGGGTCGTAGCCGACGGCGACGAACACGTTCGGGTCCACCATGCCGCAGCCGAGCATCTCGAGCCAGCCCTTGCCCTTGCAGACGCGGCACGCCGAGCTGCCGCCGTCGCAGTTGAAGCACGACACATCGAGCTCGGCCGATGGCTCGGTGAACGGGAAGTAGTGCGGGCGCATCCGCACCTTCGTCTTGGGGCCGAAGTACTGCCGGGCGAACTCGGCGAGCGTCCCCTTCAAGTCCGAGAACGTGATCGCCTCGTCGACCGCGAGCCCCTCGATCTGGTGGAACACCGGCAGATGCGTGGCGTCGATGGTGTCGTTGCGGTACGCCTTGCCGGGGGCGACGATGTACACCGGCGGCGGGTGCTGCTCCATGTAGCGAGCCTGGATGGGCGACGTGTGGGCGCGGAGCAGCATCTCGTCCTCGGCGCTGCCGTAGTCCAGGTACATCGTGTCGGACTCCAGGCGGCCGGGATGATCGGGCGGCGTGTTGAGGGCGTCGAAGTTGTACCAGGAGAGCTCGGCCTCCGGGCCCTCTGCGACCTTGTAGCCGAGACCCACGAAGATCTCGGACACCTCGTCGATGACCTGCTGGATCAGGTGCAGGCCGCCGACGCGGAGCGTCCGGTAGTCGAGCGTGACGTCGATGGCCTCGGCGGCGATCCGTGCCGCCCGTGCCGCGGCCTCGAGCTCGTCCCGGCGCCCGGCGATGGTCTCCTGGATGGCCGCCGCCGCCTCCTGGATGGCCCGCCCGGCCGCGGCGCGCTCGCTCGGGTCGAGGGAGCCGAGGCCCCGACGCAACTCGGCGATCGGCGAGCGGGGCCCGACGAGGTCGGCCTCGACCGCGCCGAGCGCCTCAGGCGAGGAGGCCGCCGCAGCCTCGGTGGTGGCGCGGGCGCGAAGCTCGGAGAGAGTGGCGGCGAGGTCCATGGGGTCGCCAAGGTTAGTGGTCGCCGGTGGCGGCTCCCCTCTGGTGTCGGTCATGTCTGGTCCTCCAACGAGAAATGCCCGAGGCGGGCCTCGGGCATCAGGATCGCGGTCGGGTGGTGCGGTTCAGGCGCGTCGTTCCGGCCGGGCCGATGCCCGGCAGGTAAATGCGTAGACGACGCGGCGCATGCGCATGACGTCCAGGTTACCCGACGCTGCCCTGAGAGGGAACACGCCGTCACGGTCTCCGGCTCAGCGCATACATGATGATGCCGGCCGCCACCGCCGCGTTCAGACTCTCCACGCCTCCCTGGAGCGGGATGGTGAGCCGGGCATCTGCCGTGTCGACCACATCGGCCGGGAGGCCCTGCGCCTCGTTGCCCACGAGCAGCGCCACAGGCCCGTCCGGCTCCCACGACGCGGGATCGATCCCGTCAGAGGCCACGGCGGCGGCGAGGCGCAGCCCACCGGCGGCGAGCTGGGGCAGCGGGCGGGTCGCCAGGGCGATGACCCGTGTCCCGAACTGGGTCGCTGCCGCGGCGCGAATGACGCGCGGCGACCACAGGTCGACGGTCCGGGGCGTGGCGGCCACACCGAACCCGAACGCGGCTGCGCTGCGAATGATGGCGCCCGCGTTGCCGGGGTCCTGTACGCCCCACAGGACGACGGTGTCCGCCGCGACCGGTGGATCACCGTCCGGGATCTCGACGACGGCGACCGGGCCGCGGGGATGCGTCGTCCCGGCGAGCTTGCGCAGCACGCCGTGGCCCACGGTGGTGGTGGGGGCGCCACTCGCGGCTGCGGCCGCCCCCCCGGCCTCGTCGCCTTCGAGCACGAACACCTCACGGACGACCGCACCGAACGCGACGACGTCGGTGAGCTGGTGGGGGCCTTCGACCAGGGTGAGCCCCGCGGCGCGGCGACGCCGCGGGTCGTGGAGCTTGGCCAGCTCGACGACCCGCGGGTTGCGCGGGGAGGTGAGCACGCGCCCGGTCACGGGCTCGTCCTCAGCGGTTGGCGGCTGCGGCGTCGTTGGCGGCGGCGACGAGCGCCGAGAAGGCTTCGGGATCGTTCACGGCCATCTCGGCCAGCATCTTGCGATCGACCTCGATCTCGGCAGCTTTGAGCCCGGCCATGAGCTGGGAGTAGGTCGTGCCGTTGAGGCGGGCAGCCGCATTGATCCGCTGGATCCACAGCCGGCGGAACTGGCCCTTACGTGCCCTCCGGTCGCGGTAGGCGTATTGCAGCGAGTTGAGGGTCTGCTCCCTCGCCGCCCGATATCTCCGGCTGCGCGCTCCGGTTGCGCCTGAGGCGCGTTCGAGGACCTTGCGGCGCTTCTTCTTGGCGTTGACGGCGCGTTTGACTCTCGCCATGGTGATCTCCTCCTACCGGCCCAGCAGGCGGCGGGCCCGCTTCGCGTCACCGCCGGTGAGGGTGGCCTCGCCGGCCACGCGTCGCCATCGGCTTGCGGATTTCTTGTGGCGGTTGTGCCCGCGCCACGCCTTCATGTGCCGGACCTTTCCGGTCCCGGTCACCTTGAGGCGCTTCGCGGCACCGCGATGCGTCTTCTGTTTCGGCACGTTCTCACGCTCCTCGGAGGTCGCCGTCACTCCTCTTCGGTGGCGGCGTCCTGTGGTTCGTTCTTGGATTCCCTCTGGGGTGTGGGGCGCCGGACGGGCGCCAGCACCATGGTCATTTGCCGCCCGTCCAGCCGGGGCATGGTCTCGACGGTGCCGAGACCCTCCACGCTGTCGACGAGTCGCTCGAGGATCTCCCTCCCCAACTCGGGGTGGGTGACCTCGCGGCCGCGGAACCGCATCGTGACCTTGACCTTGTCGCCGTCGCCGAGGAATCGCTCCACCCGCTTTCGCTTCACGTCGAAGTCGTTCGACGAGATCTTGGGGCGGAACTGCACCTCTTTGACGACGGTGCGGGTCTGCTTCTTCCTCGCTTCCCGTGCCCGTACCGACTGTTCGTACTTGTACCTGCCGTAGTCCATCATCCGGACCACGGGCGGTCGGGCATCGGGGGCGACCTCGACGAGATCGAGGCCAAGCTGGTCGGCCAGCCAACGGGCCTCTTCGATCGACTTCACTCCGATCTGGCCGCCGTCGGGATCGACGAGACGAACCTCACGAGCGCGGATGCGATCGTTGACCCTCGGTTCCTTGCTGGTGATAGGACGCACCTCCCAGGTGGCTTCTCGTGCCGACACCCGACGACCCGCCGGGGGGGACCCGGAACGCAAAACGGGCAGCACGATGAGTGCTGCCTGTCGGGGTAGTCGACCTCGGCGCACCTCATGCGGTGGCCGGGTGGGAAGCAGCGCCTCCGCTTGGCGTCGGTTGTGGCCGAGAGTATACGTACGCGTGGCCGCCACGACAACGCCCGCGAGTCACTCCGGACGCAGGTCGCGCAGCACGAGCGCGGTGCGCACCGCCGCCTCGGCCGCCTCGGCGCCCTTGTTGGCGTGACCCGGCATGCTCCGCACTCGTGCATGCTCGGGGTCGCGTGCGGTGAGGATGCCGAAGGCGACGGGGGTGCCGGTGTCGAGCATCACCCGCATCAGACCTTCGGAGGCGCGGTGGGCCACGTGCTCGTAATGGTCCGTCTCGCCCTCGATCACGGCTCCGATGGCGACGACGGCGTCGTGGTTCGTGGCGAGCTGCCGGGCGACGAGGGGGAGCTCGAAGGCTCCCGGGACTGCGACGACGTCCACCTCGGCTCCTGCGGTCTCGAGCCACGCCACCGCGCCCTCACGGAGGCCCCCGGTGACCGCCTCGTTGAAGGTCGCCCAGGCGACCGCCACCCGCAGCCCCGTGGCGTCGACGGGCTCCTGGATGGAGGCACCGGACTTCATGCGCCCTCGTCCTCGATGAGATGGCCGAGCTTCGTGCGCTTCGTCTCCAGGTAGCGAACGTTGAACGGCCCGACGCCGGCGCGATGGGGCACCCGCTCGACCACGCGTACCCCGTAGAGCTCGAGCTGGCGCTGCTTCTCGGGGTTGTTCGTCATCAGGCGGACGTTCGCCACCTTCAGATCGGTGAGGATCTGCGCATCGAGCGCAAAGGAGCGCATGTCGGCGCCGAAACCGAGCGCATGATTGGCCTCGACGGTGTCGTGCCCTTCGTCCTGGAGGCGGTAGGCGGAGAGCTTGTTGAGCAGCCCGATGCCGCGGCCCTCGTGTGAGCGGTTGTAGACGAGGATCCCCCGCTCCTCGTCGGCGATGCGGGTCAGCGCGGAGTGGAGCTGGGCCCGGCAGTCGCAGCGCTGCGAGCCGAGCACGTCCCCGGTGAAGCACTCGGAGTGCACTCGGGTGAGCACCCGCTCGGCGCCGGCGACCTCGCCCTTGACGAGCGCGACATGCTCCGTGCCGTCGAGCACCGACCGGAACCCGATCGCCCGAAACTCGCCATGGTCGGTGGGGAGGAGCGCTTCGGCCTCGCGCCGGACCAGCGTCTCGGTCGTCCACCGATGGGCCACGAGCTCGGCGATCGACAGCATCGGGATCTGGTGAGCAACGGCGAACTCGACCAGGCGCCTCCCCCGCATCATGGTGCCGTCATCCTCCACGAGCTCGCAGAGCACGCCTGCGGGCGCCGTTCCGGCGAGCCGGCAGAGGTCGAGGGCGGCCTCGGTGTGTCCGGGGCGGACGAGGACGCCCCCCGGCGTGTATCGGAGCGGGAACACGTGCCCGGGTCTGGCGAAGTCGGCGGCGGTGTAACGCCGGTCGGCGAGGGCCCGGATCGTCGCGGCGCGATCGGCCGCCGAGATACCCGTGGTGGTGCCGTGGACCAGGTCGACGGAGATGGTGAACGCCGTCTTGAACGACTCCGTGTTCTGGGTGACCATGAGCGGCAGCCCCAGCTCGTCGAGGCGGTCCCGCTCGAGCGGCACACAGACCAGCCCGCTCGTGTGGCGCACCATGAACGCGATCTGCTCGGACGTCACGTTTGCGGCTGGGAGGATGAGATCCCCCTCGTTCTCCCGGTTCTCGTCGTCGACGACGAGAACGAATCGCCCTTCGGCGAGGGCGGCGACGGCGCGGGCTACGGCCTCGCTCACGGTGCAGCCTCCATCATGCGTTCGACGTACTTGGCGATGACGTCAGCCTCGAGGTTCACGGCGTCGCCAACCGCACGCTGCCCGAGCACGGTCACCTCCAGCGTGTGGGGGATGAGCACCACCTCGAACCAGGTGGCGTCGGAGCGGGGACGCGACACGGCGGTGATGGTGAGGCTCACGCCGTCGACGGTCACCGACCCCTTCTCCACCAGGTAGCGGTCGAGATCAGGTGGCACGGCGACGCGGATGCGCCTCGCCTCACCCTCGGCATCGATGCGGGCGATGGTGCCTACGGCATCGACGTGACCCTGGACGACGTGGCCGTCGAAGCGCCCGTTTGCCGCCATCGGCCGCTCCAGGTCGACGGAGTCGCCGACACCGAGCGCGCCGAGGTTGGTGCGAGAGAGCGTCTCCCCGACCGCCTCGAGCGTGAAGCCGGAGGCGCCCACGGAGACCGCCGTGAGACAGACGCCGTTGACGGCGACCGAGTCGCCGATCTTCATGCCGCGGGCGGTGGCAGCCGCCGTGATCTGCATGCGGCGGCCGGTGTCGGTCTCGGCAACCGCCGCAACCGTTCCCAGCTCGGTGACGATGCCGGTGAACATCAGGCCCTCCCCACGAGCCGGGCATCGACGCGGAGGTCCGAGCCGAGGCTGGTCACACCGAGGATCTCGATCGTGGCGGCGTCCGTCAGTGTCCTGAAGGCGCCCGCGATCATCGGTTTCCCGGAGCCCCCGGCCAGCTTGGCGCCCAGGTACACGACGAGGCGGTCGACGAGACCTGCTGAGAGCAGGTGGCTCGCCAGGGTGGGGCCCCCTTCGACGAGGAGGTCGAGGACGCCGCGCGACCCGAGGTCCTTGACGACGGCGTCGAGATCGACGCCGTCGGTATCCGGCACCGTCACGACCTCGGCGGTCTCCGGCTCGTCGCCGTGGATCGCGGCCCGGTAGACCAGCGGCGAGCGCGACCACAGCTGCGCCGCGTTGGGCAGGCGGCTGTCGCCCGCAATGACCACCGGACGGGGTTGGGGATCGTCGTAGCCGGGAATGCGGACATCGAGTCGGGGATCGTCGGCGCGCAGCGTGCCGGCTCCGATCATCACCGCGTCCGAACGCGCCCGCAGCCGGTGGGCATCCGCACGGGCGTCCGGCCCGGTGAGCCACTGCGAGGTGCCGTCGGCGGCCGCTGCTTGCCCGTCGAGCGTCGCCGCCAGCTTGAGCGTCACGAGCGGCCGCCCGGTGCGGCGATGATGGAAGTAGCCGGGGTCGAGCGCCTCTCCCTCGGTACGGGCCACGTTGGCCTCGACGGTGATCCCCGCCTGCTCGAGGTCGGCGACGCCGCGTCCGGCGACTCTGCCGTCCGGGTCGCCCGCCGCGATCACGACGCGGCCGATGCCGGCGGCGACGATCGCCTCGGTGCAGGGCGGGGTCCGTCCATGGTGGGCGCACGGCTCGAGCGTCACATACAGCGTGCCGCCAAGGGCCGCGTCCCCCGCTGCCCGGAGGGCGAGCACCTCGGCGTGCGGCTCCCCGGCTCGTACGTGGGCAGCCTCGCCGGCGATCTCACCCGTGGTCGCCACGACGACGGCGCCGACTCGGGGATTGGGATGAGGGTGCTCGCGCCGCGCAAGCTCGAGGGCACGCTCCAGAGGTGCCGGTCGGCGCGGCTCGTCCGCTCGATTGTCGGGCTGCGCGCGTCGCGACACAACCGCCCTCCTTCTCCCATCCGGACTGTCACCGTCGGCTCCGGGTTTCCACCGGATCCACCCCGAGGTGGGGGTCGCGGGCTCTCACCGCCGGTCGGGAATTGCACCCTGCCCTGAAGGGGGCCTTTTCGTGGACCCATCGTACTACCCGTCACCACGCTTCCCGGGCGGCGCCCGCCGGCGTGGTGAGCGGACGCCGGTGCGGGGCGGCGCCTAGCCCCTGCGGCGATCGATCTGGTAGTTCGAGCCGAGCTGGCGTTTGGCGAACTCCTTCATCTCGGCGGCGATCGCAGAGGCTTCCCATTCCGAGGAGAAGCGGCGAACCGCGTTGGTGGCGACGCCCATGGACAGCGTGGCGAGCGGCGCTTCCCGTGTCGCGCCCTGGCGATCGGCGACGACGACGAAGCCGCGATCGGCGTCGGTGGTGTCGTAGTGGTCCGGGATCGTCTCGTCCCATTCGGCGATGGCGTGCTCACAGAAGCGCGCCACGTCGTCGGGGTCGAGCAGGACCACGAAGTCATCTCCGCCGATGTGGCCGATGAAGGCCGGTCCGGCCGTGACCGCAGCCGCCCGCTGCAGACAGAGGGCACAGAGCGTGATCACACCGTCGCCGCGGAGGAAGCCGTAGGTGTCGTTGTACGACTTGAAGTTGTCGATGTCGACGTGGATCACGGCGAGGGGGCGGCGGGCGGCGATGCGGGCGGCGAGCTCCCGCGTGATGCCCGCGTTGCCCGGCAGCCCGGTGAGCGGGGACAAGTCGCGCAGCTGACGCGCCCGGCGCAGCACGGTGCGCACTCTGGCGGCGAGCTCCTCGACNNTAGTCGTCGGCCCCGAGACGGAGGGCCCGGACCCGGTCGCGGCTGCGGCGCCCGGCCGTGACGACGATGACAGGGACGGCGGAGGTGGCGCGGTCCGAGGCCAGACCGCGGAGCAGAGCGAGCCCGTCGCCTTCCGGCATGTCGACGTCCAGCAGGACGATATCGGGAAGCGAGCGGTGCAACGTCTTCCAGGTGTCCGCGGCTCCGGCGACGTCGTCCACCTCGAACCCCGCCGCCTCCAGACGCTGCCGGAGATACGCAACGAGCTCTGCGTCGTCGTCGACCACGAGGACGCGCTGCCTCATGGCTGCGCCCGGTGCGCCCGCAGGCGATCGCCGTCACGGGCCGTCGTCTGTGGCCTCCTCGGCGATGCGGCGCAGCTCACGAGCGGCTGCGGCCGAATCCTCCGCCCCGAAGACGGCGCTCCCCGCGACGAAGACGTCGGCCCCGGCGCGCCTCGCGGCGCCGATGGTGTCGATACCGATCCCTCCATCGATCTGTATATCGGTCGGCAGCGCCCGAAGGTCAACGAATTTCCTCGTTGCCGCCACCTTGTCGAGCACGGACGGGATGAACGACTGGCCGCCGAATCCCGGCTGCACCGACATCACGAGGACGACGTCGCACAGCTCGACGAACGGCTCGATCGCGGCAAACGGTGTCGGCGGGTTCACGACGAGCCCAAAGCCCAGCCCCTCGTCGCGGGCTTGGGCGGCGATGGCGACGGGGTCGGGGAACGCCTCGATGTGGACGGTGACGAGGTCGGCGCCGGCCTTCTTCAGGGGGGCGAGGTAGGCGTCCGGGTTGGTCATCATCAGGTGGCAGTCGAAGACGAGATCGGTGACGGGCCGGATCGAGCGGATGACGGGAATGCCGAGCGAGATGTTGGGCACGAAGTGGCCGTCCATCACATCGATGTGCAGCCAGTCAGACGCTCCTGCGACGGCGGCGATCTCCTCGCCGAGCTTGCTGAAGTCGGCGGCGAGGATCGACGGTGCGATACGGGCGGCCTTGCGCATCGGCCGAGCATAGAGGCAGAGTGCCCCGGCGCAGTACCGGACGTGTCGCCACGGAGCGTTAGATTCCGCAGCGGAGCGGGCAGCACTCAGTGGAGGTGGTCATGGCGGCACATCGCATCGAATCCGGGACGGAGGTCCGGCTCGTCGACGTCGACCCGGATGCCACAGACGGGTGGGACGACGGCAAGAAGGCGGCTCGCGCCCGGCTCGCCAAGCTGCGCGGCAAGCTCGCCGATCTCCAGCACCTCCTGTGGGCCGATGGGCGCCACCGCCTTCTCGTGGTGCTCCAGGCCATGGATTCCGGCGGCAAGGACGGGACGATCCGCAACGTGTTCGAAGGGGTCAATCCACAGGGTGTCCGGGTCGCCAGCTTCAAGGCGCCGACGAGCACCGAGCTCTCGCACGACTACCTGTGGCGGGTCCATGAGAAGATGCCTGCGGCGGGTGAGATCGTCGTCTTCAACAGGAGCCACTACGAGGACGTCCTCGTCGTTCGCGTCCTCGATCTCGTGCCGCAGGAGCGCTGGGAGCGCCGCTACGAACACATCAACGCGTTCGAGCAGATGCTGGCAGACGAAGGAACCACGATCCTCAAGTTCTACCTCCACATCTCCAGAGAGGAGCAGGCGGAACGCTTCAGGTCACGCCTCGACAACCCCAAGAAGCGCTGGAAATTCAACGCCGCAGATCTCGACCACCGGCGGCGGTGGGACGACTACATGACCGCCTTCGAGGCGGTGCTCTCCAGGACGAGCACACCGGATGCCCCCTGGTTCGTCGTTCCCGCCAACCACAAGTGGTACCGGGACCTCGTCGTCGCCGAGACGCTCATCGAGACGCTCGAGGGCCTGGATCTCCGTTACCCATCGGCGGAACCGGGCATCGAGGAGATCGTCGTCACCTGAGCGAGGGAGTGGCCTCAGCGGTCGAAGACCGTGATGAACATCCCGTCGGTGCCGGTGAGGTGCGGTCCGAGCAACAGCCCGTCACCCCACACTCGACCCGGAAGGTCGCCGGGCGGGCGGCCGCCGAACTCCGCGGCGATATCGACGGTCTCCTCCGGAAACACGGTGCACACGGCGTAGACGAGTCGCCCGCCCTCCCCCACCAACGGCAACGTCGCCTCGAGGATGGCGCGCTGGACTGCGCCGAGCGCCACCGGGGCGGCAGGCTCGAGCCGGAGCTTGATCTCGGGCCGGCGGCGCAGCGTCCCGAGACCGGTGCAGGGCGCGTCGACGAGGATCCGGTCGAAGCTGCCGGGCTCGAAGGGAGGCTGGGCGCCGTCTGCGATCACCCAGTGAGGTCTCATCCCGAGACGCCCCAACCTGGCGGCGGCGTCGCGGGTCCGGCGCAGGTGGCGGTCGGCGGCGATGAGGTGCCCCACCCCCTCCATGGCATCCCACAGCGCACCGGTCTTGTTGCCGGGGGCGGCAGCGACGTCGAGCACGGTCATTCCCGGCTCTGCCTGCACTGCAGCGGCGACGGCCGTCGACGCCGGGTCCATCACCACGGCGCCGGGGACGGCGGCGGCCGCTGCGGCGTGGGACGTCGCCCATGCCGCCCCCGGGATGCCGGGCACCGGCTCGCCCATCTCCGCAGACCGGGGGCGAAGCCGCATGCCGATGGCGGCCGGTGCCAGCGCCGCCGCCAGGAAGGCCTCCGCCTCGCCTGGTCCCCACGCAGAGGCGAGACGCTCCCAGATCCACGACGGTGTCGTCGCCTCTCCGACCTGATCAGGTGACGGTGCATCGAGTGCCATGGACACGCGTCGCAATACGGCGTTGACGAAGNNTGCTCCGCCCGCCGTCGTCGATGCCGTCGGTGCGATCGATCAGCACGTTGCTGTGCGCACCGCCGTCGGTCACTCTGACCACGAGCTCGGCGGCCCGCAATCGGTTGCCGACGCCCGGTTTCACCGGCCCGCCGCCGCGGGGGCGCCGCGCCGCCCATTGAGCCACGCGCTCCCCGGCTGCACCCCCTTGCCTGCCGGCTGCACCACATCGAGCCGCAGTCCTCCGTCGCTCGTGCCGAGCACCGGTGTACCGTCGACACCCTCGATCGAGCCCGCTGCGGGGGCGAGCGGGACCACGGTGGCGGCGAGCACCTTGAGGCGGTCGCCGTCTGCGGTGAGCCACGCCCCGGGGCGAGGGTTGAACGCCCGCACCTGCCGTTCCAGGACGGGCGCCGGGCGCTCGTGGTCGAGGTGTGCCTCATCTGGACGGAACCGGGCGGCGAACGTGGCGCCGGCCGAGATCTGGGCGGCCGGTTGCAGTGCGCCCGCCATGAAGCTCGGCAGGCTGTCCGACAGGAGGTTCGCCCCGAGGTGGCTGAGCCGTGCGGTCAGTGTGCCGCCGGTCTCGTCTTCGGCGATCGGGGTCTCGATGACCGAGATGATCGGTCCGGTGTCGAGCCCTTCGTCGAGATGCATCAGCGAGACTCCTGTGAGCGCATCACCGGCGAGCAGGGCGCGCTCGACCGGCGCCGCCCCCCGCCATCGCGGCAGGAGCGAGAAGTGGACGTTGACGTACCCCACGCGAGTGGCGGTGAGGACGTCGGTGCGGAGAATCCGGCCGTATGCCACGACGATGCCCACGTCCAGGTCGGGCACCGACCTGATCGCGGCCTCGAGCGAAGCGGCGTCGGCGGGCTGGGCGATCGGGAGCCCCCACTCCTGAGCGGCCAGCTTCACCGGTGGTGGCGCCGGCCGCCCGCTCCGGCCGCGAGCGCGGTCGGGCTGGGTGACGACGAGGACGACGTCGGCGACGTCGAGCAGCGCAGCAAGAGCGGGAACGGCGGCCGACGGGGTGCCGAGAAACGCTGCACGCATCAGACGGACGCTTCGGGCAAGCCGAGCGCTTCCTTCCTCAGGTCGCGCAGCGCCGACTTCCGGGTCCGCTTCGGGAGCCGCTCGAGGAGCAGCAGGCCGTCGAGGTGGTCGATCTCGTGTTGAAGGACCCGACCCAAGAGCTCGTCGCCGGCATATTCGACGGTGCGGCCGTCGAGGTCGAGACCCTTGGCCCTGGCGAACGCCGGACGCTCGATGGGCCAGAAGCGGCCAGGAACCGACAGGCACCCCTCGTCGAACACCCACGTCTCCGCGGACAGCTCCACGATCTCCGGATTCGCCATGACAAACGGGCCCTCGCCGATGTCGGCGACGAAGATGCGCTTCGGGATCCCGATCTGGGGGGCGGCGAGCCCGACACCAGGCGCCTCGTACATCGTCTCCAGCATGTCGTCGATCAGCCGCTCGAGAGCGCTGGAGACGTCGTCGACCGTCTCCGCAGGCGTGCGGAGCACGGGGTCGCCAAAGGTCCGGATCGGGTAGATCGCCATCGAGCCAGGGAGTGTAGAGGCTGCCGCTTCGGCGGCCTC